>JADHUC010000033.1 GCA_016784735.1 Pirellulaceae bacterium | reverse complement strand
GCAGATGGCGTCGTACAATCGCTACTTTCTGTTCAGGCGTGAAATACTTTCTGTTTGACATCGAGCTTCTCCCTTCATTGGGCTCTGTCAAACTCTAGCACATAGTTAAAGCTCAACGATCAGCTTGCGCAATACAGTCAGTTCAATTGAGCGACATAGGTTCTTGGAAAACTCGCTGACCAGCACACCACGTCCCTTTCCCCGAACTGACAGCGGCCGTTGACGCGGGGCGGGGGTTGAGAGGAGAGGTTCCGCTACTGCTATCGCGACACCTACCGTCGTCCGAGGTTCATCCTGCTGGGGCGCGTGGACTCCAGATTCTCAACGAGTTTGAATATGTGCTGAGTTTCTTGACCCCACGGCCCCAAGTATTGATCAGGCTATCCCCAAATAGCCTGGGCTCTTGCTTTGTCTAAATCGGTTGGTTCCTTTACCGTCATGTCCAACCATTCGCCCATTATCATGCCGGTTTCGGCGTAATGCCCCAATCCGAGGATATGGCCCAATTCATGGGTCATCATCCATTGAAATCTCTCCTCGGTAAAGCTCTCATCTTCGTCAATCATGAGCGTGCACAGTCGGCTTCTCAAGAACTTAGGCCCAGCGATATCAGCCTCCGCAAGCTTGGTGCCCGCTTTGCCGTCGACTTGCCCAACTCGAATTGCCACATTGGCGCCGTCCTCGGCGACTCCTTCGGTCTTTACTGATAGATTAATGTGCGGAAGCCATGCGTCCCAGGCGTCGGTGATCATCGCTCTCGTCTTACCGTCTTTCCCAAACTGCTGGTCATATTTTTGGATCACCGCTGGGTCAATATGGCAGTAGATAACACTAATGCCTCCCTCTCCATCGTATTCGCTCCTGGGGAATTTGCTTTTCTTCAGTTTCGTACCTCGACCTTCTCTCGGATTGCAGCCACTAAAGATCTGGAACAGTTTAGCTTCAGGTCGCGCGATAATTCCGTTCACGGGCGTATCACCGGGGCGCGTTGAATGGGCGATCTTTTGAAATCTCTCAATTGCTTTCGATACCACTTCTTGCATCGAACTCGGATCGCCAGATTTGACGGCAGCGTCTAGTTTCTCTTCGTCGAATAGACCTCTGCTGAGCATCTTCACCAACGGGCCCAGCAATTCGCCTGCTGGAATTCCTTGGCCGTTTTTCCATTTTTTTGTACCTGCGACGGCTTTGGCTAGCTTTTTCAGTTTGCCAGTATCACCAATCAGTTTGCCAGCGATGCCGAGCCCAGGGACCAGTTCTCCAACGATTTCTCCAAATAGTCCCACTAGTCCTGCTCCTGTCATTGTTATGCTCCTTTTCTTGTGCCATAAGTGTCCACTGGGATTCGTGTTTGGAATTCTCGTCTAAGTCTGGCGAAGTATTCGAAACGTGCGACGTTACCTACTACCTCGAATTGCCTGAATTCGCAGAGCATTTCGCTCGTATTTTGCGCGCCTTCGTTCCATGATCCTTGTCCACCTCACGGCAGCCCAAGTCGCATAGCCACCGCTGCCGCTATGCGTGCCCGTACCGGAACCAGAACCTGACGCCTCCATGCTTCTGAAATGCTCTTCCGCTCGCGCGGTCCATTCATCATAGATCCCAACGGAATCGTCCAGGACCTTTTTCAAATTGATCAACGATTTTCGCCATCCTTCAACCGTCTTGCCATTCTTCTTTTCGGCCCAGTCAACGAAATCCTGGTATCCCCTTTTCCACAACTCTCTTGAACGCTTATTTGGAATAATCTTAAGATCATCGATTAACGCATTGGCCTTGGCTTTGGTGTCTTCCTGCATTCGCGTAAACTGGTTTTCAGCGTATTGAGTCTCGATGATCTCCTTAAGCGAGTCGGTGAAAGACTGGATGTTTCTTTTGTAAAGCTCTTTTGTCGACTTGCTGAATTTGAAGATCTCAGGCTTCAAATCAGCAAATAGTCCTTCGAGCGAATCTTTGTCGTGGTCCAATCCCGCAGCCGAGAGGCTATCCTTGTGCGTGATGGGGTCAAGAGTATCAGCAATATCCGTGTAGAACTTCTCGAAGTCTTCTCTTTCACCGGTTTGAGATCCGATCGGCGAATCGGCATGCAGGTTAGACATGAAGTTTGCGATTGGTGCTTCAGTTTCTGCGTAATTCTTGCTTAGTTTTCTTACCTCTTGCGCCATTCGCGTGCGCACTTGGGCGACACTCCACTCAGCCGACGTAGCCGTCTCATGAAGAACTTCGCGGATTCTCTTGGCAAACGCTTGTTTGATTTCATGTACTCTTTTTGGATCGCCATCTTTTTTCGTTATCGCTTGCTCGATAGCCTCAATCAGTTTCTCGATCGCAACATGCTTCTCTCCAAGTATCTTTACAAGCTCCTTTTCGGAGATGGGCGGAGCAAGGCGGTTAGCAATTTCCGTGTAGAATTCTACGTAATCCTCCTTGCTTCCGGTTCCCAATGGCAGATTTTCTCTTATACCCGAAATGAAGAATAAGATTCGCTGGCGAAATTCAGGGGAGAAATCGAGTTCATACTCGACTTCGACTTTGCTTTTGATCTCTTGCGTCATTCGTCGGCGCAATTCGACGGCGCTGACACTCGTAACATCCGGCCCACTAAGAACACCACGAATCGCTTGAGCAAAGTCATTGCGAATGGTCTTCAGTTCCGCCGGGTCATCATCGCCGATTTCTGTCTTTAGCTCTTGGATAAGTCCCGTGACCACCTCAAACTTGTCGCTAAGTAGTTCCTGCAGTGCCTCTTCAGGTGTTCTCTTGCCGTCCGCAGGCTGGTGAGGTGTTTCACTGGGTTTGGGTTCGTCCGCGGCGTCTGCAGGATCCTTGGCTGGTTCACCCGGCTTGGATGGTTCCGATGTCGCCGGCGGTTTGGATGACTCCTCCTCCACGGCCTGACGAGTCTTTACGATGGCGTCGGCCAACATCGGAATTGTCTCGACGGCCTCATCGAGGGCCGGTCGGTACTGCTGCTTGTGCTCTTCGAAGACAATGCGGTGCCAGTCGCGCACCAGAATAACCCACCATTGGGCCGTGAAGTCTCCAGCGGCGGACTTCTCTCGAATTGTCTTATAGAGTGCGGTCTCAGAAATCGGGTTCTTTTTTGGTTCCTCCGCAGCGCTGGATGCGGGAATGTATACCAGAGACTGAACGGCTCTTGGGGTAGACGTTATATCGCTTTCTGCACCATGGTCGTCATAAATCTGCTTGAGTTGTTCGGCGACCACGTTGGCCGTGTCGGCTACGGAGGTATGCGAAGAGTAGAGGTGTGGGATCGCTCTTGCGTTAGTCCAGAAGGACTTGGCGATGAACGGATTGTCTGGTGGATCGAAATGCTCAGAAAGCTGAAGAACAAGTAGTCTGCTAGCTTGCTCTGGCCTCGGCACCTGTTCGCCGGACCTCGCCGGGCTGCAAAACAGGGCCGAAGCGAGGAAAACTAAGATAGTCAAATTCGTGCGGTTCATGGTCGTTCCTCTGGACTGAGAATAGGCTCAAAATACTGCCGCGTCGCTGGCCCACCGGTTCGCGTGTTGTCCCGCGTTTCAGCGCCGCCAGGGACCGGAGTGACGGCGCACAGCAATAAGCAGGGTAGTCGCTGGTGCATCACGTGGAACCGAGATCGGGAATGGGTCCGTCGTCTACGGGCTCATTCTCCGCCTCTGCCGAATCCTGTATCTTAACCCAAGTCCCCGGCTTGCGCCGGTATGTCCGTTCGTCTCCATTGTCGTCCGTGACGGTTAAGGTAATACCGAGGTTCATGACTCCAGTAACGTTCTCCAGTGACACCTCGTGTTGGAATGAGCGGATATCGGTTGGCCCTTCGATAATGTCTTTGATGTGCAAATCGTTGATCTCTGCGCCGTCGCTTCCCGTCGCGTCGAACTTCACGGAATATCCAAATGGTGGCTTACCGTCTTCAAGCGTTGCCGTGAGCGTGAAGCTGGTGCCCGCTTCAGGCGTCAGATCGGACACGCTCACGTCCGTTATGGAGAAACCTGGGGCTGCGTCGTCTGTTGTCGACCCGAAGTAGAATCCCACGATCGTGCCGAGGATTCCGAGGAGCATGGTGAGAACCTGCTTAGCTGAATCGAACCGATCCGTAAGGTCTTGGCCACCCCTTCCGCTCCATTTCGAAAACAGGACCGCCATGACCAGAATTAACGCGATCGATATGGTTCCTACCGAGAATATGACGGTGATCACGCCCCGAGCGTGTTGCATTTCGCCAATGTTCGGTGCCATTATCAGATATGCACTGAGCCCAAAGGCAATCAGCGCCATGACGCTCACGAAGGGCGCGAGGTGCCCTCGTACGATTGCCGAATAGAGCGCAATCAGGCTCAGGATTGAGGCAACAGCCGTTCCGCCAACCACGAATGCCAAACGAATAGGATCAACTGGCTCAAACCGCAGCAAGTCGCTTTCCTGCATGAGCCCTGCGAACACGGCAGCAGCAAGGAGCAAGCCACCGATTATCACGACGCCCCAGACCATCAGGCGTCGGATTTCTCTGGGGTCAGGATACCGATCCGGCGATTCCGGTGGCGGATTATCTGCCATTGCTCAGCCTCGTGAACCAGGGGGGCGTAGCGAGTACTGGTAGAGTAGGGCATTTATGATCGCACCCCCTGACGGGACAGTCAACTAGTTGTGGGGAAATTTGCACGGATTTTGTGGTTTGGTCTCCCACCGAGTTTCCGCCCCGTCACGAATCCTATGCGAGTGAATATGCGCGCTCTGTCCATACAATTGCCCCCCGGTCGCTTGGATCCCTTTCCACGCGAATGGTGCGAAGTGAGTGAATCGAGCCTCTATGGTTTCACTTATCTACGAGGGCGAGGGCAAGCGAGACCAATGGCATTTGGCCAGCACAGCCATGGAATCGGGCATTTGATCAGTCTGCCGCGCACAGCGAATTGATCAACACGCTGGTAAGGACGATCACGAAGCCCGAAAGTAATCATGGCGTTGCCGCAAGAGAAATGAGGAAGGACCAGATTCGGCAAACGCAAGAAGAAGCGGCAAGAACGGAGCCGGTGAACACCCGGCGCGTTGGTAGTTCGTTACCGATGCAAGCGTGTCCGCATGCGTGTGACGAATTTGCCGTGTCGAAGCCGCTTGCCGTTCAGGTTGGGAACCGAACTCGAGAACCGGCGCGCCCCATTGGCCGGAGAAGCGTCATTGTGTGAAATCCATTGACGCGCGTATGATCGATCCGTTCTCCTCGGCCGAGTCGTCATCCTCAGCCAAGGGCTTTGGTGGAATGAGTTCGTCTTTGACGTTCAGGGATGTCGTGGGGGCGTCGTCGTCGGGCCGCTGGGCGCTATGGAATAGGCGTTTCTGCTTTGGCCCGTTGCCTTTCTCGGGCAGGCAACGCTCCTTGAGTGGCGCACGTCCGGGTTGCGCTTCAATAAACTCCCAACCCTCGACGTCCGCTTCCATATCGAATTCCATTGCGTATTTCACTGGCAGCTTGGGAAGCACGGGCTTTTTCGGCATCTCTCTAAGTGGTGCCCTCGGCGGCGCCGGTGGCTTGGCACATGAGGGCTCTTCCTTCTGCTTGCAGTCACAGTTGTGGCCGTGTTTCGGACAGAACGGTCGTCGCCACGATGCGTACTTGGCCTGTTGTCGCTCATACTCGGACTGTTCTCGAAGCCACTCGGCCAACTCTTCCTGGTAAACCCGCTCGTTCTCCTCTTCCAGCTTTGCCAGCGTCTCCGCCGCTTTGGCCATGGCAGCGTAATCGGGCTTGAGACGAATATTCGCTATCTTCTGATTGAGGGTGGTCTGCATCGCCGCCTTCAACTCAGGGACCATTTGGACCATGTCCCGCTTCATCTCCCGTAGTTCCGCTCGACGAAGCGTTTCAAGCTCGCGCCGCTCGGCCTCCAGTTCGGCGCGGCGCATCTCGCGCCTTGTTTCACCTAGCTCGCCGCGAAACCGAATCATGTCGTCAAACATGGCCAGACGCTCGCTGAACGCCGCGCAACCCGATGCCAACGAAAGCGAGAATATCAGAACGATCAGGCCAAACCGCTCGGTATTCATGGGAAGGGTTCTCCGTTCATGGCGGAAATAAATGAGCTGTGGCTGCCGTAGTTTCCGGCGATCTGGCGGCCATGCTTTGCGTACTCGGGACAGGCCCAGCGACAAGACTCAATTCCCTTGAACCGGCAACAACAGAGCTAATGCCAGAAGGGCAAAGACCACTCTGGTCCGCGTGGCTTTGATCCCCCCAGGCATGGCCAAGTCTTTGGCCCCTCATGTGCGAATTTTGCACATCTCACCGTTCTAATCGGAACGACCGTTAGAGTTTGTCCAGACGGAATGAGCGGAGCGTCAGATTTAACGCAAATTGCGCAGTCATCCGAATTAACCCAGGCTTCCAGCTGGCGTTGCCGACACTTCAGCGCCCGTCCCCGTTCGAGGATATGATCGAGAACTGCTATGACCTGGGCTTGCTCACCAAGTGGTTCGCGGACTTTGGTGATCGGTTTCTAGCTCGGTTTGACCAGTAGCCCTGACCAGCAGAGGAAAGGACTAGAAAACTGGTGGGGCAAGCCTAAACTTACGGAATTCGATTTTTCAACACAAAACACGCGTGGAGAAACCACTATGGAATTCGAGTTCGACCTGCAGGAAATGCTTGGTTTCCAGCGCGAGACGGCGCAACATTTGAGCATCTCCTCCGTGCGGCGTCACATTTTCTTGTGCTGCGATCAGACCCAGCCCAAATGCTGCGACAGAATCCGGTCTCTCGATGCATGGGACTACTTGAAACGCAGGCTGGACGAATTGGGCCTGACCGGACCCGGCGGCGTGTACCGCACCAAGGCCAACTGCCTGCGGATCTGTCTGGGCGGTCCGGTCGCCGTGGTCTATCCCGAAGGCGCCTGGTATGGCCATTGCGACCCGCTTGTGCTGGAGCGGATCATCCAGGAACATCTCATCGGCGGGCAAATCGTGCGTGACTACCTGATCACCGAACAACCTCTTGCCGGAGAACGCGAGACGGACACCCCTGAACCTTAGTACTTGGGAGCAAGAGGAGAACGACGAATGGCACGAGCAGAAATCGTCGATAGTTGGGCAACCGCGGTCGCTCCTGACGAGGTCCGCCAGAGGATTGAACGGTTGTGTGCTTCTCACAAGGTGCGTATCGCCGAGGCGCTCGATGGCAAGATTACCGGCAAGCAAGGATCGCAATTCCTCACTCGCCTGCTCGGGGGTTGGTTTGTAGGTCCGGCGACGCTTCCGAAGCTAGTAGCGATTCATTGGGAGAGCCATGAGTCAGGCTGCAAGGTCGACGTGCGGATCGAAGAAGCAATGGGATTTGGCGTGATGGACGCTCATTTCAAGAGCCGCTACGAGGAGTACTTCGTGGAATTCGTTTCGGCGCTCAAACGCGAGTTGCCGCCGCTCGAAAGCGGCCAATCGGACATCGTCGCAGCAGAGGTTATTGATCCACCGGCAGATCCAACCGACCGGCAACTCTGACTGTCGTCCAGAACTCTTTGTCACTTATCCCGAAACACGTCACGTAGAATCAGCAGGAAAGCTTTGGCCATTATGGTCTGTCCCGCATCCAGATTGGGATGCACGCCAGCGGGGTCCTTGCTGTATTCGGGGCAATAGGCGTGGCCCGCGCGAAAATCGTCACTCAAGACGGCGCCCAGATCGTACACCGGTACCTTGCCTTTGTACCGTGCACGCACCTTCTCGCTGAAGGCGTGTGCGTTCTCGTTGTCTTTGGCTCGCGAGTCGGCCATGAAGCCGGCCGTCACGTAGATGAAACGAACCTCTGGAAAATCGGCACGCAACGAGTCCATCTTGGAGGCGTAGTGATCGAAGGCATTGGGAAGGGCCGTGTGGAAGTAGATGATCACGACGTCCACCTTGTCGCCGAAGCGATGAGGTGCCGCTCGCATCAGGCGATCCATCTCGTCCACCCGTTTGGTGTGAGGCCAGTAGGTGGCCAAGAAGTGGATGAAGTTCGTCTTGTCGTAGGCGTCGGCCGGGATCACGCTCACATCCCCGCCGGCCTTGAAAACGTCGAAACGCTGGTACGACGAAAGCAGATCGTACTTCTTGTCTTGCCGAGCCAGAGACTTCAGGCCATTGCAGAGATTCAGGCCGAAGGACCGGCTGGCGAAGAGGATCTTCTTGCCTCTGAGCAACTCCATATCGCTAGCGGTAATGTCCGTGAAACGCGTCTTCGTCGTTTGCGAGTCGACGAACGGAGCCTTGTGGGCTGCCTGTTCAGCGGCCGGCGCAAGGCCGACTATGTATGCGGACAGCAAGAGGGCAGAAGCCGCGAGACACAGTCTTCGCGTATGCATGCTAGATGCTCCTGGAATGGGATGCGTTCGCCCAGCGAGGCAGGGAGGCGACTGGACAAAGGGGAATTGATCAGTATGGATACCCGCTCATACTTGTCGAACTCTGTCCTTTGTAACGTCATGACCATCGGACTACAATGGTCCGCATCGAACAACCACGTTTCCCAATAATCGAGAACTCACAAGAATGCCAGTCAAACACGATATGCCACGTTTCGGTTTCCTAATCCTACAGATCGGTTTGACTGCCTGCTTCAGCTTGCCTGTCGCGGCCGACAGTCCGTCGTGGACTCGGTTTCACGGCCCGAACCAAGACAACAAGTCTCCGGATACGGGGCTTCTGAAGCGATGGCCCCCGGGCGGACCCGAATTGCTTTGGACGGCGGAAGGAATCGGGTTTGGATACTCGGGCGTCACCATCGCCGACGGCCGGATTTTCACCTCGGGCAATATCGACGAACGCTCGGTTGTCACCGCCCTGGACGCGACCGATGGACAGATCCTCTGGCAGACGCCGAATGGCAAGGCGTGGCAGATGTCGTATCCCGGGACGCGAGGAACGCCGACGATCGACGGCAATCGCGTCTACGACGAAAGCCCACTCGGCGAACTCGTTTGTCTTGACGCGGCCAGCGGCAGGAAGATCTGGGGACGGAATATTCTGGAGGACTTCGAGGGCAAGAACATCTTCTGGGCCCTGTCCGAATCCGTTTTGATCGATGGGGACCGAGTGGTCTGCTGCCCGGGCGGAGAGACGAGCATGGTTGCGTTGGATAAGCAGACGGGAGATGTCGTCTGGAAAGCTCCAAGCACTGGCGAACCGCCCGCCTATGCAACACCCACCTTGGCTGAATACCAGGGTTTGAGAATGATCATCACGCTGTCATTGAAGTCCATGATCGGGGTGAACGCCGACACGGGCGATTTGCTCTGGCAGGTCAAGCACGAATCGCTTCACAACGAGAATGTCCTTCAGCCCGTGTATCACGACGGCCAAGTGTTCATCAGCAGCCTGAAGACCGGTTCGGTGAAATGGAGGATCAACGTCGACGGTCAGAAGGCGTCCGTCGAGGAGGTTTGGCGCTCGGAACAAATGGACAACCACCACGATCACGTCATCTTGCTGGACGGCTACTTGTACGGTTCAAGTTGCATTCGCAACGGCGGCAAGTGGATCTGCCTGGACTGGGACACCGGAGAGATGCAATATGCCGAGAAGGGCGTTGGCAAAGGAACTTGCACATTCGCGGAGGGAATGCTCTACACGCTCAGCGAGCGTCGTGCCGTCGGTCTCGTCAAGCCGACGCCGGCTGCTCACGAGATCGTCAGCCGGTTCGAGCTTCCCGCTCAGGGAAAAGGGCGGACGTGGGCTCATCCGGTCGTCTGCGGCGGGAGACTTTATCTCCGCCACGGGGACTTCCTGTATGTGTATGATGTTAAGGCCGATTAGGTGGTGTTTTGCGCTGCCGTCTTGAGATTTGGTTATAGATTGGTGGTTATAGATGAAGACACCTGCGATTCCATGTCCATCTCGATTCCCCATTTCTAACCCGTAATCTATAACCAGCGTTTAAGAACGCTCTCCAGTTCGCGGTTACAGACTGAGACGGCTGGAACATGGCGGGCAAAGAACATCGCACTTACCGCCCAGTTGGCTCTGCGATCTCTGCTGCGTTGTTGGCCTCGGTTATCTCCTTGGCGGGTACGTGAATTTCCACGCGCAGCGTTCCGTCGGCCGGCATGCTGGCGAACGTGAATGAGGCCACTTTTGGATGCAAGTCGAGTACGCCGTCCAGACCTTGGTGCTCTTGCGTTGCCAGGCATTTTCCAGCGGAGTCCTTCACCACAACCGTAAAGGGCCCACTGGCCACACAGCCGAGGTTGTGAACTTTGACGGTCAGCGTCCTTCCTTTGCGGACGGCGTCTTCGTGGGTGATTCCCAGATCGCAGCGTTGGTCCAGTGGCGTGGGATCCTTGGCGACCTGCGTGACGTCGACCACGACCAGCTTGCGGCTTGGCAACGTAACGGGGATCGGTTCGTAACGTTTCAGTTCGAGCGTTTGTGCCTGGCCCAGCGGTATGTCGATTCGATCGTCGCCATCAGTGTCGATCCCCATGCGAAGGCGGTACGTGCCCGGTTCGAGTCGCCATACTCGAAGCTTGCCGGTTTGTGGCTTCGATTCGAAGTTGTACCCCACCCACGCCAAGTGCTCCGGCGTGTCGTCCAATACCAAGCCGGCAAACTCGGGCGACAGCCCTTCATAGCTAACGGCATGGAGCGGCATCAGCTCGTTCCGAGCGCCAGGCGTACAGCCGAAGTACATCTGGTCGGTAAAGCTCTTGCCTCCCACCCACGTCATGTGCACGCGATCACCGCTCTGCTCGGTACGAGTGACCATGTCCATGCGGTAATAGAGTTGCTTGTACATGATCTCCAACGCGTCGACCAGATGCCTCTTGTCGCGATCGTACCACCAAGCCAGGTACAGACGCAGAAGCCGCTTGCTCGGTCTGAGCAAATCCTTCATGAGCGTCTCGTCGGCAGTTCGAAGACCGAGCAGTCGGGCCCATTTCGGATCCCTGCCGGGCCAAGTCGAACCCTCGGCATAACGTTTGTCCCCGGTCATCATGTACAAGGCGTACTCAAGATCGCCGGTACGCCCGCGTTGCATAGGCGGCGAGCCGGCGTGGTACTCGGCCATCATCTGTGTCAGTCCGGGATGGCCGTTGTAGTACATCAGGTACAGCCCTGCGTGAAGGATCAGCCGATCGTGGCTTGGCTTGCCGTAGCGGGAGCCGGTGTTGACCTCGGTCGCCGAAAAGAATCCGCCGGCCGGCCTTCGCTTGCCGTCCTGTGGTTCGGTGATCAGGAAGCCGTCGTAACGGCGAGCGGTTGTGAGCAGGCGTTCCATCAGGACCGGCTTGCCGTAGTCCATCAACGCGGCGTAGGGCTGCACATTCGGGCCAGCTTCGTAAGCGTGCAACGCATCGGTCATACCCTTGTTCAGTCCGTTCTCCATAGTGTGATTCCAGCAGAAATCGGTCAGCAGTCGCTGCGAGCGTTTGATCTTGCCATCCGTATCGCTCAACAGAGCCAGCCCAGGCCAGTCGCCCAGCATGTCCGTGTCGTCGCCGGCACTGCTGCCCAATTCGCCGTTCGGCGCTTGCCGGTTGTCGATCCACCAGTTGGCGAATTCGAAGTGCAGTTTGGAGTGTTCCTTTTGCAGAAGTGCCCACCGTGGCGCGTTTGGGTCTTCTGGGAACGGATCCGGTAGCGAATCCAGCAACTCTCGGCCTTTCACGTAGAGCCGCCCCTGCGTCCACAGCATATACCCGATGCTCCACCGATCGTTGGGAAAGCGGTGGTACAGGTCGTACATGGGCCGAGTGATCGCGTCGTAGCGGGCCAATGCCACGCGCAGGTGCTCGTTGCTCTTGGTCGCATAGCTCCACGGGTGTGGCTCGCTGAGGATTTCGAAATTGTCGCTCAGGATATGGTGTTGCATCTTGTAGTAGGCTCGTGTGGCTGTCTGCAGATCGGGCCCGTACGCCACCAGCTTCGAGCCGTCCGGTCCGCATCGCACGCGTCCTCCGTCGCGACTGACGATTGTCACCCACAGCTCAGTTTCCTTCGGCAGAAGCGTCGGTCCAAACTCGAGCGTAAGATCCAATTGCCCAGGCTGTTTGAGTTCGACATCGACGTCGATCAGATTCCGCCACAGGTTGAACGGATCGTGCACGCGGACGTTGACCGTGTTACCGGCTTGCCAACCGTTGACCTGGAGCGCCAGTTGCACCGCGCTCAGAGGCAGATCCTCCGATTGCGGCGGACACATGAGATGAAAGAACCGCAACGGACGAACGACCACTTCGTCGGCCGGACCGGGCTCGGGCGCGCCAGTCAGGATTTGCCGCTCGTCGGGGCGGTACCAGTGGATAAGCCGGACACGATTGTCACCGGCCACCGTCTCAGGGCCTTGGCTCGTCAAGTAACAGCTCAGCACCTGCTGGCCATTTGGCTTGCCTCCGGGCTGCACGTTCAGCAGCGACAGATCGTGCAACTCCTTGCGTTTACTCCAGTAGTACCGATCAGAACTGGACGCGCCGGTGGCGATATCCTCGTGGGGATAGACGCTGACGGCCGAGGCCGAGCACGTGCCGTCGAGCGGAATCTGTGTGACGAATTGCTTGCCGGTGAACGCCGCCAGCAGGCGCGTGTCGGTGGGCATGACATACGCGTCGCCTTCGCGCAAGCTCGCACGGTCGATCGTGCCGCGAACGCGCAGCAGATTGAACTCGTCGCCTTTGGCCAGCAGCAACCGTGCGGGGCCTCGGCTATCCGGATACCAGTACTGGTGATAGTGGAACGGCCAAACCGAGTCTTCCCGCCCGTCGGCGACGCGCCAGCCCGATTTGCGAACCGCGCGTGCCCGTTCCGGCAGGATCTTGCGCACGAGCGTCGGCCCCTCGACGATCGGGAAACGGCTTTCTGTGCCGTCGTGCCAGCCAAGGTGCTCGAGCCGATGGACGTCGATTACGCCTGAGACCGAATCAGCCAAATCCGGTAGCTCGCCTTTGCCATCGGCTAGCGTCTTGACGTGTTCGTCCGTGAGGGCAACGTCGAAGACCCGCACTTCGTCAAACACTGCCCCCTTGAGCCCTAGGCGACCGGCTGAAAGATAGCCGGTTTGGTAGGCGTTCTTGCCCCACGCTGCGCCGCAAGATTCTCCGTCCACGTATCCTTGCAAACCGCGACACTCGTCCCAGACCACGGCCCCGTGATGCCACTGGCCGTCGTCGAGCGTGGTATCCGACAACCTGCAAACGCGATCCGCGTACGTACGGTCGAGGGCTTCGATGGCCGAGCTTTTCCAGTACAGCAGCGGATGGACGGCATTGTCGTTGGTCTGGCTGGTGATCTTGACTGACGGGGCACCTTCGTTTGTTCGGCACCAGAAGCTGATCGTGCCGGCCCGCAAGCAAAAGTAGCCCTGTGCCTTGAACGACGCCTCCTCGCCGTCGGCCGGCACTTGCTGGTTGGAATCCGCCGCCGACATCCGACCGCCGCGGACATCGATCGCTTTGCCGACACGGCCCTCGACGAAGTCGAATTTCCATCCTTCCGGTGCCATTGTGCTGCGCGTCCGTGCGTGCATGGCAGGGAAGCCCGCACCGCCGTCAGCCTTCGGCCCATTTTCGAACGACGCGCGGAAGGTCTCGCCGCCGCCCGGCACGGGACCTCGCGGATAGTCGTCGATTGCCACCGCCATCGACGCAATCGACCACATGAGCACCGTGGCAACAAAGGGCAATTTCATGCTAGGTCCTTGAGATGCTATTCCAGGGTCGGGTGAGCGATTTCGCCGCGGAGTTGTGCCTGGCCGCCTTCCGGCTCGTAGACACCGTAGAACAGCGAGCACGAGTCGAGCCACACGGCGATGCGATGCAGTTCTTCCGGCGAGAGCTCTACGTCGTGATGCCCGTCGGTGAGCAACTGGTACAGCTTCGATGCCCGGGCACCGAACTCGCCCGGCGTGGTGCGGTACCATTTGGGATCCGTCCAACCGCTGCCGCCGTAGTCGTAGAAGCCGTATTTCGGCGCGAGGCTGAGATACGAGGCGTAGTAGACAGTTTGCCGGTTCATCCAACCGCCGCCCGGGTGTGTGAGCAGTTCGGCGTCCAGACGCGGCGCCTTGTCGGGGTCCTTCGCATGGCACTCAACGCAGTGTTTGTCGAGTACCGGCTGGACCAAACGCGGGTAGCTGAACGGATTCGTGCCGTCCACATCCGGCTGCAATCGGGACGGAGCACGTCGCATCGCCAGCAAATCACTGGGCAAGGACTGCGACGGCGTTCCGGGACGCGGCTCGTGGCAACCTTGGCACATCGCTTGCTCGCCCGGTTGGAAATGAGTGCCCGATCGCATCGATGTAATCGCCAGCCCGTCCTCGTCCAGCACTTGAAAGTACAGTTCCTTTCCGGCCGGAACTGTGAAATGCGCGCTGCCGTCGGGCTCGACGGGCACCGTCCCGAGCACGGCGCGGGCCAGGTTAATCGAGTCGCTCCCCTGCGGTATCTGTAAGCCCGTGTTGTGCGGAACGGCGGCCGATTCCACCGATAGCGGCAGGACCTGATAGATGCGCAGGGCCGTGATCTTTGTCCCTTTGGGCCAGGGCTGGCTGCTGTCGTAGACGTTCGCGACACCAACCACGGCCTCGGCCGGGGTATCGGCCGCCATTGGCAAAGAGGCGTCCGGGATAACCGGCGGTGCAGGCCGAGGACGAAGGGGTATGGGACTATGGCAGCCGATCTCCGGGTCACGGTAAATCAGTTCCTTGTTGCCAAAGCTGTCCAGCAAGTAGATGCCGTAATGTCCCGCCGCGCCCCGTTTTCCCATCGCTCTGCCGGCGTCGTAGACGCAAAGATAGTAGTCTTCGCTCAACGGCCAAGCCGTACCGTACCCATTCGCCCCGCGCTGGCTCTCAGGGAATCCGACATCCGGCGTGATCCGCCTGACGGGTGCCATGCCGTCGTCGTCGGGAGTCGGTGGGTCGATCATGACCAGCGAGCCGAACGCTTGCCCGTGATGCGGGGCGGCCGTGGCGATGTACCTGCGCGAACCGGGAATCGCTCGTACGTCGACCTCCATGTCAGGTCGGCTTTGCCGCGGTGCATAGTTGCCATGCACGGGCCGAGGGTCGCGTCCATCCGGCGTGGTGGTCCACGGCATATGGGCCGTGCAACCGTGGCGGTCGACGTAGTCCCAGCGGGTCCAGACAATGCGACCGTCGTGGGCCACGCTGGGATGCCACTCGTTCGTCTCGTGATAACTCAGACAACGGATGCCCGCCCCATCGGCTGCCATGTCATACATGGTGTAAGTCGGACACACGCGTCCGCACCGCAGGTACCCGCCGCGGCGCTCGGAGATGAACGCAATTCGCCCACCGGGCATCCAACAAGGATCGAAGTCGTTCCAGGTGCCGTCGGTCAGTTGTTCCAGACGCGAACCGTCGGCGCGAACCTTGAAGATGTGATAACAACGCCCTTCCGGCCAGTGGCCGCGGCTAGGATCCGTGTGCGAACGATGCTCGCGTTCGCCGCGACATTCGACGTAGGCAAAGGCGATTTCCTTGCCATCGAACGAGACATCGGGCGACAAAAACGAACCGCCTTCGGTCTCGTCGCCGCTCAGACTGCCCACGCCGTTGTACCGAAGATTCCACGCACCGTTCGGCCCGCCGCCGATTTTCTCGCCCTTCAGTCGGCCGCGTTCGACGACCGAGTCCTTCAACAAGTCGCGGGTGCTGGCGTCCGGGCGGAACGGGTTGTCCAGAACGCACAACGCACCGCCGGGTCGAGCGGTGATGCCATAGTACTGATCGCACATATGGTTGTAGATGGCCAAGTGGCGTTTGATGAACAGCAGCTTGTCGAAGTCCAGCAACGGATTGCGGAAAGCGATCTCGCGCCGCAGTCGGCAGGCGTCGGCGAACAGCACGTAGCGTGCTTCGACGTTCTCGCGTGGCACAGCAAGGTTGGCTCTGGCCAACGCTTTGAGTTCTTGCTCGAAAGCGGCCAGTTCCGGTGCGACGGTGGTACTTCGCAAGTCCGCCAGCAACGCTGCGGTGCGCCGTAACACGACGTCGGCCGGATCGCGGTCTTCCGGCAACACAAGCGACTCGGACCGAAACACCTCCGCCGCGATGCCATCGAATCGGGCCCGATCCGCCAGATCGTGTTCGAGTGCGGCGTATTGCTCTTTCCAATCAGTTTGCAGATCAACGCCCGACCACATTCCCAGAAACTCGGGCATGCCACGGACCGCCAACAGCAGAGATCTCCGAAACTCTCGGACTTCGCCGTACAACGTCGGCAACTGGCCGAGCGTCTTGGGATTCTGGGCGAGCAGACCCGCGATCATCTCATTCCATTTCGGCTCCGCATCTGCGAGTCGCGCAAGAAATGCTTGGCCTCCAGAAAACCGGTCCGGCATCGCGGTGGCCAGTGACTCGACTGCGGATTTCAGTTCACTGACGCTGCCCACATGAGCGACTTCGCCGCGATCCAGACATTTGCCGGCCCACCGTATCAGAGCGTCCCAGCGAGCGTCTTCCGATGGCACCTTCGAGCGGATCATTTCCGTCGCCTGCTCCTCGAACGCGTTACGCAACTCGCCGAGCCAGAGCTGACGGGTGACCGTCAGTATGTCCTCCAGGCGACGGGCGCGGGCAAACAACTCCAACCAACGAGGATCGCTTGAGGCGATCTTTGCATCCTGCAGATCCGTCAGCTCCTGTGTCAATGGATCGCTCGCTTCACCGATCCGCGGCGCTGTCTGGCTCATAATCCAGCGTTCAAAATGCGTGTTGCCGGTTTGGAGAAACCAATCGAGGTAGCGGACGCCACGCAGATCCTGCCGGAACCAAGCACCGTGGGTCGGCCAGTCAGCCTGGATCTTCCGCCACACGGCCGGCAGCGGCGTTCCGGTCAGTTGGCCTTCCTTCTGATCCTTAGCCCATTCCTCGCAGTTCGCGCGGGTAGCGATCATCGTCTCGGCCCACGTCGCCTTCTTGACGTATACCTGATCCGGCAACTCCGCGGCCATCACGCAGGGCGTCTGTAGGGCAATTGTCGCGACGGAGACGACGCACGTCAGCAGAATCGGTCTATTCATGTCTAAGCGTTTCATGATGTTGTCCTTTCGCATAGGCTCTTTGGTTTGGTTATAGACTGGTGGTTATAGATGAAGACCTCCGCGATTCCATCTCCATTTCAGTTCCCTTTTTTGACCAATCTATAACCAGCAATTTATAACCAGCCAAGAAGATCTCTCTTCGAGCAACCGCTGCCGCCAAATGGATGCTTCTCGCAGCCGAAGTCCCGTAGGAGAGACTATTATGGCTCGACCTCCGCGGATTGAGTACCCTGGTGCCTTGCTGTCGGCACGGACCCTTCCCTCCGGCGCTTCATCCGAGGGTCCGCCATGCCATCGGTGGGCCTTGCATTCTTACCCGGTATTTCTTGCACGCCATGACCACCCTTGGTTGCGGCCGGTCGTCGCGTTAGTTTAACATTCGTCTCAACAAGCGGACTAACCGGAGGCGGAAAAATGATCACGAACGTCGCAACTTCGAATTCCAGAACTAGACTAGCCATACTCCTTGGCACAATTGCCTTTGCGTGGCTGTCGACCACTTCGACGCAGGCCGACGATGAACGTCCCAATGTCCTCTGGCTGACTTGCGAGGACATCAGTCCGAATCTCGGTTGCTACGGCGACGACTATGCCATTACGCCAAACCTGGATCATCTAGCCAAAGAGGGCGTCCGGTACACACACGCGGTGGGCATCTGCGGTGTGTGTGCCGTCAACCGCTCGTGCCTGATCACCGGCATGTACTCGTCGACGATCGGATCGCAGGACATGCGCAGCCGAATCCGCCTGCCCGACTCGATCCCCACCTACAGCCAGTTGCTCCGCGAGACCGGCTATTACTGCACCAACAACTCCAAGACCGACTACAACTTCCCCACGCCCCGCGAAGCGTGGGACGAGTGCTCGGGCAAGGCCCATTGGCGAAATCGCAAACCGGGGCAGCCGTTTTTCGCCGTGTTCAACTACACGGGTTCGCATGAGAGCCAAATCTGGGAGAAGAACCATAGCCGTCATGCGGCAAAGCTCAGCGAAGATGAACTCCACGATCCGGACAAAGCGCCCGTGCCTCCATTCCATCCGGACGTGCCCGAGGTCCGCCGCGACTGGGCCAACTACCACGATAATATCACAGCCCTGGACCACTGGATCGCCGACCGGCTGAAGGAACTCGGTGAGGCTGGCCTGGCCGAGAACACCATCGTCTTCTTCTACTCCGACCACGGCGTCGGCATGCCGATGTGCAAGAAGTGGGTATGGGATTGGGGTCTCCGCGTGCCGTTGATCATCCGCTTTCCCCTGAAGTATCGGGACTTGGCTCCTGACCGGCCGGGCACCGTGACCGACCGACTGGTCAGCTTTGTCGACTTCCCGCCAACGCTGCTCTCGCTGGTTGGCGTCGACGTGCCGGAACACATGCAAGGAAAGGCATTTCTGGGCGATCAGGCCCGGCAGCCACGGCGTTACGCCTTTGCGATCCGCGACCGTATGGCCGAGTGGTATGAAACGATTCGTGTCGTCCGGGACAAGCAGTACCAGTACCATCGCAACTTCATGCCACACCTTTCGTGGGCGCCGTTCTGCAGCTACACGCTGACCATGCCCACGGCGCAAGTCTGGACCCAATTGCACGAGGAGGGCAAACTCACCCCGGTCCAGGATCGCTACTTCCAGCCCAAGCCGACCGAGGAGCTGTACGACCCGGAAGCCGACCCACACATGATCCACAACCTGGCCGACGATCCGAACTGCGCCGATGTGCTTCGCCGCATGCGGCAGGAGCTTCACGACTGGCAGCTTCGCACCCGCGATCTGGGCCTGATGAGTGAGTACGAGATGCACGGCCGCGCTGAAGGATCGACCCAATACGAAATTGGTCAGAGCGAAGACAAGTATCCCCTGCAACGCATCCTGCCCGTCGCCGAGCTGGCGGGTGAAAGAGACGCGAACAACCTGCCGAAGCTGCTCGATTTGCTCGACGACGACGAGCCGATAGTCCGCTGGTGGGCAACGCTCGGGCTGGTGATGCTCGGCCAGCAGGCTCGACCGGCCGAGCCGACCCTTGAGGAATGTCTGGCCGACGACTCGCCGCTAGTCCGCGTCGCCGCCGCAGAGGGACTGTACCAGCTTGGTCACGTGGATCGAGCCCGAACTGCGTTGGTCGAGGCGCTCGTGCACCCAACGCCTTTCGTGCGCCTTCGAGCGATGAACGTACTCTACCGCCTGGGCGGCGATGCCCGACCAGCCCTGCCGGCGATTGAAAAAGCTTCGACGAAAGGCATCTACCCCGCCGACTACCTGAACCGCATGGTCGACTACCTGCCAGCCAGATTAGCGGAGTAAACTCTCGCTGCGTGCATCCTCGCGGCTCGTTGCACGCAGCGAAGTGCAACCTGCACATCACTAGTCCGGAAAGACGTCGGCGTAGAGATCCGCCGCAGGATACCCGACATGGGGCTACATTTGCAGCGACGATGACTTTACGTTTCGATCCCAGAAGACGATCGCTGGAATTCCGAAGGAACGAATGGGGCGATAGGATTCGGGCCATTTCCGAGCAAAACGACCAAGTCATGCATCATTCTCGGAAGCCCTGCGGTCAATTGACTTTCGATTCGATTGCTTGGTGCGTTGCCTTCATTGTCAACGAGTGTCCGTAGTACATCGCATGCCAAACGAGATAGCAGCAGGGAGAAACTGCAATGATGAATCCGAGCATAGCGCCGATGGCAGCGCCGGATTTGCGTTTGAGGACATAGCCGATCGCCGCGCCGATGACGGAATAACACGCGGCGACGGTGAGTATCAACCACCCCTGCCCCTGCTCGATGTGTCCGGGGCCATAAAGCTGGAAAGCCGCTCGACCGCCCCCGATCACTAAACCGCACGCCAATACGATCAGAAGCAAATGTCGAAGCGTGAATCGAAGGCAATTGTAGCGGTCCATTTCGCCATCGTGTGTGGGTGTGACAAATGACGCATGATTTGTATTTTGATTTGCACGACACTTGGGCGCATTGTACCATCCAAACACGACTTACAATAATCTAACAGGGCAGATTCGTTTCGAGAGTTCCTGACGGTATCCATGTCAGGGGAAAGAAGAAAAAGGGCCACTTCGCAGCAGCGGTTGTTTGAAAAGGGATCTTCGTCGCTGGTTATAGACTGCTGGTTATAAATTGGTCGTAGAAAATGGGGAACCGAGAAAAGCCATGGAATCGCGAAAATCTTCATCTATAACCACCAATCTATAACCAAACTCCAGCAGTCCCATGCCACGATACCGACCTTCTCAAATATCGACAACTCGTTGTCGATGTGGAGGCCGGAAAGGAAAGAACGGACTATGAACTTCTGCTTGTCTGCGCGGCATTGGTTTGCTTTGCTGCCACTGTACGTGTGTCTGGCAGCCGATCCGGTCGTTTGGGCTCAGCAGGCTGAGATGGCCGGCGTGAAAGTGAAATTCGCAGACTACCAGGGACCGGCGACACTCTCGGCCGAAACGCCCAATAATCACGAATTGCTGATCCACGTCGACCCTCGATCCGAACGTCAACCGTTGACCTTGCGCGTCGAGTTACCGATCAGCGGACGAAATGCCTGGCCCGCCGTGGATGTCGAAGTGCTCGATCCGAGCCGTCGAGCCATGTCCGTGCGGCGCAGCGGTATCGAGTGGCACAAGCTATTGATTCCAGTGCCGGCAAGACGCGGCACGTACGTCGTACATATCGTCGATCCACCGGGCGATCGGCCGCAACCGCTTCCCGAAGAAAGACGTCAAGTAACGGACGTCACAACGGGCCTGAGTGCAACAATCAGCAAGTGGTACGACGATCGACGAGCAGCGCTCAGCATTCGGTTTGACGACTCCCATCCGACGCATCTGTCCAAGGCAATTCCCATTCTCCGCGAGTATGGCTTCCGGGGGACCTTCATGGTCAATCCGGGCGGACATCCTCCGAACAGTCGCAAACGGTCTGCCTTCGAGAATCATCGCAGCGAATGGGGAGCCTGCGCGCGACGTGGTGACCAGGAATTCGCCAACCATTCCCTGCACCATTGCGGCGCGCTGGACGATGAATCAATGGAGCACCAAATCGGTGAAGCGTCGAGAGCAATCTGGGCGATCTTCCCAGAGAAGAGCAAACTGCTCGCCCTGAATCTCGGCGGCGGCACGCAGTGGGAAACGACACGGACCTTGCGCTATTACCTTGACAAGTACCACTTGTTCGACGCTTCGGCGAATTCGACCGGCATGGACGATATGTACGGGAACCGTGTCGCTGCGTTTCGCGGATTACTCGAGAGACACATCGAGCGTGGCCTTTGGTACAAAGTCCACTATCACTACATCGGCGAGGGCCTCAGCAGCACAGAGGCCAACTTTCGCGCCGCCCTCGACATCGCGAAGGAGCATGAAGCGGAACTGTGGATCGCGGGCATGGCCGACATCCACAAGTACCAGACCGAGCGCCGCTGCGTGGCTCTGGCGTTCGAGAACAAAGGTGAACGCCGCGTCATTCTCAGACTCTTGTGCTCGACGGATCCGGAACTCTACGATCAACCGTTGACCATTGACGTGACGCTACCTCAGTTGTGGGCAACTGAACGTGTCGCCGTCACGGATCAGAAGGCACGCAAGATAGACACGCGGAGAGCAACGACTTCTGAGGAAGTAACGTTGCGATTCGATGTCCCGCCGGTCGACAGCGAATACACTATTGAGATTAGTGGGGCAAGTCTTCAAGGCCCACCTGAATCTGAGTACTGAGTGGCGATCCCATCTCCCGAGCCCGCCAGCGGCCTGTCGAAGATTTGGCACAAGTTTCGAACGGGCGTTGCGTCGTTGCAGTACCCCCACGCAATTGAACACGACGAGCAACTCATGATTGCGTTTTCACGAAACAAGAAACAGATCGAGCTGTTGCGCGTGCCGTTGGATGCGATCGACCGACTGCGCCAAGAGACCGGTCAATTCAACCGCAGCAGCAGTTCCGGGTACTGATCGTCGGTGTCGCCGACTCGCTTCTTGAGTTCGAAAAGCCGCGTCTTGAGCAGCGTCATGATGTCGGCGTATGCGGGATCGCCATAGACGTTGTTCATCTCGTGCGGATCTTTGCGAAGATCGTACAGCTCCCAATGTGGCGGAGTCGGTTCTTTCACTGCGCCTCTGGCATCCAACGGGAGTCCGTAGAAGAAGATCAACTTGTGGTCGTGCGTGCGGATGCCGTAGTGGGCCGGGTTGTCGTGATGAGCCATGTGCATCCAGTACCGGTAGTATGTGCTTGTGGGCCAGTCATCGGGTACCGGCTTGCCCTGGAGAATCGTCAGGAAGCTTCGGCCCTGCATTTCCTTTGGCGTTTCGATGTCGGCGGCCGCCAGTAGCGTGGGCGCAAAATCGGCGTTGTTGATGATCGCGTTGCTAACCGTTCCCGAGCGGATCCATTTCGGATACCTCACGACGAACGGCATGCGCAGCGACTCGTCGTACATCCATCGTTTATCAATGTAGTCGTGTTCGCCCAGCATGAAGCCTTGGTCGGCTGTGTAGACGATGAGCGTGTTGTCCAACTGGTCGCTCTTCTCCAGATGCTCAAGCAATCGGCCGATGTTGTCGTCGACGCCCTTCACACAACGGAGGAACTTCCTCAGATACCGCTGGTATGCGATTCGTGTGTACCGTTCAGCCGGCAGTTCGGGATCGACGAACATGTGATGGCCCATGTTTCGCCGCTTGTTGCGCGGTCCGACGGACGTTCCGTAAAGCGGCTTGCCCGCCGGACCGTGGTTGGCACGGTCCCAAAGGCTGTCAGGTTCCGGAATATCTACGTCATCGTACAGCCAGTCGTATCGTTCAGCATTCTCAAAGTTGTCGTGAGGCGCTTTGAAATGGTGCATCAGGAAGAACGGTTTGTCTTTCTGCTTACGGCCCTTGAGCCATTTCAGCGAGACATCGGTGATGGCATCGGACGAGTGCTTCGAATTGTAACCAGACGTGCGCCAGGTGTTGTTCGGCCATGCTTCCGGTCCACGGACGCGGAAGATCGGATTGAAGTAGGAGCCTTGCCCCGGAAAGACGCAGTAGTAGTCGAACGCGCCGGGTTCGTACTTCAAATGCCATTTGCCGACGATCGCCGTCTCGTAGCCGGCTGCTTTCATTAGCAAGGCCAGCGTTTGGCGTTCCGCCGGCAGACCGCCGTTGAGCGTGCGCACGCCGTTGGTGTGACTGTACTGGCCGGTCATGATTGTCGCCCGACTTGGTACGCAGATCGAATTAGTGCAAAACACGTTGGTCAGCCGCGCGCCTTCCCGAGCCAGACGATCGATATTCGGCGTGGGATCAAGTTTCGCTAACCGGCTACCGTACGCGCCGATGGCGTGGGCCGCATGATCGTCGGACATGATGAACAGGATATTGGGACGATCGGCGGCGGTTGTCGGCAAAGCCGCTGACAGAACAACAAGAATCGCTGGTACGACCGTCACTGAGACTTGCTTACTCATTCATCTACCTCCCACACGGTTGTTCTTCCGGTAGAGAACGTAACACGGTGGGGAAATAGCGACAACCAATGGCAGCGGCAGGGAACCTCGGCAACTGCTGTTTGTTCGGCCCGCGCAAAAAAGAAAAAAGCCGCCGGTCAAACGACCGACGGCCAGCGAAGTGGTGGGTGTCTCCGACTACCCAGGGAGGTTTGGTGCTTTCGTTCTATTTCGAGGCCAGCCCCCGGATGCCCGGCTTCTGCTGAGCTTCGTAGGACAGTCCGGCGAGGAACCTCTTGCCGGCTACGTACTCAGAAGGGCTGACCGTATCGATCTTGTCTTTCAGTTTCTTCTCCAGTTGCGAAGCAACTTGCTTGACCTGGCGACAGTTGTCGCTGCCGAGGCCGCTATTCTCGACGGTCCGTTCTTCCATCAAACGGTCGACTGCCATGCGTTCCTGCTGAAACTCGTGGCCCTTCAAGACGGACGGCCAGTGGAGTACGCCGAATGTAGCATCGAGTTCGTGGGTGCCGAGGCGATCGGGTGCACGCATCTTGGAGTAGCGTGCGACGTCTTCCTCTGTCGGGCGCGGGCCGCGCTCCTCGGCGCGGGCCTCTCGATTCAGTTTCCGCATTTCGAAGTAGGTCTTGGTGGCGTGCTGCCTGTTGTCGATATAACGGCGGCGAGCCTCTTCGCCATTGATCATGGCCAGCGACGTGCTGTACAGGTAGTCGCCACACGCCCGAATCCAGTCGGCCTGACCTCGCAGGAGGCCTTCTTCGTACGTGGACGCGTGATGGTAAACGGCTGGCGTGCCGTTATGCGTCGGGCGGATGGCATAGCCGTGGGGGCCAGAGCGATATTCGTCGCCAAAGCCGAAACTGGCGGTAAAGCAGGCGATGAGTGTGGTAGCGGTCAGAATGGCGGTCTTCATCGTTCTCGTCCTTGTACAGTTCTATGCGTAGCTCTTTTTGGCCTGCGTCCGTGATTCGTTTCGTGCCCTCTGGAGACAGAACGCTCCGGACGCATGGACATTGCGCGGAATTCCAGAAAAAGCCAATGGTTGTCCTTACCCGGCCTATCCAAGAAGCAGACGGCATTTCTCGTAACATGCGTGACATTAGAGACTTGCGTCTATGCTGACCAAGTCACCCCAGGACGGACAGTCTAGGCCCCAATCGGCAAAGCTGCCGGAGGTCCCTTGAATCGGAGTGCTGGCTGATAAAGAGTGCTGCCGTTCTCGCCGCGAATTCTCCCAAATTCCGCAAAATCAACACTGGCAATCTGGAAATAGTGGACTATTTAGTATAAAACGGCAGCCAGGGATGACTGGTATGCAATTATGGATCAGTACCAATGGGTAATATTGGCAAATTCTAGGGTCGGCTAACAACAGACGCATTCATTGCCGAAACCTATGAAGTAGATGTCTGTTGGCGCGCCCCAACGGCCAAAGCAACGGAATGTAGCGTTTCCGGATGTTTAGGACCCAGCATGTAACCATGACCCGTGTTTATTGGAGGTTGAATTCACGATGAACCACCGACTCATACTGATGCTGTGCTTTGTGGCGTTGGTAGCAATGGTGTGCGGCGACGCCTTCGCCGGACACGGCTATGCAACAACCACATGCGCTCCGCCGACCACGTGTGCACCAAAGACAACTTGTGCACCAGTCACGACGAGCGCCCCCATGACCACCTGTGCTCCGAAGACGACATGTGGACCGCGGATTCACGTGCGTCACTACCGGACGTACGCCCCCATGACCACCTGTTCTCCGGTGACCACCAGCGCACCGATGACCACGTGTGCTCCGAAGACCACCTGCGGTCCGAAGGTCCGCGTACGTCGTGTCAAGACCTGTGCACCGATGACCACGTGTGCTCCGGTTACGACCAGCGCACCGATGACCACGTGCGCACCGAAGACCACTTGTGGTCCGAAGGTTCGCGTACGCCGCGTCCGAACCTGCGCACCGATGACCACGTGTGCTCCGGTTACGACCAGCGCACCGATGACCACGTGCGCTCCGAAGACCACCTGCAGCCCGAAGGTTCGCGTCCGTCGCGTCCGAACCTGCTCGCCGATGACCACGTGCGCTCCGGTTACGACCAGCGCACCGATGACCACGTGTGCTCCGAAGACCACGTGCAGCCCGAAATACTACTCGCGTCGAGTCTTCATGTGCCGACCGGCCACGACTTGCGCACCCATGACGACTTGTGCACCGATGACCACCTGTGCTCCGGTCAAGGGTCCAGTCCAGGGTCCGTCGCAGAAGTACCAATTCGCACCGGAAGTGGCGCCGGAACCAGCCGTGGAAGCAGAAGTTTCCCCGGAAGTGGCTGCCCCACCGAAACCTGAAGCGTAGCATCGCAAGATGAATCGTGAACCAACAGGTCGGGTCCCGCACGCGAGTCCCGACCTTTTTTGCGCGCGACATTGCATGTCGGATCGCAACCGGACGATAAAGATCTGGAGCCAACGCGGAAGTGCTGCGGCTCGTTTCGAATCTGGCCTGAAACGCGGAATAGCCCAAGGGGGCTTGCTATCTATGGGCAAAGTACTACAAACTACTTTGTCGTTACATCCGCGATTTTCCGTAAATTTTCAAAAAATTCCCACTGTCAACCTAGAAACAGTGGATTATATAGTATAAAAACACCTGCGACGGACGATTAGTGTGCCATGATGGATCAGCGTTAATGGGCAAAGTTGGTAGTTTTGGAGGCGATCTTATGAGAAACACTTTGATTGCGACGATTTGTGGTGTGTTGTTCCTCGGCTCATCTGTGATGGCCCAGGAAGAACAAAAGGACGTGAAGCCGGACCAGAAGGGTGCGGCGCAGAAGGATGCGGCTCAGAAGGATGCGGCCCAAAAGGACGCAGCTCAGAAAGATGCTGCTCAGAAGGGCGAGATCAAGCCGACCCAGAAAGGCAAGGAAGCTTGCCAGAAGGGTAAGGAAGCTTGCCAAAAAGGTAAGGACGCCAAACAGAAGAAGTGCAAGAAGCCCTGCCAGAAGCCGACCCAAAAGGGCGGCAAGGGTGAAGCCGAAGCGGTAGAGGAAGCCCCCGAGGCTCCCGCTCCGCCAGCTCCGGCTGCCTAAGTCTGGCTGGTAAAGCACGGTCGTCGCTAAACGGCGGCTGACAAAACGACGATAAAGGAAACTGCCCTCGCAATCTTGCGGGGGCGTTTTCTTTCCTGTAGGGTTCGGTTTTCAGTTCACGGAGATACGCAAATGGGAACGTCGGCACTGACACTCGTTCTGGCGATAGTCGTTAACGGTCCGGCCCAAGCACCGGCGGCGTCTGGTGCCATCAAGCAGGACGAGATCGACTATCAGAATCAGACTTTCCAGCAGTGGTGGGACACCGAACTCCTCTGGAAATATGACGACCTTCCCGTCAAAGGCAACGTGCCGAAGTTTCGCATTCCCTACTCAGGCCACGACTACACGGACCGCTCCGGCGGCACGATGGACGTGATGCGCAAGTACGATGTTGCTTTCAACGGCCGTGTTCCCATGGCGACAGAATGGGAACGCGAGGACGTTGGCAAGCGCCGCCCGCTTTTCTTGTTTCGAGGAAGAAATCGACTGCCCGAAGACTTTCGACTGCCTGAAACGGAACGTCGCAGAGGAAATGGCCGCGGCCTGCTGGCGAACCTATTCTCCGGAAACGGTGGAGGCGGAAGAGTGCCCGCCTGGTACGGTCACTGCAACGGTCGGACGGCAGCTTCGATTCGGCACGCCGAGCCGCAACGGAGCGTAATGAGAAACGGCGTGGTATTCACGCCCGCCGACATCAAGGGCTTGTTGGCCGAAGTCTACATGTACCAGGACACGGAGTTCCTGGGTGGAATCGACTTTGCCGTCAACCCGGGCACTTTCCACGTCGTCCTCTCGAACTGGCTTGGCCGAGGTTCCCATCCTGTCGGCATGGACTCGACACTCGGCGAGGTGGTGTTCAACTATCCCATCTACGCCTACGCGACATCCCACTTAGAACGTTCCGACAATCGCGTGGAAGTAAAGATGAACGCCGCCTACGCAAAAAGCTCGGGGGGCGAGCACAACCAATCACCGCGTATCAAGGGCGTCATGTACTTCCACTACACCCTCAATCTGAACGAAGAGGGCGAGATAACCGGAGGCGAGTACTACGGCGATAGCTCTCGCGTCGACATGCTCTGGTCGCCGCTCCAGCCCGTCCAAGGCGGCAAGAAGGGTAACGAGATCGGCAACCCCTATATCGACGTGAAGGAAATCCTCTCCATTTGGCGCGAATCGGTATCCAAGGACCTGCGTGACAAATGGTTCAATATCGACCCGACCGACGAAGACCGCATCGAGGAACCTGAGGAAGAGCAAGTCGTGCAGGCCGAAGAGGAAGAAGACGCCGAGGAATCCGAAGCTGAAGAGTCCGCCGAAAGTCCAGAGGTAGAGACCGAGGAATCCATGGCTGAAGGATCGGGCACCGAGGAAACGGAATCCGCAGAACCCGCCGTAGCTCCAGAGGTCGAGGCCGAGGAAACTGAGGTTATGGAATCGGACGCCGAGGAAACGCCGGCTGAGGATCCGGAGACCGAAGACTCAGATGCTCCAGAGGCTGAGGCCGAGGAATCGGAGACCGACGAGCCAGACGCCGAAGAATCCGAATCCGAGGAGCCGGAGGCAGAAGAATCGGATGTCAACGATTGATCGTCTCCCGGGCCGGTATCCTGCAAGTCGCCCTGGAGCGTCTGCAATGGCAGGATTCCGGCGAATCTGGCATCGAGCCTTCGCCAGTCAGGTTGAATCTGACACCCCCTTTCCCCGTCCCGCGTGAAAACGCGCCATCTCCAAGTCAACTCGACGGGCGGTTACGTCGAATATAGAGAACAAGCCGATCGGCTGAGTTCTTTCTGCGCGGGTTCCCCGCAGTTTTCTCGTCCCTCGGAGCGCGTCATGACATGTCGGTCCACTGACGGACAGTCCGCAGCGACGGCCACGGTACCAACGGTGTGTGCTGCCTGCGCCGGTATGCTAGCGGCTTGGGTCGCCGCTGGTTCCACTGGGGCTCTCGCACATCCGTTGCGTGTCGCGTTGACGTGGGTGGCTCTCTTGGTTGCCGTCGTTTCCGTTTGGCCCTGGCGGCGTCGCCAGCGGTTGTTGGCATTGGCCGCCACTGCGTTAGTTGGTTTGCCGTTCGTTGTACCCGTCACACCGATACACGAAGTATTAGTGGTGGCTGCCGTCCTTGGACTGCTGGCGACCGGCCAACAGGGGGCGAGCCGAACGGTTCTACTTGTTTGCTCGCTGGCAGTGCTGGCATTGGCGGTCTTTCGCCTGGCGTGTCTGTCGGTCCCGGTCGTATGGCTGTTTAGCGACAACATAGGCGCGGTGATTGGCAGCATCGGTTCGGCGATCGCGGGAAAGCCCCTGAACGTAGGCGCGACGTTTGCCGGGCTGGACTTTCTTGTTGTCATCGCCGCGTTCTACGCGGGTTGGCTGTACTTCGCCTCCGGTCCGCGTATCGCCCGAAGTGTCTACGCCGCTGTTGCGATCCTGGCGGTTCACTTGCTCTACCTGGTTGTGTTAGCCTTCGCTTTGGACCTGGCCGAAATGCTGCCGGACAGACCGGAACCTGCTTTCGATCATCCATACGTTCCGCCGGATTGGAGTTGGTCTGCGGCGGTACGCGTGCTGCTGCCCTGGAACGTTCCGGCAGTGGCGGCAGTGGTTCACGTGTGCGTGGCAGCCGTCATGTTGCGTTGGGTGTCGTGGAGAAGCGTCTCAGGAGAACAGCCTTCCTGGTCGAAGGGTGACGCGAGTCCTGTTGTACCCGAGAATTGGCGGCGTCTTGCGATTAGCTACGGACCACTGGCGCTGGCCGTGCTGTTGCCCGCTGCCGCAACGCTTTCGCTGGGGCGAAGTGATCTGACGGGAAAGACGATCGTCGCAGGCGGACAGGGCAACTTGGACTGGGGCCGGCCGCAGCACGATCTCTACGGTCAGCAATCCGCTGGCACATTCGGCATGTTGCCGTTGTTTGTGGAAAGCCTGGGAGGGGAGTTTCGCACTTCTCCCGATTTGCCGGCGGGAGACCTCGCGGCGGCCGACGTTCTGCTCCTGCTGCGTCCGACCGGGCCGATGCCCCAGGCCCAACGACAGCGAATCTGGGATTTCGTCCGGCAAGGTGGTTCGTTGCTCGTTGCCGCCGAGCCATTCGTACGTGTGGGCGACGTTATGAGCGCGTCCGACGAGGTGCTGAAGCCAACCAGCATGTCCGTCCGGCAAGATGTCGCCATTTCCGTCACCGGAAATTGGCAGCACGCGTACAACTTGCTTGCTCATCCTGTCGCATCGGGCGTGGACGATCGAGTTCGCTACTTCTTCACCGACTCGGCAGCTTCGATCCGCGTCGGCTGGCCGGCTCGACCAATCGTGACCGGACGCTGGGGATGGAGCGATCCGGGAACCGACGCGGTCTTGACCGGCGTGTATCGCTACGAGGCAGGCGAGAAACTGGGGGATTTGGTCTTGGCAGCCGAGCAACGTTTTGGCCAAGGAACCGTTGCCGTCGTAGGCGATAGCCGCTGCCTGACCAACGAGGGCAACGTGCGAGGCTATGCGTTGACCGGCCGGTTGCTGAGCTACCTTGCCGGCAAGTCCGGCGGCCCGCAATCGCCGTGGCGTTGGCTGATCACGTTGGTCGTTTGCGCGGCCTTCGTCGTGGTTGTCGTTTGGCGCCCCAATGCCTCTCGCGTGGTTTGGATCGCGCTTTTGATATCCACGTCGCTGGCGGCGAGCCATTCGATCAGTCGCCACTCGACGCGCGTGATGCCCGACGGGCGGATTCTCGAAGCCAACGAAGACCATCAGTACCGCGGCCTGGCCTACATCGACGCCTCGCACGTGGAAGCCCACAGCGATGCCGATTGGGGCTTCGACGGGATCAACGGGCTGGCGCTGACGTTGATGCGAAACGGTTACTTGACCCTGACGATGCCCAAGTTGACTAGCGAGTGCCTCGATCGCACGGCCCTGGTCGTCTCGATCGCGCCGGCACGCCGGTTCTCGCCGTCCGAACGGAACTTGTTGGGCGAATTCGTGGAGCGCGGCGGGGCTTTCATCTGCACGGTGGGAGCGGAAGAAGCATCTGCAAGTCAGCCGCTGCTGGCGGATTTCGGCATCCGCGTACCTGTCTCGCCTGTGCCGACTCTCGGCAAATGGCGCGAGCCAGTGCCCATGGGACAGGTCAGAATGCTTCCTGTGGACGCCAACGGCTACGGTGCGGGGGACTACGAGGCCAGCGTCCTTTTCTACACCGGCTGGCCAGTGGAAGTGGACAGGACAGATAGCAAAGTACTTGTGTACGGGCTAGGGGACGAGCCCGTCGCGGTCGCCCGAGATGTCGTTAGTGGCAAGGTCGTCGTCATCGGCGACACCGGCTTTGCATTGAACAAGAACTTGGAGTACACCGGCGGCGAACCATTCGAAGGCTGGTACGAAAACGCACACTTCTGGCGTTGGTTGATCGCGCGGGTAGCCGGTCAACCAGATTGGGTTCCTCCTGAGCCGCCGGACCCGAACGCAATGGAGGCAAACGCAGGCCAGGAGGTGGAACCATGATTCGCGCATGGATCGGCATAGCGCTGTTGGCGGCTTCCTGGCTGCTGGGCCTCGGCTACTTTCAGCCAGCCAATCATTTCCTGTGGCTGTGTGCCCTGGTGGCCGCAACCGTCTTGTTGAGCGAATTGCCGATTCACTGGCCCAACCGGCGTCAGACGCTTGTGGCCATTCTTCTTCTGCTGCCGGGCGCATGGCTGATGCCGCTGCCATACAAGGCGATACCGGTGCTACTGGCGGCCGGCCTGGCTGTCCAAATCGCACCGCGTGCTCGCCGCGGGCTTCGGAAGCTTGGCCGGGGCGCGGTGGCGGTTGGAGCAGTCCTATTGGCCCAGTCATTGGCATTGCAGGTCTACTCGACATTGACAGCGCGTAGCCACGAACTGCCACGGCCGCTGGCCAAGTTGGTAGGTGCCGTGCCACGACTGCTTGGCATCGACACAGCAGTCGACGGCAGCGTGGTGGCGATGCGCAGTCTGGGCGAAACCCATCGTTTCGCGGCTGCGTGGGAATTGGCCCTGGATCCAGCGACGTTCTGTTTCCTCGTCGGCGGTCTGATCGCGCTGGGACTGCTGCATTGCGTTGTCGCGAATGGCGGCGATCGTTGGCGAACGTGGCTGCGCAGTTCGCTCGTTTTGCTCGCAGTGACGTTCGCCTGGGTGCCATTTCGCGTGGCGATGCTCTTCGGGATCGTGTTTCATCGCACCTTGCGTGCCGACATGATCACCGAACCAAACGTGGCCGACGTTCTGGTCAATTCCTGGGTCCATATCCTGCTACTCGCCGGACCGGTTCTTTTGGCGATTCGCCTGATTCGTAGACCTTCGGCCCCAGACGAAGAGGATCAACCAGCGGGCCACGAGCCTAACGCATCTTCGGTGCGACGTTGGCCTCGCGTGCCGGCTCCGCTGCTGATCGGGGTGGGAGTGGCCGTCTTGACTGTGCTACTCCACTGGGACCCGGTAGGCCGGCCAAAGTCAGGTCGGATTATGTTCGTCGAACGCCATTCCACCTGGGAACCGACCACCGAACCGTACCGTACGACCGTCTACGGCGAAGCGGGTTCGTACAACTATGCCGGGATCTTCGAATACTGCGGGCAGTACTACGAGATGCTGAGGCTGCTGGAAGACGAAGAAATCAACGACGAAACGCTCGAACGATGCGACGTTCTGGTGATCAAGACGCCAACCGCCAGGTATTCAAGCCGTGAGGTGAACGCCGTCGTTCGTTTTGTACGTCAGGGCGGTTCGCTGTTGATGATCGGCGACCATACGAACGTGTTCGATATGAATACGTTTCTGAACGATATATCCCGGCATTTCGGCTTCACTTTCCGCAACGATTTGCTGTTTCGCGTCGGTTCACCGTACGTGCAGGAATACCGACCTCCACTGGTGGCTCATCCGATTGTCGGGCGCGTGCCGCCGATGAACTTCGCCGTTTCGTGTTCGATCGATCCGGGGCGTAGCGTTGGAAGGATGGCCATACGAAACGCGGGTCTGTACAACCTGCCGCCGGCGTATCAGGAGTCCAACTATCATCCCCAGGCGGAGTATCGCACCGACATGCAGTACGGCGCGTGGTGTCAAATGTGGGCGACGCGTTGTGGGGAAGGGCGAGTCCTGGCGTTTGCCGATTCCACCTTGTTTTCAAACTTCTGCGTGTACCAGCCGGGCAAAAAAGAACTGTTCATGGGGATGGTCAATTGGCTGAACCGCACCAGCGCCTTCGATCGCCTGTGGGTACGGCTTCTCGTGGTGGTGCCCTTAGGCTTGGCCGGTGCGGCCCTGCTGTATCTTGGTTTGTGGCTGGGCACGCGACAAAATGCTAGTTGGCTGATGACGGTGGCCGCGGGCCTTGCGGGCTGGACCGCGAGTTCGCTGGCGATCATCGCTCTTCACCGGTGCTCCATGCCGACGCCGACAATCGAGCGCCCCTTGACGCACGTTGTCATCGATCGAACCGTGTCCGAAGTGCCACTGCATACCGGCGCTTTTCCGGACGACAAGGAGGGCCGGGGATACGGCTTGCTGGAGCAGTGGATTCCGCGAATCGGCAACTACATCTCGCGTCAAGAGGGTGCTGGAGCTTTCACGGGTGACGGGCTGGTGATCATCTGCCCGACGCGGTCGGTCAGCGCCGATTACCGGAACCGGCTAAGGCAATACGTCGAATTAGGCGGTCACGTGTTGGTCTTCGACGCAATCGACCTGGAAGGTTCGACCGTGAACAGCCTTCTATGGCCCTTCGGGCTGGCATCCAGCCACGCCACCGAACCCGTTGACCAAGGCGAAATGCGGCTGGCCGACAGCGACTTGAAGACGCCGCTGGAAGTATCCTGTCAAGTGACCGGTGGCGAGCCGATCGCCTGGCTGGGAGAAATGCCGGTCGCCGCTCGCGTTCGCTACGGCCAAGGCACGATCACGGCCGTCGGCTGCGGGGCCCTTTTCAACGACACGAACATGGGGACCAATTGGCTCGTAGAGCCGGACGCCGACCTATTGAATCGGTTCGAGGCCCTCTATGCGCTGCTGCGTGCCTCGTTGCCCGCCGGTTCGTAGCCAGCGGACGTTCTTCTTGGTAGAATCTCAATCCGCAAGACTCGGCTGCCCTGCGCGCATTCTCGTAGGGTGGGCCAAGTCTTCGCGGCCCACCGCTCAATACTCAGTACCCAGTACTCAGTGCTCTGGTTCCGGTGGACCGCGAAAGTCACACCACCGGCCAAAGGAGGATTCGTTATGCTCTCGCGATGCATCGTTTTGTCCCTGTGTCTGCTTTCTGCTCTTGCCCTGCCCTGTGTCACGCTGGCGGCCGAGACGGTGAACGAATCGGCTCGTGAGATACCGGTGGCGTACGACGTGGACGTCGTTGTCGTCGGCGGCGGCACGGGAGCCGTATCGGCGGCCATTGCTGCGGCCGAAGACGGCGCCAAAGTCTTCCTGGCTGCGCCGCATCCTTACCTGGGCGAAGACATGACGGCCACTTTGCGGTTGTGGTTGGAAGAAGGCGAGGAACCGACGTCGCCGCTGGCAAAGAAGGTCTTTGGTGATCTTGTCGAACCGTTCATGGACCCGAGCCGACTTGAATTCACGTACGAGGCCGACGCGCCGAGCGCAGCGATCCACAGAGACACAAAGCCGCCCGGCGTCCTGACCGACGGCAAGTGTTTCGACCCGAGCAGCCAAAGCGTTCAGTACGAGATCAACACCAATATCGTGGCCGATCTTGGCAAATCACAGGATGTGCGGCAGGTTCGCGTCGTGGTGTTCCGTCGCAAGGAAACGACCGGTGCAGGCGGCGGATTCGATGTCCAACGAGTCACCGTATCGCTGAGCGATGACAAGGAAACCTGGAAGCAGGTGTCCGTGATCACCAACGATCACCCGTTCGACAGCCTGGCCGTGCTGTCTGCGGACGTCGATGCCAAGGCTCGCTACGTGAGGTTTTTCGTGGAAATGCCGGAAGAGTATCAGCGCATGCTGCTGGGCGAAATCTTGGTTATCGGTCCGGAAAAGGAGACAGTGGATAGGCCTCGCGTGGCCGCTCCGCCGCAACGGCCCATGCACGTGAAGGGCACGCTGGACGATGAGTTGCTGGCCGCCGGCGTCCAGTACCTGTATAGCTGCTGTGTCACCGACGTCTTGCGCGATGCGGCCGGGAAACCGTGTGGCATAGTAATGGCCAATCGCGCCGGCCGCCAAGCGGTATTGGCCAAGACGATTATCGACGCCACGTCTCGGGGGACCGTCGCTCGTTTGGCTGGCGCAGAGTTCCGGCCGCATGAAGGTGGGACGCGCACGTTCAAACGAGTGGTGATTGGCGGCGAACCGCAAAGCGCTGATTACGTCGACTCGCAAACCATCGATCCCCCATTTGCCGGTCCTTTTCCGAACCGCGTGGGTACGTCCAGCGGCGCTTTCAAGATCATCGAGTACACCATCCCTCTGCATGTGGACGACGACAGCTATGCAGCGTACATGAGAGCCGATCAGCAGGCCCGTTCGCTGACATACCACCCCGAGCAACAGTTCACATCGGATGTGATGTTCGAGGTCCCGCCTGCCGCCATGCACGGCCGCCAGACCGCAACCGGTCCTTGGCAAGGTGCCGACAAGTTGCCTTTGGGCGCGTTTCAGCCGGCGGACGTGGATCGGCTGTACGTGTTAGGCGGCTGCGCCGACGTATCGCGCGAGCAGGCCGATCGGCTGCTGCGACCGCTGGCCTACATGGACATGGGCCAGCGTCTGGGCAAAGCGGCCGCCGGTGACGCGACGACGACGCCGGTGATCACGGGTGCGACGCTGCCGGGCGCTCCCGCGGACAGCACGGCCGCCGAAGGTGACATGTACGAGTTCTTGATGGGTGTCCGGCCGACGCAGAAACTGCCAACGGTCAAACAGGACGCGCGAGCGATTCCCGTTTTGGCCAAGTACGACGTCGTAGTGATCGGAGGCGGCACCGGCGGCGCGCCGGCCGGCATCGGCGCCGCTCGACGCGGGGCAAAGACCTTGGTCATCGAGTATCTGCACGGGCTGGGGGGCGTCGGCACACTGGGTGCCATTTCCAACTACTACTGGGGAAACCGCATTGGATTCACGGCCACGGTGCAGGACGGCCAGACCAGGTGGGTCGTCGAGCAGAGAATGGAATGGTACCGGCAGGAACTGCTCAAGGCCGGGGCGGACATCTGGTTCGGCTCGATCGGTTGCGGAGCATTCGTCCAGGACAATCGTGTGACCGGCGCCGTCGTTACAACTCCTCACGGGCGTGGCGTGGTCCTGGCGAAAACGGTGATTGACGCGACGGGCAACTCCGACGTGGCCGCATCGGCCGGTGCCGAGTGCATCTATACCGACGCTTCGGAATTCGGCATGCAAGGTACCGGGCTGCCCGGTCGAAAACTGGGCGGTACCTACAACAACACCGATTTCACAATCGTCGACGAGACCGACATGATGGACGTTTGGCGCATGTTTGTATTTTCCAAGAACAAATACCGCCAAGCGTTCGACCATGGCCGCTTGATCGACACTCGCGAGCGACGGCGAATCGTCGGTGAATTCACGATTACACTGCCGGATCAGGTCAACGAGCGAACGTACCCGGATTCAATCGTGCAGGCCCGTAGCAATTTTGACACACACGGTTACACGATCGATCCGTATTTGCTGCTGGAGCATCCGGAGAAGAAAGGCATCAACGTCTACATCCCGATTCGTGCCATGCTGCCGAAGGGCCTGGACGGAATCCTGGTAATCGGGCTTGGCATCAGCGCCCATCGCGACGCCGTTCCCTTGATCCGCATGCAACCTGATGTCCAAAATGGCGGGTATGCCGCTGGTGTGGCCGCAGCCATGGCCGCCGAAGCCAACGTGTCGGTGCGCGATGTCGACATCAAACCCTTGCAGCAGCATCTGGTCGAAATCGGCAATCTTCCCGAAACGGTATTGGAGGATAAGGACTCCTATCCGTTGCCGGACGAGAAGATCGCGCAGGCCGTAGAAAGCCTGAAGGAAGATCACGGTGCTTCGGTGATCACGACTCATCCCGACCGAGCCATGCCGATGCTCGAAGCGGCCTATGCGAAAGCCGAAGGCGAGGACAAATTGACGTATGCCAAGGCACTCGCGGTGTTGGGCAACGACGTCGGCCTGGACACGTTGATCGACGATGTACAGAAGACAGCCGAGTGGGACGAAGGCTGGAACTACCGCGGCATGGGCCAGTTTGGTTCGGCGCTCAGTCCGCTGGACAACCTGATCGTAGCCCTGGGGCGCACGGGGAATCCCAAGGCTATTCCTGTGATTGTCGAAAAGCTGAACAAGCTGGACGCGACCCAAGCGTTCTCGCATCACCGCGCGGTCGGTTTAGCTTTGGAATTGATCGGCGACAAGTCAGCGGTTGGGCCATTGGCCGAGTTGCTGTCCAAACCGGACATGACGGGCCACGTGCACACGACCGTCGAGATCGCCACGGAGAAAGGCGCCCCAGGCGGCACGAATTCGGAACAGACTCGACGCGAATCGCTTCGCGAGTTGATCCTAGCCCGAGCCCTGTATCGCTGCGGCGACCGCGACGGCCTGGGCGAGCGGATCTTGCGCGACTACATCCAAGATCTCCGCGGCCATCTATCCCGTCACGCCAAAGCAGTGTTGGAAGAAGGAGAATAGCAGGGCGCGGTCGCAGTTTGCCGGTAGTGGAGGTTGCGGTGTTCCGGTTTCAGTAGCATCTGCCACTGCTTCCCCCCCTGACACCCGACACCACCGTCGCTATACCCAAACGACAGTCCGCCGCTAGAGCTGGTCCAAAATGAAGTGGTGCCCCGAGTGGTACGTTCGCGTGTTCGGGAAGTAGTTGTGCCACTTCCGGTTGTAGACCGGTATCCGCATCTCCGGAGGATATCTGTAGTACATATCCTCGCTACTGCGGTAGTACTCGTGCCCCCAGAAATTCTGTGGATAGAAGACGTAGGGGTAGTGGTAGAACCGCTCCCAGTCCCGTTGGCTGTACGCTCCGCCCCAGACGCGCCCGTAAGCTCGCTCCTGGGCAGCAGCGGTGGATGTCCAGAGACTGATGCAGAATAGCGAAACGGCCAAGAGAGTTAACATCGCACGACGAATCATCGCGCATCCCCCTAGATATTGCTAAGTCCTAGTAAACGATCACAACGCACGGCGCGGCGCGACCTGAATCTAAGCATCGGTCAACCGTTCCCATCGGCATGAGCGGAAAATCCGCTAAAATCCGCATCGGACGAAGCCATGCACTCGCTTGAAAAACTTAACACCAAAATCAACGATGCCATGCGAACCGACCGCCATCGCTTGCGACGGCGGCTGCGCTCCATCCAGCAGGCACGCGAGAAGGGGAAGCCCTTCGATCGCAGTCTGGATCGGCTCGTGCGCGAACTGGATCGTTCCGTCGAGCTGCGTCGGCGGAGGCAAACCGGCCTCCCCAACATTATCGTCGACCCATCGCTACCGATCGCCGAAAAGGCCGACGACATCGCCGCCGCCATCCGCGATCACGCGGTTACGATCGTCTGCGGCGAGACCGGTTCTGGAAAATCGACGCAACTTCCCAAGATCTGCCTTCAGTTGGGACGCGGGATCGACGGAATCATCGGCCACACGCAACCGCGGCGCATCGCCGCTCGATCAGTCGCCGCGCGTCTGGCCGACGAGCTTCATTCGACGCTGGGCCAACACGTAGGCTTCAAAGTACGCTTTACCGACGCCACGCGGCCGGAGACTTACGTCAAGCTGATGACGGATGGCATTCTGCTGGCCGAAACCCAAGGCGACCGCTTCCTGGATCAGTACGATACGGTCATCATCGACGAAGCGCACGAACGATCGCTGAACATCGACTTTCTGCTCGGATACGTCAAACGTCTGTTGTCGAAACGTCGTGACCTCAAGCTGATCGTCACCTCGGCCACCATCGACGCCGAACGCTTCAGCCGCCACTTCGCCTCGCCGGCGACCGACCAACCTGCGCCGGTGATCGAAGTGACCGGTCGCACCTTTCCGGTCGAGATGCGTTATCGGCCGCTCGATTCGGATGATGAAGATTCGGAAGAGTTGGACCAGCAAAAAGCAATTGCTCAGACGATTGACGAGTTGGCTCGCATCGATCGCGGCGACATGCTCGTGTTTCTGCCCACGGAGCGCGACATTCTGGAAACGGCCAAGACGCTCCGCGGCCGTCGCATACCGGGTGACATGGAACGTACGGAGATACTGCCCCTGTACGCACGGCTGTCGCCCAAGGATCAGAACAAGGTATTCAAGCCGGGTGCTCACCGCCGCATCGTGCTGGCGACCAACGTCGCTGAATCGTCGCTCACCGTGCCCCGCATTCGGTATGTGATTGACACGGGCACGGCACGGATCAGCCGTTATTCGCCCCGTCGAAAAGTGCAGCGTCTACCCATCGAAGCGATATCACGCGCATCGGCCGAGCAGCGTGCGGGCCGCTGCGGGCGCATCGCGCCCGGTATCTGTGTACGGCTCTACAGCGAGGACGACTACCTGGGCCGCGAACGGTTCACGTCGCCCGAAATCCGCCGGACCAACTTGGCCTCGGTCATCCTGCAAACGAAAGCCTTGCGCCTTGGTGCGATCGAAGAGTTTCCATTCCTGGATCCGCCGCGGGCCGAAGCGATCCGCGACGGCTACAAGACGTTGTTCGAATTGGGCGCGATCGACGAAAAACGGGAACTAACCGACCTTGGACGCCGTTTGGCCCGATTGCCGGTCGATCCGCGTATCGGCCGGATGATCCTCGCAGCGGCCGACGAGCGTTGCATGAGCCAAGTACTGATCATCGCCGCGGCATTGGAAGTGCAGGACCCTCGATTGCGACCGACGGACAAACAACAGGCAGCGGACGAGTGCCACGCGCAATTCGCCGACGATTCGTCCGACTTCCTGGGGTATCTGAATCTCTGGGATTTCTTCCATCAGTTGCGGGCAAAACTGTCTCGCAATCAACTGCGCAAGGCATGCCGGCAGAATTTCCTTTCATACAACCGCATGCGAGAATGGCTGGACATCCATCGCCAACTGAGGCAATTGGCGGACGAGTCCGGTTTGGGACAACCGACGGCGACCGAAAGTGATCGCTACGACGCGGTCCATCGGGCACTGTTGACGGGCCTACTGGCAAACGTTGCCTTTTGCGAGCGCGGATACGAGTACACCGGCGCAGGCGGCAGCCGGTATTACCTGTGGCCGGGATCTGGCATCTTCGAAACGAAACCGAAATGGATCATGGCTGCAGAGCTGGTCGAAACGACGCGACTCTACGCACGCACCGTGGCCCGTGTCAACCCGGAGTGGATCGAGCCGATTGCAGGGCATCTGGTTAAACGAACGTACAGCGAACCGCACTGGAGTCGTCGCGCTGCCTCTGCCATGGCCTACGAAAAGGTCTCTCTGTTTGGCTTGGCTGTGGTACAGCGGAGACGAGTTCGCCTGGGCCCCATCGACCCGGAAACCTCCCGCGAGTTGTTCATTCGGCACGGATTGGTCGACGGACAGTATCAAACTCGAGCCAGTTTTCTCCAACACAATCGCAACTTGGTAGCCGAACTCGAATCGCTGGCCACCAAGTCGCGGCGGAGCGACCTCTTCGCGGGCGAACAGCGGCAGTTCGACTTCTACAACTCGCGGATCCCGGAAGACGTGTACGACGGGAACCGGCTGAAACGCTGGCTACGGAAAGCGGAACGTCGTGATCCCGAAGTCCTGCGCATGACCCAAGCGGACCTATTCGAGGAAGAGCCCGACGAAATCATGGCCGCCGAATTCCCTGATGAACTGACCGTCCAGGAAACACGGCTGACGCTGGAATATCGGTTCGAACCAGGGGCCGAGAGTGACGGGATCACGCTCAGAGTACCGAAAATGGCCCTGGGCCAGCTTCATCCGGAGCGGCTTGGATGGTTGGTGCCGGGCTTGCTGGAGCAGAAGATCGTCGCCTTGATACGATCCTTGCCCAAATCCCTTCGACGCAACTTTGTGCCCGCTCCCGACACCGCAAGAAAAGCACTCCGTGAAATCCGTTTTGGCGAAGGCCCCTTTCTCGGGGCGGTGGCCGATGCTCTGCGGAAGGTCTGCGGAGAACGTGTTTCACCGGACGACTTCCAATTGGAGAAACTACCGCCCCATCTGCACATGAACGTCCACGTTATCGACGACGATGGCGGCGTCGCGTCCAGCGGGCGGGATCTGCACTATCTCCAACGCGAACTGGCCGCAGAGGCTTCGGCCAGCTTCGCTGAATTGGATCACTCCGACTGGACTCGCGACGGAATCATGTCCTGGGATTTCGGCGATCTGCCGGAACAAGTCCGATTCGAAAGCGGCGGGCTGACGCTGAACGGGCATCCGATGCTTGCCGATCAGGGCGAAGACGTCTCGCTGCGATTGACGGACTCGGCTGAAACGGCCGCCCAACAGACCCGAACGGGCCTGCGACGGTTGTTCTGTATAGCGGAAAACAGAGAGCTGCGGGCGCAAGTGACTTGGATTCCAAAGCTGGACCAGATGAAACTGCGCGCCGCCACGTTCTGTGGGGCCAAGCAGTTGGAGCAACAGTTGGCCGAACTGATCGCCGACCGCGCCTTCTTGGACCAGGATCAGTTGGCTCGCGACGCCGACCAATACAACCGAATGTTGTTTCGCGGGCGCAAACGCATCGCACTTGCCGTGCAAGAGGTCGCGAAGCTCGCGCATGCGTTGTTGGAGGCTTATCACCAAACGCAGGTCGTGTTGGAAGAAGCCACTTCGCCGCGTTGGAAGCACGCAGTTGAGGATGTAGCTTCACAGATGGAGCACCTGACGCCGGAAGGATTCCTGACGCGTACACCATGGGCTTGGCTGCGACACTACCCCCGCTATTTCCAGGCAATGAAGATCCGGCTGGACAAGCTCGCCGGCGCAGGGATAGAACGGGATCGCCAGCACTACAATCAGATCGAACCGTTCTGGCAAGCCTATCTCCAACGAGCGGCAGCCCACCAGGAGCGCGGCGTTTGCGACGCGGAGTTGGATCACTTCCGCTGGATGGTCGAGGAATTCCGAGTGTCCCTTTTCGCCCAACAACTCGGAACTTCTATGTCCGTCTCGGCCAAGCGACTGGAAAAGCAGTGGGCCACCGTACAGACATAGCGGGGGCACGCGATCACTCGTCGCGGGGGCCGCCTTTCAATTCTTCTCGCAGCCGCTGCAGTTCTGCTTCCAATTCTGCTGCGCGTGATTCGGCCGCATCGCGGGCCGCTTCCGCCGCATCGCGAGCCGTCCTCTCCGCATCACGAGCCATCCTTTCCGCCTCCGCTTCGGTGCGTAGTACGTCGCCGCTGCGGCCGTCGCACATCACCAGTTCGCCTTCTTCCAGCCGCAAGGAGATGTCCAACTCTTCGCATCGTAGCACGCCGGCTTCATCCGGCTCGATCCTTGCGTAGCGTCCCCGCTCAAGCCGGTAACCCTGAAGCGGCGGACGGAGGTAGTCCGCCGTCGGATCGTACGAAAAATACTCTTTCACGCCGAGAGCCGCGTAGAGTTCCGGCTTGGTCTCTTGGTCTTCGCGCCGGCTGCCGCGCGACGTCACCTCGAACACGACGTCGGGACCTTTGCCTTCTTCCCAGATTTTGAATGTACGGCGCCGCCCCGGCTCGCAATCCTTCACAACGAAATCATCGGGCACGACGAACTTGGTGAGATCCCCCTCTTCATAATAGACCAACAAATCACTCGCCAAGTATACTCGTTGCCCGCGGTACCGCAGTCGCAAAATTTCCAGAATGCGAAACATCCAATCCCGATGAAGGTCCGTCTCACCCAGGGGCATGCCGTCCGATTCCGGGTACTCGATCTGATCGACCGTTTGCACGAGACTCATCGCCAACTCCAGCTACCGCCAATGTCCAACTCTCCATTCATCGTGTGCTTCCACCGCTCGGCGGTCAACCTTACCCTCGTTTCAATGACGCTCAAAGTACAAAGGTCGACACATGAAAAGTCCTGCCGTCACTTGCACAGAGCGTTGATGAAGCCAGCCGCGTCACTCTGGCGTCAACACCAGTCGGTTCCCCCAGCCCGTTTTTCCGATGACGAACTGCGGTATGGTAACCAAGCCATTGTCGTCGGCCGCAGCGATCCCTTCGGCTATCTTCTTGGGCTCCGTTGAATTGGCGCAATCCCAGTTCTCCCAACGCACCACCTCGCCGGGACGTGGGCGGAATTGCTGGCAACGCCTGGGCGTGATGTCCGCCGTCGCCGTGTCTTCCGGGCAATCGCCAGCCAATCGGTTCTTCTGGAGGCGAATGCAGAACGCCAGCCGTTTCGGCTCGTCGACGATGTCGTCCTCTGTCGCCTGCGGATCGAAGTTCTGCAGGCTCGACGACCAGGCGAGGTGACCGTTCCATGTGCCGCGAGGTTCCCCGTCGCAGATCAGGAAGCGTTTCTTTTTCTCCGCGGCGTATGCCTGAAGCTCCGCGTCGGTCGGCTCCCGCTCTTTGCCCTCGTCCTTCTTGATCTGTTGCCCGAGGACGTGGCGGTCCCAATTGGTCAGCGGCGGCAGATGCTCGAGCAGATCGCCCTCGCAAACGGTCAACTCTGTGGCTGTATTGCCCGCGATTGTGAAGGTGGTCGTCACCAGCGGCGATGGGGCGAGTACCAGCGTCTTGCCGGCCAGATCGGGCGGGAAAGAACCGTCGACGTTGACGCCTTCGGAGTCTTTGAGCTGTCCTGGCTGGATGCTAAGCGTTCGCTCGGTCACAGCGGCGTATTTCGAGTAGATCCGGAAGCCGCTGCGCAGCGGTGTGTTGCAGGAAGCGTTGGCGATGGCGGGCGTCATCTCGTCAATCCGCAGGAGCTTGTAGTCCATGGGGCCGCCCGAGCCAAGTCGCGATGCGTGGCCCACCATGTCCCACCCCGACGCGTACGGGTGCTTGCCTGCTTCGAGCCCCTTCCAGAGGTCGGGGACGCTCGCGAACGGGATCACCAAATCAATGATCCCATTTGCCGTGTCCAGATAAGCGCTTTCCCGATCGCGATGCGTATTTGCCCACTTGGGCAGGTCCAGCAGATCGTACACCGGCACGCCTTCGTTAGTGAGGTCATTACGGTCCTGGGGCCCAAAGATTGCCGTCACATTGCTCGCCCACGTGTTGTCTTCGGGCGGCAGCGACCAGTCGGTGACGCCTTTGCTGGCCGACGAGCCCGCAAACACGTCGCCATTTCGCACGCCCACAAAGTTTGCCCCGGAACCACCCATCGAACCGCCCATGACGCTGATCCGGCTGGGATCAACGCGGTACGGGAAGTTCTTGGGGCTGCTACCGAGCCATCGCGCGACTTGCAGGAGACGTTGTTCGGTGAAGTTGACAATGCGGTCCGGCGGCGGGATGCGTGAGTTGTCTTCCTTTTTCGGAAGTGCATCACTGAAACCGTACCACCACGTCAAATGGTAATCCAGCAGACGGACATCGACATGGGTCTTCGGAAAGCAGTAACGGATGTTCCAGTCTTGCCAAGCCGAGTAAGCGTGCAGGCGAAACGATATCGGGTAGGGCTCTTCGGAGCCGCTCGTCTCCGGATCGGGCGCACGGATCTGAAACACATGGGCGTATCCATCCCAGTTGTCGTCGACTCCGTCGGGGTTCCATGTTTCGTAATCGCAGAAGAATGCGTAAAGGTAGTGCCGGTCGCCGAGCTTCCGTTGCAGGATGGCTCCCGGCACGCCGGTCGTCTCGTGGGCCGGTTCGGCAAGGCTGTTCTCCCCCACTCTAATCGTTCGCGTTTCGTCCCCATCTCTCTCGACGGTAACGGCATAGAACGTCTGTGCATCTTCTTTCACCGTATGCACGAACAGCCCAGTGCCGTCTGACAGTTGCTTGCGCCCATCCTCATAGTCTTCGATCTGAATGGCGTCGCACCGTTTCTCTTGAAGGATCTCGCACAGTCTGCTTGACCTCTTGGGGTCGATATTGCGCAAGAATCCGAACCGGTTGGAGCCCTCCGGGATCTTGGCGACGAGTTTCGCTTCGTCGAAATTCCTGGTCGAAATCGCTTGGCGGCTCGCGTAGACGCGATACCACTCGCCTTTGCTCTCGCCGTCTTCCTTCCAGGTGAGAAATGTCTGGCCTTCACGGTTGACCGCTCGAAGGCCGGTTACTTGTTGCTCTGCCGCGACCGGCACGTCCAACGAGGCGAGAGCTGACAGCACCAAGCCGAGAACCACATGGATGACACAACGCATGTGAACTCCTTGCGTGGCAGGGCCGAAACGGCGGACGTGGGCCTGTACATTTCTACTATCGTTTACGTCTTGGCTGGGGATCGACCGAATCGGGTTTGAACGTAGCAAGATCGGGAAGCGACGACTTCACGCCTTCGGCAGGCACGTCCAGTTTCGCCGTCCAGACGATGCTGTTCATCACCAGCGTTCGCAAGTCGTCGATCCGCCAGTTGCGGAAGAAATGCGGCACTACAAGGCCCACTCCCCGGCCGCCGTCTTCCCTTTGAATGGCCCAGCCAATCGTCTCTTTCTTCGGCTCGGTCGGAGGCAGCATGGCGTAGACCAGCGACGTGACGTTCGGCGCCATGCCGTCCTTGCCAAAGTAGTTGTTCCAGTACGGTTCGTCGTCGAAGGCGAACTTCTTCCAGCCCTGCAGGATCGGGTGATCGTTGTCTTCAGGGACGAGCGTCGCAGGACACACTCGCGCGACGGACCTGTGATGCTTGCACCCTCCGGTAGCGAAATAGCCACCCATCCAATGAAGCAGCGGATGGTCGCCATCTTCTGCCACATGTTCGCCTCGAAGACCTGTGGCATAGTGGATGCAGACGATTCCGCAGCCTTGGTCCATGAGCTTGGTCAACTGGGCCATGATCTTATCGCGCTCGTCCATTCGTTCGGGCGGAAAGATGTCGCCAATGAAAACGATCGTCGCCGTGTTTTCCAACACGCTACCGTCCTTGGGCCACGCTTCCAAGAGCAGCGCGCTGATCGGTCCGACGTTCTCCGCGTGCGCGACACAGTGCGTCAGCAGTCGTGCGCCTGCGATGGCTTCGTGAGTGCCCGGTGGGTGTTGGCACGGCCCGGCTACGACCAGGACCTTCGCCTTGAATGCATCCGCCGCATATCCTCGTTGTACAAGTGCGGACCACAAAATGCCGACCAACAACGTGCTGCAGAAAAGCAGCCCAACATACAATGATCGCGTCTTCATGTTGTTCTTTCTCCTATGATGAGGTACTCGTTTCGCAATGCACCAAGTCTGAATTATACCGCACGTCAAAACTCTCGCAGCGATTCGTGGACTCCTTTGTGGATTTCATACCAGAACCCGAGCGCCGCTTCCTTCTTGTTCGCGTCGAACTGTTTGATCCACGACTCCAGCTCCGGGCGTTTCTCTCCCTCCACGTCACGCTTTCGTTTCAGATAGCAGTGGATGAAGTCCACGCTGCGTTCAGATTCCCAGGAGATGGACGAGTTTCGGCTGCTGATCCGACTGGCCGTCTTGGCGATCTCTCGGAGAAACCACTCTCTTTGGCCGTACAACGACTCGATGACGCCTGGAATCATCTCCTCGGCCCAGCCGCGATGGAATCGGCAAAAACCGGTATTGTCCAACATCATCTCGTTCTTCATCAAGTGCGCGCTAAGCCGCCCCAGTTCCCGCGGCGGAACGAAGTCGGGCCCATAGTACTGATAGTACTTGCCCATAATGGCCATCGGAGCCAACACGCCCGGCGTCCAGTATTGGTTCGGGACCATCCATCCCTTGCGAGCGTAAGCCGTATAGACAAACGGATCCAGCGCCTCCCGGCCTCGGTCGCGGGCTAGTCGCCGACCGAATTTCCGAGCACCTTCGCTCAAGTCCAGGATGCCGCGTCGTTGGACGATCGAGTCCAAGAGTTCGACACCGATTTGGGCGTTGTGGGCTGAATCGGCGGTTACGTCGAAGCCCTCGGAGGAGAACAGCGGACGGTCCCTGACGCCGCATTCTTCTGGCGTAAGCAAACCCTCGGACAGACACTCCATCAACCAGGACACGACACCGCCCACAGAGATCGCATCGAATCCATAAGAATCAGCGCGGCGAGTCAGTCGTTCCGCCGCACGCTGATCAAAGACCCCGGCAAGCGGCCCCATCGTCTGATACGGTTCGTAGTCCTTTTTGTATTCATCGCGAAGCTTCTTGCACACGGCCGCACATGGCTCGCCACAAATCGCCTGCTGCTTTGGTTCGATCGTCTCTTCGTTGAATTGTCGAAGATAGTGATTCTTGATGAAACGGTCATGGATGTCCAGACGATTCTCTTCGCTATCGTAGATGCTTCGATAGTTGAAGAACAATAATCGTCCGCCGACGGTGGCGTAGTTGACACCCAGTGTGCCACCCGTCTCGAAACGCGGATCGAACCGGTACTTGGTGGTTGCTTCGAAGTCGACCGCCTTCAGCTTCTTCTGGTATTTGTCCGCGAACCACTGATCCGCCACCTTGCGGTCTCGAAAATCCTCGTCGACAAACGAACCGCCGTAGATCACGGCAGCGATGTTGTGGTCCTGGAGCAGCTTCGAGCCAAAGCCGCCCCTGCCGGCCCAGGTGTCGGCGTGAGTTATCCGGCCGCCGGTGATCGGGGCGGAACCGATCGCGCCAAAATCGGTCGTCTCGGCAGCCGGGCCCACGGCCAGGATGCGAGGGTTGGTCGCAAACCGCTCGCCGAACCGCGCTAGCACATGGTCCATCATCGCATACACGCCGGTCGGCCCCTTGTCCCACACCTTGTGCATGGCGACCGGCGCGACCTCGACCTCGACGTGCTCACTGCCTTGGCGATTGAGACAAAGAACGGATGGCGTTCCAGCTCGACCGACGATCGACAGCATATTGAGGCCCAGGTTGTCGAAGACCAGGGCCGCCCCACCCATCGTCGAAACGTAAAAGCCTCCCCAGCAAGGCGAGAAGCCCGTAACGATCAGACGATTCGAGCCCGGGAATATCGAAGCGGCCAGTAGCCCCACGCCGATGTTCAGCGACTGATATCTGCCCGCAAGGTGCAGCCCGAGGTCGACGGGTCCGAAGAAAGGCTGACCGACCGGGTACTTTCCTATCCGGTAGTAGCCATTCCCAACATCGACGAACAACACTCGCTGATGTGTGTCCATGTTCGCTTTCCTATTCACCAATCAGTATCTCATTTGGTATGATCCCCATTGGCTAGATTATTGTACCAGTTTCTCGGAGGCTGGAATGGCCGTACGTGACGATCTGCCCGGAACACTAATGGGAGGATTGCCCGTGAGATTTCCCATTTCGACGAGATGGAACATCGACGGTCGCCTGACCGTGGTGCTCGCGTTGCTAGTATTCTACGCTGTTTTCGCGGTACCCGGCGCTGGCGCACCGCTCGAGACGGCGGGTTGGGTGGGCTCGAATTACACACCCGCCTACGCGTGCAATCAGGTTCAGTTCTGGCACGATTTTCGGCCCGAAGTGGTTGAACGCGAACTCGCTGCCGCAAAGAAGTACTTCGGCATCACTTCGCTGCGCGTGTATTTGCACAACATCAACTTCGACGAAGAGAGCGAAACGTTCCTGGCCAACTTGGAGGCGTTCTTGGTGATTTGCCAGCGGCACGAGATACGCCCCGGCTTCGTCTTCTTCGACGACTGCCATCGCCACGAAGACATCTTACTGGATAAGCCCAACGAACCGGTCAAGGGCTGGCACAACGGCCGTTGGGCTGCCTGCCCGCAAGACCGCGACCGGGACCCCGACAACATCGAGAAGTTCAGACCGTATGTGCAAGAAGTGATCCGGCCGCACCGCGACGACCGGCGCGTCCTGTGGTGGGAAATCTTCAACGAGCCCAGGCGAAAGGAAGGGGGGTACAGCCAACGCCTCCGCCATGCCGCATATGGCTGGGCGAAGGAAGTGGAGCCGATTCAGCCCGTGATCTCTTGTTGGGACGACAACGAGGCCACCGATATCGTCGACGCTCACAATTACCGAGCCGACTTTGCCGGCTGGGATCGGCAGGCCGATTTGAAGCCCGACAAAGGCTGCGTGTTCACCGAGGCCGGCGCTCGATGGTACGCTCCGCGCCCCAGTAACGGCGAGCCGTGCGAGGTGGTCCACTGGCTCAATTCGCGCAAAGCGACCGAGAAATGCGCGCCCGGCGTTTATCTATGCTGGGAGTTGATGGTGGGCAACTCCAACTGCCGCTGGTACTGGGGCACGCCGGAGGGTACACCTGAACCCACGGTGCCCTGGTGCGGACTGATGTGGCCCGACTGTACGCCCGTGTCATTGGCCGAAGCCGAAGCGATCCGCAGCTACGTCACCGGCCAGACGCAGGCCCTCTTCTTCGACGACTTTCAGGATTCGCCGCTGCCCAAGCGGCCAGGCTGGAAGACATACGGCACCGCTTCAGCCGGCGGCAGTGGCGTGCTGAAACTGAGCCCTGGCATCAAGATGACATCTGGCGACTCCAATTGGACCGACTATGTGCTCGAAGGCGCAGTGATGATCCAGGAAGGCAACGGCAACGCGGGACTGGTATTTCGAGTGAACGACCCGCGACCTGGCAGCGATAAATTCCGTGGCTACTATGTCGGATTCGACACCGAGAAGTTGTACTTGGGCAAGATGAACTACGGATGGCAAACGCTGGCCGCGCACGATCTGTCGCATCTCGACTGTAAAGTCGTGCCGGGCGTGTGGAACCAGATCCGCGTGGCCGCTGAAGGCAATCGAATTCGTGTGTGGTTTAACCGCATGCACCCTACGGCGGACCCCGACCATGGTCTGCGGATCGACTGCACCGACCAACAGGACCCAATTCTCACCGGTGCCATCGGCGTCCGAACGCACCGCGTATCTGCTTGGTTTGACAATGTCATCACGCTGCCAACCGAGCGGCTGCCTGAGCCGTAGTACCGCGATTTCTTTTTAATCATTAGTG
>JADHUC010000400.1 GCA_016784735.1 Pirellulaceae bacterium | reverse complement strand
GCCGGCGCGGTTGCCGATCTGGACGGCGATGGTAAGGCCGAGGTGATCTGCGGGACGCACTATTACTGGGCCAGCATCCTGGACGCGGACGGCAAGCGACGCTGGCAATACAGCCTCGGGCCGATCTGTTACGATATCGCAACCGGCCGTTTCGATGACGACGGAACGCGCGGCGTCGTGTTCGGCAGCGGAGACGGCAAGATCCATTATGTGGACGCCGACGGCAAGCCGCGAATGGCCTACACAACGGGCGACGAGGTCAAACACGTTGCCACCGGTGACCTTGACGGAGACGGCTTGGATGAGATCCTTGGCGGCTCGCTGAACTACAACGTCTATTGCTTTGGTGCCGATACGACGCGGCGTTGGCGTGTGGACGTGGGTGGCCCCGTTTCGGCGCTGGTGACCGTGCCGCAGAAGCAAGGCGCTTCAGTGATGGTCGGCACCGGTAAGGGAAGACTCGCCAGCATTGACTCGAAGGGAACCATCACAGCGGTCACGGAATTTGGTTCAGAGATCCTCGACATCCTCGTCGGCCACAAATCCGTTATCGTGGCCACAGCCGATGGCCAACTTAGGTGTATTGCGAACGTTCAGGAGTAGCTGCAGGCACAAGGAGACAAACATGGAACGAGAATCCCAATCACAACGTTTGGAATTGGAGCAGTCTTCGCGCCGGGATTTTTTGAAACGCGGTGGTAAGGTAGCCGCTGTGTCCGCTCTGGTCGGCACGGTAGTTCCCCGCGTGCACGCTGCCGAGGACAACACCATCCGGCTGGCCTTGATCGGTTGCGGCGGTCGCGGTAGCGGGGCTGCGGCAAATGCCCTGTCGGTCCCCGACAGCGGGCCGGTGAAGCTGTTCATCATGGCCGACCTGTTCGAGAACCGAATTGCCTTATCACACAAAGCCCTCAGTAAGGAGTTCGGCGAAAAGGTTGACGTTCCGCCGGAACGGCAGTTTCTCGGGTTCGATGCCTATAAGAAAGCCATCGATTGCCTGCGTCCGGGCGACGTGGCCATGTTGACCGGCTACGCCGCTTGGCGTCCGGTGCAACTGGAATACGCCGTTGAAAAGGGCGTGAATGTCTTCATGGAAAAATCCTTCGCCTGCGATGTGCCGGGAGTGCGGCGCATCATGGAGGCCGGCGAAGAGGCGGAGAAGAAGAACTTGAAGATCGCCGCCGGCCTGATGTTTCGGCATTCTCCGGCGCGACAGGAAATAAACCGGCGAATCCGCGACGGCCAGTTGGGCGATATCCAACTGATCCGCGGATATCGCATGCATCCGGTCGGTTTCTTGGGCAAGAAACCGGCGGACGTCAAGGAGTTGCACTGGCAGGTTCGGAACTTCATCCGTTTCTTTTGGGTTTCCGGTGGGCTGTACGCCGAGATGGACATTCACCAGATCGACGAGATCTGCTGGGTCAAAGATGCCTTGCCGGTCACGGCAATGGGCATCGGCGGCCGGGCGCCCAGCAACACGGACACCTCCCAGAACTTCGATTCGCACCATGTCGAGTACACCTTTGCCGACGGGACGAAAGCGATTTTCGACGCGCGATACCGGCGCGGCTGCCACAACGAATACGCCGTCTACGCGCACGGAACCAAACGGGCCGCTCAGTTCTCCGGTCACTTCTCCAGGCCCGCGACGCATATCTTCAAGGACCAGCGTTGCAACGAGGACAACATCGACTGGCAGGCAGAAAGGGATCCGTTCACCGAGTGGCAGGCCGAGTGGAACGTTTTGATTGACGCCATCCGCAACGACCGCCCGCACAACGAAGCCAAACGCGCGGCCCTCTCGAACCTGGCGGACATCATGGGCCGGGCCTCGATCCACTCGGGGAAACTTGTCACCTGGGACGAAGCATGGGCCTCGAATTTCCAATGGTGCCCTGGCGTTGACACCATGACGGACGACACGCCGCCGCCGCTAGAGCCCGATGAACAAGGCCGCTATCCAGCGCCAAGCCCCGGCGAGTGGACGGAACTGTGAGTTCCCTGCCACTCGACCGCTTTTTTGGCGGATCTTATGGAATGAACTCCTTGCCTATTGACAACATTGGCCCCGTCACGAAAGGATCCCCATGAAACGTACAGCCATTCTCTTTGTGGTCTGGATGGCCCCATGCGGTGTTCCTGGAACGGTTGCTTCCGAGGAGGCGCTTCCTGAGCGACTGGCTCCGTTCTTCGCCCCGCCAAGCGAGTTGGCGAACGATTTTGGAGATTACGCATCGCCACTGGTCTTCTACGACGGGCGCAAGGTGGAGACGCCTGACGACTGGCAGCTTCGCCGCAAGGAAATCCTCGACCGCTGGCACGATATGATGGGACGTTGGCCGCCGATGATCGAGAAGCCGAAAATCGAATACATCGAGAAGAAACGCCGCGAGGATTTCACGCAGCACCGCGTGCGCGTCGAGATCGCACCAGAGGGGCGGACGGTCGACGGCTATCTCCTTATGCCCGATGGCGATGGTCCGTTTCCCGCCGTGGTTGTCGTTTACTACGACGCAGAGACGGGCGTTGGGTTGGGCAAGGAGCTGCGCGATTTCGGCTATCAACTGGCCAAACGAGGCTTTGTTGCTCTTTCGATTGGAACACCCAGTTGCTGGTACTACCCCAACGCAGCGAAAGCCCAACTTCAACCACTATCGACTCTGGCCTACGTGGCGGCCAACTGCCACAACGCGCTGGCAACGCTGCCGGGCGTCGATGCAAAGCGAATCGGGATCGTGGGCCATTCGTACGGTGGCAAGTGGGCCATGTTCGCGTCATGCTTGTACGACCGATTCGCCTGCGCGGCGTGGTCCGACGGTGGGATTGTGTTTGACGAGAAGCGGGCCAACGTCAACTTTTGGGAACCGTGGTACCTGGGCTACGATCCCGACCAGAAACGACGTCCCGGCATCCCGAAAGCAGACAATCCTCGCACCGGCGCATACAAGCAGCTCATCGAACAGGGCCTGGATCTGCACGAACTGCACGCCCTGATGGCACCGCGACCGTTTCTGGTTTCCGGCGGCTCGGAGGACCATCCGGAACGTTGGAAGCCGCTGAACCACGCGATTGCCGTCAACAAACTGTTGGGACATACAAACCGCGTAGCCATGACCAACCGTAAGGGCCATTCTCCAACGCCCGAATCGAACGAGCAGTTGTATCTCTTCTTCGAGCACTTCCTGAAATCGGAGTAGTCTGGTCAGGCGAGCCTTCGTTACGAAACCTTGTTTGCGCGATAGGGTCGGATAGAATACGTATGCGCAATACTCGCCTCGCGGCGTTGGGACCATGGAGCGTAGGATGCGCGTACGGTGCGCGTAAGTTCGCTTCGTTTAACCCGAAGCCGGAGGCGATGGCGAGCGGCGGAATGGATCTTCGACTCGTAGCGCCCGCCATCGCCTCCGGCTTCGGGTTAAACGACTTGGTTGCGGCCCGAGGCCGCATTGGGAGAAGGTCATGACGAGACATCAGACCATCGCATTAAGTGTGGCAATCGCGCTGGCCCTGTTATCCGTAACAGCAGCCCAGCCACAGCAGCAAGCGGAGCCCACGCAGGCACAACAAGCGACCGAGCCGAAGGTGCAGCCCGAGAAGAAAGCCTCGCGGCGAGAACCGGTCAAGGTCGTCGATATCGCTCCCGAAACGGCGACTCATCTCGAAGGCGAATCACTGAAAGTCGAATTCAAGCGGCTCACGGCGTTACGAATCCGCGACGACGATTCACTGTTGGCCAGCGACGCGGACGCCAAGGTGATCAAGATAATCAGCCCGGCAGGCAAGCAGGTCGGCGCGATCGAACTCCCGTTCGCCCCGGAGGCATTGGACATCGCCGCGGACGGCACGCTTTACTGCGGCGGTGAAGGGCAATTGGCCAAGCTGAGTGCCGATGGACGCGTTCTGAAGATGGAGACTGTTCCGGACGAAGTTGCACCGACGGCGACGGAGCAGCAGCCTCCCGAACCGCCCAAGCCGGCACCCAAGGCGAAAGAGACCGGCGACGAATCGAAACCAGCGTCCACTGCCAAGGAAGCGACGGAAGATCGCAAGCCAGCGCCTCCGCGCCGTCGCCGCAAGCCGCGCCCGAAACGAATCTCCGGGATCGCGGTGACCGATCGCGATATATTCGTGGCCTTCGGATCCGGGTGGAGCCTTGGCTCGAAGTCCAAGCTGTACCGCTTCGACTTGGAACTGCAGAATCCACAGGCCCTTGCCGAGGGCCTGCGCGGTTGTTGCCAGCGTTGCGACATCAAATCACGGGAAGGCGTCGTGTATCTGGCCGAAAACTCCGCTCACCGCGTCGTGTTGTACGACCGCGAGGGCAACGTGTTGAAGAAATGGGGCGAACGCGGCCGCGATGACTTGAAGACGTTTGGCGCCTGCTGCAACCCAATGAACATCTGCTTCGACGGTCAAGGCGTGCTGTACACCACAGAATCCGGTTTGGGACGAGTGAAACGTTACACGCCGGATGGAGAATTCATCGACTTGGTTGGCTACGTCGGCACCGAGCGGTTTTGGCACGGAAGTGGGCTGGCGGCTTCCTGCAGCAACATGGCGATCGCAGTAACCGGCGACGGCCGACGAGTGTACGTGATGGACTATAAACACAACCGGATCAGGGTCCTGGAAAAGAAGGCGACGGAAGCAGATGTTGAGGCTCGTTAGTATGCTTGTGCGGCCGTTTATCGTCGCCATACTTCTTGCCTTCGTGGTCGGGTATGCCGGCGCTCAAGAAGCCAGTAAAGAAGCCGTCAGCCAGACGCCGCTCCGCATCGTGGTGATGGATCCGCTTGCGAAGCAATTGGCCTGCGACTGCGTCGCGGGCTACGCCCAGCGAGACTACGGGAAGCTCGCGGCGTTTTTGGAGGCAGAGCTCCAGCGCCCCGTTCAGCTTGCCTATGGCGAAGCTCTCGCATCGCCGCAGATCGGCGGCGTCGAAACGGTCGACCTGATCATCGGGAAGTTCTCGGTGGTCGCGTTCGATGCCAGGAGGATTGGCCTTGCCGTTTGTCCGGTCGCGATGCTAAGCGGCAAGGACGGGTCGATTATGCAGAACGGTTTGTTCGTGGTTCGTCAGAACGACCCCGCGCAGTCGATCGAAGACCTGGCGGGATACCGCCTGTTGTTCGGGCCGGAGGATTCGGACGAGAAACGCTCGGCGGCGTTTGCGACGCTCGAAGCGTTCGATGTACCTCTGCCGGAAGAGATCCAAAGCAAAGCTTCTTGCAGCACGGCCGCGCTGGCCGTGGCCGAGAACGACACCGACGCGTGCGTCGTGTCCAGCTACGCCATGCGACTGCTGGAAGGCTGTGGGACGGTAAAGAAGGGAGAATTGCGGATTGTCGGTGTTACCGATCCGGTCCCGTTCATCGGCGTGTTCGCCACCGGTCGCGTAGACCGGGAGGAAGAACAACGATTGTGCCGAGCGCTGCTGGAGATCAAGCAGAACGGCGAGCTTCTGACCGCCATGGAATCCAAACACGGACTCGTCCGTCTGCCCGCCATCACATCGACGGCATGGAACGATTGGCGAGGACCAGGACGTCATGCGCTCAGCAATGAAGTGCCCAACGACCTGCCGCCGAAGAAACAACTGCTCTGGTCGCGGACGCTCACCGGGCCGGGCATGGCGGGTTTGGCCGTGGCGGATGGCTATGTTGTCGTTGCAGACAAAAATTTGGACGAAACGCACGACATCTTCCGCTGCCTGGATGCCGATACGGGACGGCAAGTTTGGAAGATCACGTACCCGGCCGCGGGGCACATGGACTTTACCAACTCGCCGCGCGCCACCCCAGTGATCCACGACGGTTTGGTCTATTTGCTGGGCGCGTTCGGCGAATTGTACTGCGTCGAAATGGAGACGGGGCAGGTCGTCTGGAAGAGACACTTGGCGCGCGACTTTGCCGCCGAACGGCCAACGTGGGGATACTGTTCGGCACCCTTGATCGTGGGCGACAAACTGGTCGTCAATCCCGGTGCGAAGGACGCCTCACTGGTTGCACTGGATCGTCGCACGGGTGAATCTCAGTGGATCACGGCAGGCCGCGCGCCGGGATACGCGTGTTTTGTTTCTGCGAAACTTGGCGGTGTACGGCAAATCGTCGGTTACGACGCAACGACGCTGGGCGGCTGGGATCCGGATACGGGCGAGCGTTTATGGGAGTTGCTGCCCGAGCTTGACGGCGACTACAACGTACCCACACCGATCGTCGTTGACGAAAAAATTCTGGTGACCACCGAGAACAACGGAACGCGGCTCTACGGTTTCGACGCCGACGGGCGCATCCAGCCCAAGCCGCTGGCCGTGAACGAAGACCTGGCTCCCGATACGGCCACGCCCGTGGTACTCGACGGCATGGTCCTCGCCAACATCGGGGGCCTGATGTGCTTGGACGTCGAGGACGGCTTGAAGACGCTCTGGGAGGTGGAGGACGACGACTTGTGCGAATACTGCACATTCATCGCCGGCAACGGACATGTGCTGGTGACTACGCAAACTGGCAAGCTGTACCTGGTGAAGGCTGACAAGCAACGGTTCGACTGCGTCGCGAAACTGGATTTGTTCAACGACGTTCCGTTGGAGGACCGGGACGTGTGGTCGCATCCGGCGCTGGTGGGGAATCGAATCTACGTTCGCAACATGTTGGCCGTGTACTGTTTCCTGTTGGAACCTCGGTGACGTTCTGGCGGCAGCTTCAGCGCTGCTTGCGGCGCCAATCGGCCGGTTTGATGCCGTGCTTTCGATACAGCGTGTTGAATTGCGATTCCCCGAGGCCGAGGTCCTCGTGAGCGCCTTTTTTCTTCTGTCGCTTCTTCAGCACGGCGAGAATTTGCGTTTTCGTCGGCGGCTTTGTGGGTGGGGATGGTGGTGTGCTTTCGTCCTCCGGCTCATCGTCATCATCCGGTGGCGGCAACGTGGATCCTGGTTCGCGTCCTTCATAGGTCTCTTTGGCCCACGCCTCCAGACGCGAGACAAGTATCTCGGGATTCTGAGCGATCAGTCCTTCGAGCGTCCGTTCGAAGTGTTCGGCGGGCGGGGCGTTTGAAGACCCCGGAGCCTGAGTCGTGGGACTGGCTCCGCCGGGCGTTCGGTTCTGATCCGCTTTCTTCCACCATTCGAAAAAGTCTCTCAACACCGCTTCAGCCACATGACCGCCCAACGAGCGGTACGCTTCGAATTGATCGTCGCTGAAGAACTGGTCCAGCGTCGACTGATGGGGAAACTGTTCGTTGTATGCTGCGTAGCTGGCCACCGTTGCCGGCGCACATGCCTTGCGAAGCGACGACTTCAGGTAGATGATCCACGCCTCGCCGCCATCTCGGTCGACTTTACTCAGTCGGTCATGGAGAGCGTGCGAATCGCCGCCCGGCAACGCGCCCTGCGGGTAGGTAATCTTGCCGATGGCGTAGTGTTGACCTACCCGGCCGTCGTCGGAGTCCGGCACGGGACGCAGGTTTTCCAAGTCGATGTCAATGCCAATGTTCTCGTCGGAGTAGATCTGACGGATCGCCGACGCAAGCGAACCGAAGTTGTATTTCGGGTCCGCCTCGCCGTCCACGGCGATAATCAACTTGCATCGGCGCTGCAGCAGCGGGTACAGGGCGATGTTGTCGCCCGTATGGCCGCCGTCGGAGAGATTAACGAGGGCGCCCTGAGCATCCGTCTTCGCGAACATTTCTCGCAACAGGTACCACGGCCAGAAGATGCCCCTTTCCATCCGTGAACGGCTGCGAAGCCCGCATACCCGCTCGATCCACATTTGCAGGCCGCCGGCCGCTCGCCAGCAGCGAGGCGACCAGAAGGGCGGGTAAATCACTTGATTGTTCCCGTTATCGTCCTCGTGATAGACGCGAGGATTCACAAACCAGCTTCCCAAACGGACGTTGAACAGCGTGGCAACGAACGACTGGGCGAGCGAGGTGTGATAGCCCATCGCGGAACCTGCAGCCGCGCCGGAGATCGTCATTGCCGCACACAACTTCGTCGTGCCGCCGCGGTATTCGCCCGTGGGCACATAACCGGTAGTGGTCGAACCACAGTAGTCGCGCGAAAAGATGAAATGGTCCGACTTACGGTCGCGGCGTGCTAAATCGCGACTGCCGGCCAGATTGACCGCGCATTCAATCAAATGGTACGGCGCCGGATTCGACGATCCCGCTTGCCAATGATGCAGGTCCTTCAACTTCAATAACGCATCGTTGCGCACCAACTCCATCTGCGTGTATCCACCGGTGCCTCCCTGGACAGGGCCGCCGCTATCAAGACAAGCTTCGGTTTGCAGGTACGTTTCGATCAGGCGGTCGCGGTAGAAGTAGTGCGGACCGATCCGATTGAAGTCGATCGCGAAGCCCAGCAGCACAAACAGCACGAGCGAAGCACCGCCGCACACAAAGGCCATGACTCCAACGGTGAGTCCCGACCCGCGGGCCATCGCTACGATCCCGGCACTGGCCAGAACTAACGTCAACAAGATGAACGCCACCACGATCACCACTTGGGCTTTGTCGATGACCAGCCGTCGAATCTTCTGCGAAGACGCCGAACGGCCGTCGCTGGCAGTGCTCAATTTCAGCAGCCACCGGCCAACGACCAAAATGGCCGCATCCAGAGAAAGGGAAGACAGAACGCGGGCCAAGTCTCCGCTGATTATCCAATGCGTGGCGCCCACAGCCGCGATGAACAACAACGAGCACACTACCAGCACGACACCGATTCCATAGGCTGCGCCCGACAGCGACCGGTAGCCGCGATTCCAGCGATGGGCACGAGGCAACCACAGCACGTTCAGCGCTCCGGCCCCGAGCAATACACCGAAACTGAACGCCAAAGGAGTAATCAGTCCAAACAAATGTAGAGCAACCTGCGATCCCCACCAAAGACGCAGGGCGAGCGATGTGGCAAACGCCATCGAAACAAGAAACGACCCTACGCACGCCAGTCGCTTCCGCTCGGTTCGTTCCGGCGTGGTTTCGTGGGGCGATCCTTCAGCAGTGGGAGCCCGTGTGTAAATCAGAGCTACCCAACCGAGGATTGTGACAGCGGCACCTGTCAGCAACGCTGCCAGAAGCGCCCCTGATTCTGCTCTGCAACTGCCTACCAGAGTTTCCCAGAATCCACCCATCGCATCGGACTGCCAGACACCACGTCCTGCCAGCACGGTAGCATATCCCGTGAACACCGCAGCACAGATCGCCAGGCACAAGACGTAGAGCGTCACGGTGCATAGGAGACCCGTGACAAACCAGCCAATCGACCGGAGCGTTTCGCGGCGAAAGACGCCTTGACGAACCATGACGAAATCGCCGTGCTTCCGCAGATGATGGACTTGCTCGCGCAGCAGCAGCGGACTGTTTTCTCCGGTGTCGAATCGCGGAGCCTCGGCGTCAGCCGGCTGGACGACGCCCGAATCGGCATTGCCGGGAAGATGCTGGCCCGCTTTCGCACGCTTCCACCACACATCATCGTCGCCGGTCGGCGAATAGGGCTTAGCATCCGGCTCTCGGACTTCGGCCGTTTCTTCCTCGTCCGTCTGAGCGGAAGTCACGTCGCTTTGGTCATCGGCGCCGTCAGCCGTTTCTTCCGCGGCTTCTCGGTCGGCTGGCGTGACATTGGATGAAGCCGCGTCGGGTACGTTCGCCTGGCCGAGTTCGAGAAAGGTCGTCAACGAACTGAGACACGCGCCCAGATAACCGCCGCCCGACACGGTACACAGGTAGTCCGCAACCGGCAGTACGCCGCATTTGGCTAGCTTCTGCACCACGCCCGAGGCAAACGTTGCTGAACGAATCCCACCGCCCGACAACGCGACGCCGACAAGGTTGCCGGCAACGTTCTCCGTATCGCGTTGAGCCTGGTCGTAGTACTTCTTCGTCGTCGCTGCATTGCGGCGGTCGGCGACGTAGCCCAATTCTGCGGCTTTGACATCCGGGGGCAGTGTCACAAGCCCCACTGGATATTGGTTGCCTGGAACGTGGTCGGCCGGAATCGCCCGATCGGAGTCTGGTGACGTCGCCATGGTTTCTTCTCCCGGCAGAGAGCTACAAGGCGTAGTCGGCGTAAGGCGAGCGCCAGATGAAGATATACCAAAGTAGCAGGCACACTCCGTGTGCCGTCCGCTTACGGCTACGGCACACGGAGTGTGCCTGCTACTTTCCAAGAGGTAAGATCTCAAGCGCCGCTCGCCTAAGTGCACCAGCTTTATCTTAATCCGGCCCTATCGGAGGGTCAATGGGCTATTCGGCGGAGCGGCTTTCTGTTTTCCGCCGGATTACGTCGGCTTGATGGATGCCTCGACGTTTTCCAGCGTGAGTCATCACGACCTCCAGACGGAGGTTACCCTCTTTGAGCTTGATGCCCTCGAACAGGCAGGTCGAAGCTCCGGCGGGCAACGCGAGCTTGTGCTCGCTATCTTCGACTTTCAAAACGGCCTCGCCCTCCGGATCGCTCGGATCGAACCGGCAACGGATGTCGTATGTCCCGCTGCTGGCCACGTATAGCAACCAGTGGCCCGCCGAGTCGCGTTGCCACGGTCGGCCCTGAGTGTGCCGCCAGTCCTGCCGCGTCAAGACCGTGGGATTCTCGTGGGGCGTACCGACGTGGATGCGAGGCGGGGCGTAGTTGTCGGGTCGTGTGCTGCTGACGTCGCGGAACCAGGCTTCGTAGTCGCCCTTCATTCGGGCGACCACATCCGAATGCTGGTCGGCAACATTGTTCATTTCCAATGGATCGCTCAACATGTTGTAGAGTTCCAGTTTCGGCTCACCCGAGAAGCTCTCTCGCCCAAAGCCGCTGGGGTGCACAAGCTTCCACATTTCATTACGAGCCGCGAAGTTGTGATACAGCACGGGGTGATCGCCGCGGTGCGACTGGATGTAGATGGTTCGCGATCGTCGTTTCACTTTGGCACCCTTCAATTCCAACAGCATGCTGCGTCCATCCAGCTCCAAGCCATCCGGGCGTGCGACGTTGCACGCGTCCAACAGCGTGGGCAGCACGTCGATGTGGGCCGACGGCGTCGCGCAGGCGGTTCCGGCCTTCAACTGGGCCGGCCAGTGCATGAAGAAGGGCGAACGGATTCCGCCTTCGTGCACATGCGACTTGTTGCCGCGCATTCCCGCCACGTAGCGTCTGCCGTTAGGGCCATTGTCCACCATGAAGATGACGATCGTGTTTTCGGTCAGACCAAGCGATTCGAGGCTGGCGAACAGCCGGCCGACGTTCTTATCCACGTTGGTAATCATCGCGAAGATCCGAGCCCGCTTGTCTGCATCGGCTTGCTTCGGCAACGGGTGTCCTTGGTCCTGCGGGAACTGATCGTTGTCCAGGTTCATCTTCTTGTACGATTCGTATTCGTCTTGCGGCACGTCGCCAAACGGGCCGTGTGGGCAGTTGTCCGGCAGATAGACGAAAAACGGCCGCTCTTCCTTCTTCGACGTCTTGATGAATTCGATGGCGTTTTCGTAGTAGACGTCTGTGCAATAGCCCTCCATTTGCTCTTGCTTTCCATTGCGGAACAGGATGGGATTCGTGTACTTGCCTTCGCCGCCGGGCGGATCGGACGGTTGGCCGATCCCGCCGCCACGATGCACCAGCGACGTTTCGAAACCCTGGTCCATCGGCCGCATGGGGTAGCAGTCGCCCAAGTGCCATTTGCCGAAGATGCCGGTGGCATAGCCGGCTTCGCGTAGAATCTCGGC
>JADHUC010000399.1 GCA_016784735.1 Pirellulaceae bacterium | reverse complement strand
GGCAATGGCGAGATGTGCCAGTGCCGTATCAAATCATCTTCTGGCGGGTAAGAGCGTAGGCCGGAACAAGTCCGCGCCGGTCCGGCACAGACGCATACAGAAGCCGGAACTGCGCGGACTTGTTCCGGCCTACCTGTCATTCTCGGTCTGACACGGCACTAGTCCGGCGGGATGTGCGAGACGATTTTGCCTTCGCCTGAACCGATGCGACCGTCCATGTGGCCGTCCACCAGCACGCGGTAACTTGTGATTACGCCGGGAAGCGTAAATCGGACGGATGCCCGACCGTTGGCGTCGGTCAGCAGAAGCGGTTGCCACAACAATGTGTCGTCGTATGTCGGCAGAATGCCGCCTGCCAGTTGTTGCTTGGCAAAGTAGCGTTCGCGCGCGAGGAACAATTGCTCACCGCCCGGCTTCGGGTCCGACTCGTTGCGAAGGCCCCGACCGGAGGCTCTGTCGTCGGCCGGAGCGGCATCTGCCCGTTTCGCGCCGCGAGTCGACCTCGAGTCCTCGTCCTTGGCTTCCCCCGCCACGGCTACGCCTTCCGGAGCTAGGTCCAGCGCCTCGGCCTCGTCGTCCACGTCCATCTGAATGGCGTCCGCTTTCCCTAGCATCTTGCGTTCGCTAGGCGCTCTCGCGGCGCTCATTCTGCGACGCTCCAGTTCCGATTTCACGGCATCTTTTTTCTTAGCCTCGGCGTCCGCTAGTTCTTTGGACTTTTCTCTCGCGAAACCTCCGCCTCCCATGCCGCCCATCCCTCCACCGCGAGCGCCGACCTTCTCGCCGGCCTCCGCGTCGGGAGCCGGCTGGTCAGCCGCCGCCGAACGAGCTGCAACAGCCGGTTGGCTAGGCGCAGGAGCAGCGGCGGAAGCGGGTACCTTGTTGTGCATGTCTTGGACAGCCAGTTTGACGGCTCCCGCGTCTTCCTCTGCCTTGCCCCGACCGTAGGATTCGGGCTCCTCGGGCATTGCGGGAGCCTCCTCTTCTTCCACCTCCAATGGCTCGACGATCTCCTCCTGCGTCTCAGCCAGTTTTTCCGTCTTCTCGATCGGAGCCGCGGGTTCGCTCTCCCCCCTTTTCACCACTGCCACGTTTTCGACTTCTTCGCTCTCCAGGTTCTGCGGCAGTGTGGCGACTTCGGCCAGTACGTCGATTTCAAGGTCCATCCAAAGCGAACCAACGATCAGACAAGCGGTTGCCGCCGCAACTGCTGGAACCCAGACTTTGACACCGGCAGTCAGTCGCAGAAGTCCCATAATCGCCAGCGCGATCAACACGGCGAGGCCGCCGGAAAAGACGATTTGGCCGATCCGCCGAACGCCGAATTGGCGATCGTTGTGGAATTTCTGTACGCTGCCTTCCAGTGCCTTGCGCGACTGGCGGTTGTTATCCGCCAGGATCACTGGGCTCGCCGCTTCGCCGGTGGCCAGCGATGCCAACGCCGACTGCGACGCTGGTTTTCCCTCGCGCTTGTCGGCGATGTCGGCGCGGGCTAAACGGTCCAGCGGGACACGTTTAAATTTCCGCCAGCCCTGCGTCGCGAGAAGCAGGTCCAAAGCAGCAGTCGCTTGCTCGTCTTCTTTCAAGTAGAAGTTGGCATCCTCTAATTCCTCGGGCTTGTCTATCTGACTGGTCAGCCAGAAGTGGGTGGTCATGCGAGGTGACTTGTCATCGGCCAGTGCCAGCAGAGCATCGTCCACTACGGAAACGCCTAACACGGCCTGCTGTGGTTGGCCATTCTCGTCATGAACCAACAATCCAAGTTCCACTTGATCGCCGGGCGCATGCTTTTCGTCCTGGCCAGCTACCCGGATGTCCAGCCTGCGTGCGGGGCGCCGGTACACCAACCGCTCGGCCACGGGCTGCGGTGGCCGGACACTCAAATCGTAAGCGGTCAAACGAATTACGCCATCGGCATTTTCGGCAAGCGGAACTGTCACGTCGCACAATCCGATGCCTGCTTCGCGTGAAACGAACTGATCGCCCGATACGACTTGCTGTCCCGCCACGACGCCGCGGCAGACCGCGGTGACTGCGAGCGTTTTGTAACACTGAGTCGAGCGAATCCGAGCAACTATCGGTCGTCCGGCATCAAACACGCCAATGCCCGTGTTCAACGTGACGAACTGCAGGTCGCTCGTCTTCGGCAAGGTATGACCGTCGACCGCGCCGGACGGCGTATCGATTTCTAGGCGATACGTTTCGTCCCGAAGCGGAGTGAGATTGAACCGGCCGCGGCCCTCGTGGTCCGTCTTCACGACCGCCACTTCTTCGTCGCGATTGTCCAGAATGCGACCTTCCACATGCACCGGTTTATCCACCGAATCGCGGGCGTGAAAATAAACACAATTCTTGATGCCTGCGACCAGTTCGCCGGACTCTGGGAAGAACTCGATGGACACATCGCCCTGGATGACGGGAATCGGTCGGGCGATGGTCTCATTAGCAACGGTGACGGATAAGAGTCCTTGGCCCTTCTGCATTTCTTTTGGCAAAGGGAAACGCACCTTGTAGGCGCCGTATTCATCTGCTGCCGTATGCAGATTCAACTTCATTTTCCCGTCTACCTTAGCCACAATGCGCAACGGCGCATTTGGCATTGCTTCCCCTTCGGCCCGCTCGACCTTAAAGTCCGCAACGACTTCATCGCCAGGCCCAAAGCTATCACGCGCGAATGCCAGATGCTGTTTGAGTGTCGGCGTTCGGTACTCCCGAATGTAGAAGTCGTGACGGGCATCCGGGAAATCGCCCGCCGGGCTTCGAGCAACCAGCGTGTATTTGCCCCCCGGTTGATCGGCGGGGACCGCAAACTTGCCTTGGCCCACTCCGTGTTCGGTGACAACGTCGCCTTGCGACTCCAATACCACCGAACCACTCGAATCCAGGACACGGAACTTCACAGTGGCCTCACGGCGGACCCGCAAACCAAATCGCGAAAGCGTCAGCGATCGGTATCGCATGACCTCGCCAGGGCGATACAACGGCTTGTCCAGCGTCAGATGGGTCGTCAACTCGACCTCGCCGACCGGCAGCGATTTCTCCACGGCCGGCATCGGTACTCCGAGGTTCGTCGCCACTTTCACGTGGACGAATCCCGTCTCGAGTTCTCCAGGCGTTTCTATTTGAGCTAGCCCACCGAGGTTCGTTTCAGCGTCGCCTTCGTGAAGCAGTTTTTCGTTTTTGTCATAAAACTTGTACTTGAGGGGAACGGAACGTGGCTTGCCGTACGCCGATCGCGTAGCGACGATGAATCTACTGGTCGGGGCGGGCTGTAAGGTTGGCGGTCCGTACAGGATTGTGTGCACGTGGCCATCGATGATGTTCTGCTTTTGAGTCTGAACGGCAACCTCGTTGATTGCCGAATCGGGCCTCAAGTAGGAATAGCCCATGACGCACACCAACAGCGCCGCAGCCAAACCCACAAACCAGTTGGCCGCCAGAACCGCCGCGGGCAGTCGCCGGACGGGAGCGGGGATGCTGTCAGGGAACTGCGCGGGCGGCTTGGTTTCCGTCTCGGCCGGCTTAACCAACGAAATGGGCGGAACGTCCAGTTGGGCTGCTTCGGCCAACAGGTCCGCCTGCAGTTTGACCTCGGCATACAAGCGCGCAGTGTCCGGTTCGGAAGTGATCCGCCGAGTCAACCGCTCGGCTTCATCTTCCGGCAGCAAACCGTAAGTGAAATCCCAGATCTGCTGTTCCAGGTCTTCTGTGCGTTCCATGGCTTCTTCCCTAAAATCGCCGGACGGTCCTTGTCCGCTTCTACACCGTCTTGGCTAGCGTCTCACGCAGTCTGCTGATCGCCAGCCGCATGCGCGTTTTAACGGTCCCGGTAGGGATACCGATTGTGTCGGCGATTTCGTCGTACGTCATTTGGCCATTTTGCCGCAAGAGGAAAACCTCCTGCTCCTCGGCACGCAACTCGCCAACCGCCCTGCGTACCATGGCCATCTGTTCGTTATATTCCACCTGGGCTTCCGGGCCCTCGTGGCTGCCCTCGATCGTCGTTTCATCCTCCGGCAACGGTTTCCGGCGTCTCCGCCAGGCAGTTTGCCTGGAGTCGCGCCCTGTATTCAGTGCAATCCGGAATACCCACGCTTTCAGGTTCCGTATTTGCCCCACTTTATCTTGGTTTCGCAGGCATTTCACAAACGTATCTTGAAGGGCGTCGCGGGCATCTTCCGCGTTGCCGATCATGTGATACAACATGCCTAGTAGTTCGTTCTGATAGCACACAAAGGCATCTTCGAGCGCATCGACAGCGCACAATCGCTCGGCAGCCAGCGTCTTGCGTGCTGTATCAGCCACGAACAACCTCTTCCCGCAAATACTAGACGAGTTGGTCAACCCCGCAGATTTTCACTGTACAATGTATTTTTAACAGAAATCCGCTCCACATTCAGCCGCTTTCGAGCTACCTTGTGATCTTATAGGAGGTTAGGCGATAATAGGCTGGAGCTATGTGGCCTGAAACAGACAAGACCGAAAAGCTGTTGGCCGGTGCAAAGCACGGTGACGCCAGTGCGGTGAATCGGCTACTGGACCGCCATCGCGCTGCCGTGCATCGCATGGTCCGCATGCGCCTGGACCAGAGGATTCAGCGGCGCGTGGACGTGAGCGACGTCGTGCAAGACGTGCTGGTGGAAGCCAACCGTCGATTGCAGTCTTACCTACAGAACCCGTCGATGGCCTTCCACCTTTGGATACGCCAAATCGCCAAGGACCGCGTCATCGACGCACATCGGCGGCATCGTGTTTCGGCGAAGCGCAGCGTCGATCGCGAACAAGCTTTTGCCCCGATGGGTGAAGGCCGTTCGAGCATTCAACTGGGCGCCCAGTTGCGGGATACGCAGGTGACGCCTGCCACCGCAGCCACGCAACAGGAAATGGCTCGACGCATCGAGCAGGCCATAACACTGTTGAGCGAACAGGACTGTGAAATCATCGTCATGCGGCATTACGAGCAATTGACGAATCAAGAGATTGCCAAATCGCTCAATCTGACCGAGCCGGCTGCCAGCATGCGGTATCTGCGAGCCGTCCGGCGGTTGCGCGCGATGCTTACCGAACCCCCTTCGCAAGACTAACTTCTCCGTTCTATGGCTCCGAATAAGAACCGTCGCACATCATCGACAGGGGCACACGACGACACTGCGACCGATCACGACGAACGTTTGGCTTTGCTGCTGTCGGACTTGACCGACGCCGTGCAGCGCGGCGAAGCCGTCGACCTGGAGGCCGTGTGCGTGCAAAACCCCGATCTGGCCCAACCGCTGCGCGAGTTGTGGGGCGCGGTGTTGGTTGCGGACGCGGTTGGGAGCCACAGTCGCGACGAGGTACCGGACGAGCAGGACGATGCACCCAGCACGACTCTGGAGCTGCCCTGTCGGTTTGGTGACTACGAGCTTCTAGAGGAACTTGGTCGCGGTGGGATGGGCGTTGTGTACCGAGCCCGGCAGATCGGCCAGGATCATGAAGTGGCGGTAAAGATGATCCTCCGAGGTCAGTTGGCTTCGGCCGAAGATCGGGAACGATTCCGAGCCGAAGCCGAAGCTGCTTCGCGTTTGGATCACCCAGGGATCGTGCCAGTGCATGAAGTTGGCGAGTTGGACGGCCGACCGTACTTCAGCATGAAGTACATCCGGGGCCCCACATTGTCACAGCTCTTGGCCGATGGTCCGCTGCCTCCGCGCGAAACGGCCGGCATTCTGGACGCGGTCAGCCGCGCCATCCACTTCGCTCACCAGAACGGCGTGCTGCACCGCGACCTGAAGCCATCGAACATCTTGATCGACGAAGACGGACAGCCGCATTTGACCGATTTCGGGCTCGCCAAGAGAATCACCGACGCGGTCAGTATAACCAAGAGCGGTGCGGTGCTGGGAACGCCGGCCTACATGGCGCCGGAACAGGCCGCGGGGGCTCGCGGCGAAGTCAGCCCGGTCAGCGACGTCTACAGCCTGGGGGCCATCCTCTATCACATGCTCACCGGGCGGCCACCGTTTCAGGCCGCCTCGCCGGTCGACACCGTGTTGATGGTGCTGGAGCAGGATCCGGTACCGCCGCGGGTGATCAATGCGACAGTGGACCGGGATCTGGAAATGATCGCGCTGCGCTGCCTGCAGAAACCGCCCGACTTGCGATACGGTAGCGCCGAATCGCTGGCTGGTGATCTGGATGCTTTTCTTCACAACAAGCCAATCGCCGCTCGCAGCGGCCGTTTCCTGCAAGTCCTGGCACGCCTGTTCCGCGAGACGCATCACGCCACCGTGCTCGAAAACTGGGGACTTCTGTGGATGTGGCACAGTCTGGTGGTGCTGATCGGTTGCACTTTGACCAACGTCTTGTACCTGCTGGACTGCCGTGACCGGTGGTACTACGTCACCCTGTGGACGGCCGGCCTGGGAGCGTGGGCCGTTGTGTTCTGGGCACTTCGTCGACGCGTGGGGCCGGTCACATTCGTGGAACGACAGATTGCTCACGTCTGGGCCGCCACCGCAGCGGCCATCGGTCTGTTGTTTTTTGTTGAGACGCTGCTCGTTAAGGATGTGTTGAAGCTGTCGCCGATACTTGCACTGATCACCGGCATGATGTTCTTTGTCAAAGCGGGTATCCTGTCGGGGTCGTTCTATTTCCAAACCGCAGCTCTCTTCTGCACGGCTTTCATCATGGCCTTGCTTCCCGACTATTCGCACTTCATCTTCGGAGTGGTCGCTGCTGGTTGCTTCTTCTTCCCCGGACTCAAGTATCACCGCCAGCGCTTACGCGCCGACGCCGCAGAAGCCGAACGAGGTTCGCTGTTCGGATAGCGGGAGGGTGGTTTGGCTCTTGCTGCGCGATGGAAACTACGTGTTGTGCATTGGGAGAAATCGTTGATGAGAGCTTCTGGAGAGCACGCCATTTTCGTTATTGTGTTGCTGCTGGCAGGCAACGCATCTGCGGCTGACTTGAAATCGCCGGACGGCGACGTTGTCGTCAGCGTCGATATCAGTGACGACGGAGCACTCCAATACGCGGTGAAACACCGTGGCAAGCCGTTGTTGATCGACTCGCGATTGGGCCTGGAGTTGCAGGACGCGCCCACCCTCGGCCAAGGCTGCAACATCACAGGGATCACGCATGGCACCCATGACGAGACGTGGAAGCCAGTATACGGCGAACGAAGCGAAATCCGCGATCATTACAATCAGATGGTCGTTGACCTCCAGGACAGCCAGCGACCGCCACGGCAACTGCGGCTTACGTTTCGTGCGTACGACGAAGGGATCGCATTCTGCTACACGGTCCCGAAACAAGGCGACTGGCAGAAGGTCGACATCACCAAGGAAATCAGCGAATTCCGCTTCGCCGACGATCACACCGCTTGGGCTGTCTACAGTGCGCAAGGTCGGTACGCCGAAGTGCCGCTCAGCGGCATCAAGCCCGGTTGTGAACGCCCGTTGACCCTGCGAATCGACGACCAGACGTTTGCGGCCGTGGGCGAGGCCAGGCTGGTCGATTACGCCCGCATGAAGCTGGCGCCGCTGGACGGAGTGCCGCACGCTCTGGTCAGCCAGTTGACCGGTCCCGTCGAAGCGGCGTTGCCGCTGACGACTCCGTGGCGAGTGGTGATGGTAGCCGACAGCCCGGGCCAACTCCTGGAATACAATGATATCTTCCTGAACTTGAACGACCCATGTGCGATTGCCGACACGTCGTGGATCAAACCGGGAAAAGTGATCCGCGAGGTGACGTTAAGCACCACCGGCGGCAAAGCGTGCGTCGATTTCGCCGAACGGCACAACCTGCAATACGTGGAATTCGACGCCGGCTGGTACGGACACGAGTACTCGGACGAGTCGGATGCCCGGACCGTGACCGTCGATCCGAAACGATCGCCTGGGCCGTTGGACCTGCCCGAAGTGATCCGCTACGCCGGCGAGCACGGCATTGGGATCCTGGTGTACGTCAACCGGCGAGCCTTGGACCGTCAATTGGACGAGATTCTGCCGTTGTACCAGAGCTGGGGCATCAAGGGAGTCAAATACGGCTTTGTCAACGTCGGCTCGCAACAGGCCACTCGCTGGCTGCACGAAGCGGTGCGCAAGGCCGCGGCGCATCGGTTGATGGTCGACGCACACGACGAGTACCGACCGACGGGCTACTCGCGAACGTACCCGAACTTCATGACCCAGGAAGGCATCGGCGGCGATGAAACAAGTCCCACAAACCGACAGACGCTGACCATCCTATTCACGCGCATGCTTGTCGGGGCCGGCGACAACACGATCTGCTACTACGACGCACGCGTCGACCGCAACGCCAGCCATGCCTACCAACTGGCAAAAGCCGTCTGCCTGTATAGCCCGTGGCAGTTCCTGTACTGGTACGACCGACCGCCGAGGTCACCCCAAGAAAAGGGCGGCGCTGGGGGCTCGAAGCATCTGATCGGCAACGAACCCGAACTGGAATTCTTCGACCACGTGCCGACCGTTTGGGACGAAACGCGTGTGATCCACGGCCGCATCGGCCAATACGCCATGATCGCACGCCGTAGCGGCCAGCAGTGGTTCATCGGTTGTATGAATGCCGACGAGCCTCGCACGCTGGAAATCCCATTGGACTTTCTCGCGAAGAACGAACGATACACGGCTCACATTTACCGAGACGATGAAAACGTTTCGACTCGCACTCACGTGCGCATCGAACGGCGTCCCGTTGATGCCAAGACGATACTGACCGTATCCCTGTCGGCCAAAGGCGGACAAGCAATACGGATTGTACCTGCCGCGGAATCCTAATACGGTTGCGGCCGACTCGTTTAACCCGAAGCCGGAGGCGATGGCGGGCGATGCGTGTGGACGGTCCATTCTACTTCCCGCCATCGCCTCCGGCTTCGGGTTAAACTAGATAATGAGACATTCTGTAGCTCTAATAGGCTCATGTGGCCGCCGCATTCGGAGTGCGAAATCATGAGACAAGCATTTGCCGCACTGCCCGTCGTCCTGTTTCTGGTCCCTGCCACGACTTCGGCAATCGAACCGGGCCAGAGGGTCGAGTACAAGACCTTCGAAAACCGAACAGAACACCTTTATCCCTGGCTTGGATCGCGAGTTGCCGTGTTGACGAAAAGCGCGGACCTGGATCGCCGCGCCATGCAACGTTTGGTCGACGTGCTTGACGCAACCTACGACTACTACGCTCGGACCACCGGCAAGACGCCACGCAGATTCCGGGAATACAAAGGCCGCATGAGCATCGCTCAGGTGACCAAGACGTGCGGCGCCGGTTGCGGCTACTTGGGCGCCACGGGGATCGAAGTCATGGACGACTACTTCAACAACCTCTATCGGCGAATCAAGGAACACGATGAGTTCGATCAATTGGTGTTCTACGAGTTCGGCCGCAATTTTTGGGTTTTCGCCTCGAAGCTCGAGTACCACGATCGTGACGACACCGGCTCGATCACAACAGGCTTCGCCGTATTCATGCGGTTCAAAGCAATGGAGGCCGCCGGTGTGCGCGGGGCGCCATTTGGCGACATGTCGTTTCCGGAATTTCGTCGCGAGGTGGAGCGAATTGTTGACGAATACCAACGGAATCCTCATTTGAATTGGGACAACACTTTGCGCGTGGGCAAGTCGCCGGCGTTTGGCGGAGGAGCCGACTTGTTCGCGTCAATGATGCTGCACCTTACCGGACGACTGGGCGGCGAGGCGTTCCTGCAGCGGTTCTTCCGCGAGGTGGCCGGGCTGCCCGACGCCAAGTCCACCCAAGATGCCGTCGACAACATGGTCGTCGCCGCCAGTAGGGCATCCGGAAGAAACCTAGTTCCCATCTTCGAGTCATTTTGGCGTTGGCCTGCAGGCAAGCGCGCGCTCGACAAACTGATCGAGCGCGAGCGAGTCGCAGCGGCAGCTTATCAGGCGATCTTGAACAAGGTCGTCGCGTTCGAATCTGTAAACCGCCCGCGCCATTTCATCCGCCACGCCTATTCGCTTGGCGAAGTGACTCGGATTTCGACCGAGTTGGATCGCAAGGACGCCAGTTTCAAGATCGTTCCGGGTTTGGCCGATCGCAGTGGCTCGTACGTTTCACTGGAATCCGTCAATTATCCGGGGCAGTACCTGCGGCACGAACACGACCGTATCAAACTGGCCAAGTTTGACAACCGGGAACTTTTCAAGCAGGATGCCACCTTTCGACTGATACCGGGCTTGGCCGACGCGAATGCGATATCGTTCGAGTCTTTCAACTACCCCGGCAAATACGTGCGTCACTACGAATTCCATTTGTTCATTGCCGCAGCCGATAGCGACTTGGTTAGGAAGGACGCCACCTTCCGCGTCGACCATCGAGAGGCATCAAACTGATCCGAAATTGGAGGAAACACGATGAAGAACCGCGCAATCAAACTCATGTGCAGCGCGACGCTGCTGCTCTGCGGGCACTACCAGGCACACGGCGCAGACACGCCAGGATTCCGCGATCTGTTTAACGGCAAGGATCTGTCGGGCTGGGCCAACGTGAATACGGACGAGGATACATGGACCGTCCAGGACGGCCTGCTCGTCTGTAGTGGGCACCCGATCGGCGTCATGCGCACGGAAGAGCAGTTTGAGAACTTCATTCTGCACATCGAATGGAGGCACATGGAGGCGGGCGGGAATTCGGGTGTTTTTGCCTGGAGTGCCGGCACCGTGCCCGAGGGCAGGCGGTTGCCCATGGGGCTCGAAGTCCAAATGTTGGAACTCGATTGGGTCAATCTCCATAAGAGGAACGACGGCACGTTGCCGCCTATCGCCTATGTGCACGGAGAACTCTTCGGCGCAGGCGGGCTAAAGGCAACCCCAGACAACCCGCGCGGCAGTCGCAGCCAATCCATCGAGAATCGCTGCAAGGGCAAAGGTGAATGGAATGTCTATGACGTTGTTTTCGTGGACGGTGTGGTCAAGCTGTCAGTTAACGGAAAGTTCGTTAATGGCCTGAGCCATTCCTCGGTCAAGAAGGGGTATCTGTGCCTGGAGTCCGAAGGGGCCGAAATCCATTTCCGCAACATTCGGATCATGGAACTGCCCCCAGGCATAACCAGCGACGAGCAGATCGCGCCCGTTGTGGAAGATTAGCGTGGGATACTCGCCAAACACTGGCCGGCGGGGTCTTCTGCTCGAGCCTCTTCAAGGAGACAAACGTCATGACATACGACAAGAAACAACACCTAACGCGCCGGTCGTTTGTTCAAAAGACCGGCCTTCTCGCTGGCGGCGTACTGATGGGCGCCGGCGTCGCGCCGGACGGTGCCCGATCCGCGGTCTCGGCCGCAGTCGACCAATCCGACGTCCCGCGACGTACGCTCGGCAAGACTAACGTTCCGATCACTACGTACACCCTGGGCACAGCGCCGTGCGGGTTCAGCGAACACGTGTCGGTGAAGGACATCGCTGACATTGTCAATGCGGCCATCGACGTGGGCGTCACTTCGATCGACACCGCCAGACGCTACGCAAAGGCCGAGGAAGGCGTCGGTCTGGGGCTGGGTCGGCGCCGTAAAGAGGTCTTCCTGGCCACGAAAGTCTTCGCGGACACGATCGAAGAGGCCGAGGAATGCTTCAGCACGTCGCTCAAAATGTTGAAAACAGATTACGTGGATCTGGCGTACTTTCACAACGTTGGCGGGCGCGACATGGACCGCGCCCTGGAACCGGACGGCGTGTTCCCGTGGATGGTCAAGCAGAAGAAGCTGGG
>JADHUC010000032.1 GCA_016784735.1 Pirellulaceae bacterium | reverse complement strand
CGCATTCCTTCCGGACGGGCTATCACTGATGGCCGCCGCAGCGAACAACCATGCATACCACGTTCCGCTTGCTCTGGAACGCGTCTTTCGAGGACACACGGGAAGCGTGGCCGACGTGGCCTTTTCGCCCGACGAAGCGACGTTGATCTCCGGGGGCGCTGACAAGACTGTCCGCCTGTGGAACATGGCCGACGGCAAGGAGCTTCGCTCGTTCTCCGGGGCCAGCGACGCGGTCAACAGCGTAGACATCACTCCTGACGGCACTTTGGCGATTGCGGCGGGTGGTGACAAGACGGCCAGAGTTTACCGCATTGATAACGGCGAAACGATAGCGAGCCTGCCCCACCCGGCGGCGGTTCGCGGCGTGGCCTCAAGTTCCGACTCGACTCGTCTGGCCACTTGCGCCGACGACGGCGTGACGCGCGTGTGGGATCTTCAATCCGGTGGCGAAATGCAGCGCTTCACCGGCCACTCAGGCGCAGTGTCGGCTGTCGATTTCGCGAACGATGGCAAGACACTGGTTACTGGCGGGACCGATGGCACGTCACGAGTATGGACGCTTTCGGCGGTGCGCATGTTTTCGGTCGACTCAGGGAAGATCAACGATGCGGCGTGGCTGCCCGATGGCAGGCAGTTCGCCGTGATTGGCGACGGTGGGGAAGTCAAATTGTGGGACCTGGAGGGCCAGGCGGCCGAAGCGTTCACCACGGGCAGCACCACTGCCCTTAAGCACGTCGCAGTGCGCCGCGATGGCAAGCAACTCGCAGCCGGTGGCGACCCGGGATCGCAGTCCAAGACGGTCTACGTCTGGAGCGTAACCGACGGGCAATTGGCGTACCGAATTGACGCCCCCGCCGCGGTAACCGGGATCAGTTTCAGTGACGATAGCCTGAAGCTGGCAGTGGGTGGTGGCGATGGAAAGGTCCGCGTCTATCGCACTGATGACGGTCTGCTGTTGCAGGACTTCACGGCCCCGAGCGCCGTCGCCCATGTGGCCTTCGCGCCGGACAGCACGACGCTCGTGGCGGCTGCCGGCAACGTTGCCGTGTCCTTCCGTTACACGCTCACACAGTTGCTCGCTGGTCACGAGGGAGCCGCACACTGTGTGGCCTACACGCCTGACGGGACAGGGCTGCTCAGCGCTGGTGCCGATGCCACAGTACGCCAGTGGGATCTCGCCGCGGGCAAGGCAGCGCACACCTATGCGTCAGGCACCGAGGCGATCATCGCATTGGGACTCAGCGACGACGGCAAGCAGATCGTCGCCGGCAGTAGCGGCGGGACGGTTCATCTCTGGGATTCGACGGCGCAAAGCGCCGAACCAGTAACGCCTGCACTGACGTTTGACCACGCGGCTGCCGTACACGCGGTTGCGATCAGCGCCGATGGCAGCCGCCTGGCCAGTGCCGGTGGAGCTGGACTAATTCGTCTCTGGGATGTGGCAACCGGTGCCGAGCTGGAGCATTTTCCCGGACATCAGGGCGCTGTGGTTGCGTTGGACATGGGCCCCGACGCGCGGACGCTCGTCTCCGGCGGCGCCGATAACAAGGCCCGTCGATGGACGGCGTCTGTGCGCCATGTCGCCGCGGGTCACGCTGGCCCAGTGCGCGACCTATCGTGCTCCTCAGACGGCACTCATCTGTTCTCCGTCGGTGAAGACGGAGCCGTGAGGCAATGGTCGACCGACGATCTCAAAGTGATCCGCATGTACGAGGGCAGCACAGGACCGTTGCGGGCTGTCGGTGCCCGGATGGACGGTGGTATCGTGGCCGCCGTCGGGGACGACCGTGTTATCCGCTTGTGGGACGTCGCTGACGGCAAGATGCTGTTGGCGTTTGAGTCTCCCGTTACGGTCACCGATCTGTGCCTGGCCGACGCGGGGCGCAGGGTGATCACGGCGGGGGACAACGGGACGATCCGTAGCTATGCGATCGAAACGACGGGAAGCGCGGCACAACCTGAACTCATTCACGAGGGACGTACTTCAGGCGGGGCCTTGATTGCGCTGGCTCTGGCCGGGAACGACCGGAGCCTGTTCAGCGCTTCGGCGGACAAGAAAATCCGGCACTGGTTCGCAGCCTCGGGTCCGCCGCGTCGCGTCTTCAACGAGCATCGCGGCCCGGCCTACGCCGTACGGTTCAGCCCGGACTCGACGCGTCTGGCCACAGCCGGTGCCGATGGTACTCTGCGCATGTGTAGCCTTGAAGACGGCACGCAGTCTGAAACGATCCGGCTTGGATACCCGCTACTCGACGTGGCGTTCCGCCCCGACGGAACCCGATTCGTTGCGGCTGGACTCAAGCCCATGATCTTTCTGTTCGATGCCGATGCCCGGCCGGTGAAGAGATTCACCAGCGGACTCGAACGCGCGCTCTGCAGTGTGCACTTCCATCCGTCTGGGTCGTACGTGCTGAGCGCTGGCGTGGGAAAACAGTGGCAGACGTGGGCGGAATCGTCCGACACGCCGGTCCGCAACTGTCCGGGACACAACGGCACGATTCGCCGAGCGATTTGGAATCACAACGCCACGCGAGTCGCCTCGATCGACGACTTGGGCGAGTTGTTCATTTGGGACAGCAACGGGAAACCGCTTCATCACCGCCGACTACCGACGGCAGCCGCCCACTCGCTCGCCTACACGCCAGACGGATCCCAGTTGGCCATCGGCACTCAAGACCCCCGACTGATTCTCCTAACACTTCCGGAGAACGTGCGGTAGTCTCTCTTCTCGGCTGCCACAGGCATGGTGGCGAGAAGGCTGCATCGTTCACCAGCCTCTGGTGGGCCGGAATCTGAAGCTTAGAAGCCCAGCAGTTGGACTTCTGTCAGACCGGTCAACGGCTTGGAACTCCACAAGCTCTCCGCAGCCAATCGCACGTAGCGGCCGTGCGCGAAACGCACGGGGATCGTCGTGCCGTAGTCGGGGGCGTTCTTCGTCGCGGGGCCCTGCGGCACGATGCCCTTGGCCGCAGGATGGGTCAATTCTGCGGCGCCCGAGCCCACGTACACCGCCACTTGCTTCCAGCCCCCGGCGGCCCCCTGCGGTTCGTTCAGATTCCAGATCCGCACACCGGCGATGGTTCGTTCGGTGCCCAGATCGAATACAATGGAATGAGGTTCTTTAGTGGAGTACCGCCACATCAGCTTCGGATCGACCGTGTCCCAAGTGCCGTCCAGTACGGTTGCCGCGCGTCCGTCGTCACTCTCGGCGCCGTAGGCCGCAATCTTCACGCCAGTCAACGGCTCGGCCGGTAACTGGCGCAAGGCCATGGCCAATTCGCGAGCGGCTCGCGCTCGATCGGCCGACTCCTCCGACTCCGGCGCACCGCTGATTTTCCCCAATCGATTGGTCAGTTTGAACAGCCGTTCGGTCTGCTCGGACGTTAGCCCATCCGCTGCCCACTGCACCCAGAGATCGGTTTGGTTGTGTACCACAACGACGGATCGACAAACGCGCAGGGCCGCAGCCAGTTCCGGCCCGTCGGCGTACAGCAGCGGCAGTAATGCCAAGACTGTGTATTGTGGCGGGTCGACGCATACGGCGAGAGCTTCGAGCGCAGCGATGCGCTGCTCAGACGTTTCCGCAGCCAATGCCAACTTCAGCAACGGATCGCCGACACCATCGCTCTCGGCCAGCCCGATGTGCCGGATTGCTTCCGGCCAACACGCGGCTTGCTCCGGACGACGAAGCACATCGACGATCATTGGCAGCGTCTCGTCGGGGCGTTTTAATCGCTGAAGCATTGCCATGACGTGGCACGCCAACTGCACGTCGTCCCCACGCAGGGCTTCTTCGAGCAGCGGAAGGGCCTTATCCACTCGCTCGAACAAAAGGTTCTCTGCCGCTTGAGCTTGCTCGGGATCTTCAGCCACGAGTTGAACCACGGCCGCGCGCAGCTCGATGATCCGATGGACTTCATCGAGTTGCCGGCGGAGTTCGGCGATGTGTTTGCTCTCGGCCGCACGACTTGCAGGTTCCATGTTCGCCAGCGCGTCCAGATGCTGTTCGGCTTCGTCGGGCGCTTCGCGCTGGAGTGCATCGGTTGTCTGCCGAACAAGTTTGGTCCACTCCGAAGCCGGGCCGGACGGCGTTGTGTCGCTCGCCGGCGATTCCTGCTCGGTTGCTTGCTCCCCCGGTTCGACGGCTTTCACGTCGGCTTGGCCCGTGTCAGTCACAGGCTCGCCGGCACCTTGCTCGCCCTTCTGCGGCACCGTCACCCCGGCCGTCGTTGGCAGCAGCGTCCGCAGATCGTACCCCGTCCCAACTGCCACTGTTGCCGCGGCGAGTATCAGTATCGACACGATGCTGAGGAACTTCCACATGTGCAATGCCTCGTATCCACGTGATTGCGAGTGCGTCGCTCGACACTCCCATTATACACTGTCTGCGATTTGGAGTGGCCGGTAGGTCCCGCTTGCCGAGCGGGACCTGTGGTTGGCTGCGTCTTGGGTTGTTCAGGTCCCGCTCGGCAAGCGGGACCTACTGGACGCGGATCCTCCTATTCCGGCTCGGGCGGCAGCGGTGGCGGATCGGACGTAATCCACAGGCGAAAGCGGCCCAGATTCTGTCGCGGTACCCCGCCCAGTTGTTCCAGCCGAAAGCTGAGTTGGCGGTCGCCTACTTCCATCGGTTCGTGCAGCACGAACATCGCGGCGTCGCTTCCTTCCGCTGTCGGCACCACGGCCCAGACCTGGTGGGCCGGCCACCGCGGACCGGGCGGCGCGGTTGCGACGTCCGCCGGCCGCGAGAAGCGATCGCCCGCGTTCCGCAAATGGACTTCCATGTCCAGCGACTGGTCGATCTGCGTACTCGGTCGCGGTGGATCGAAAACAACGCGCCGAAACACGGGCTGACGCTTGTCGTCCAGCACGACCAGCCGGAAGTCGGCCAGACGTAAGTGCAGGCGCCAGTCGCTGTAGTCGGTACGGTTCCACACGACGACGCGATCAATCTTGCGCACGGCGCCCAAGTCGACCTCCCACCACGGATCCGCTCCTTCTTCCGCCGTATGGGTGACCGAACCATTCTCCCATTCGCCCGTCGTGTCGCCGTCGACGGCCCTTTCCGGGACGCCCTCCCATTCGACGCTTGATTGGGTTGCCTTGCGGCCCTGGGCGATGTTCGTTTCGCCCGCGAACACTTCCACCTCGGCCAATGACAGTGTGCGCCCGTCGCCGGGCAATTCGATGCGGACATAACGCCCTTCGAACTTCTCATCCGCCGGTGGCACGGTTCCCATTCGAAATCGCGTGATCACAAAACTGCCTTCCGGCGCGCGTCCGGGGCCGCTGTCCGGCAGAACCTCCAGACGGACGGCGGTAATCCGCTCGACATCCGTCTTGGCGATCACGCGATAGACCTCCCGCTCGGCCAAGGTGCCGCTTGCGAGGATCGAATCGTCTGGCTGCGGGGTCAGCGTGGCACCGCTGGACGCCTCGACTCGCTCGGGTTTCAACGTGGCCCAGCGGACAGGTCCGGTCCAGTCGATTGGTGTCAGCGCGAGCCATTCGATCTGTTCCTTCGTGTCGCGGGGCGAGTAGACGACTTCGAGCTTGGCGTCGCTCTCTTGACTCTCGGCGAGTGGCACGTAAACCGGTGGTGCCCAGCCACACGACGGCACGGCGAACCGCGCCACAAGCGTGTCGTCGATGCGGATCTCGATCTGTCCGGGCTTGGCCTCCGAGGCTAATTGCTTCAGCCTCACCAGCAGCCAATTCTGATCGGCCGCAATTCTCCGGACAGTTGTCAGTGCCATTCGAGGATTCCCGGTGCCTACGGTCATAGCCCACCGCGGTTCGGGAGACTGTCCGAGGTCCCACAGCGAACGGTGTCGTAGCGAGCCGTTGCCTTCCACGGTCATCGTCCAGCCGCGCCACGCCGGCACGAGTTCCGAGACGCGTCCGTTCAACTCGGTGCGAAGCGTCGCCGGATCCAGGCGCAAGAGCGGCTCCAGCCAATCGACCGTATCGCGTATGTCCAGCGGGTCTGCACCTTTGGGCCGGCCGCGGTGAAACGCGTCGGCCATGAGAATCAATGTATCCTGGCCACCTTTCGGCCCTGCGAGAGCCAGATCGCCCGTCGCGTGCACCTCGGACGAACCGACCAGCGGTGGACTCGCGAACAGTGGTTTGCCCTTGGGGGCATTCGCGTAGACCATCGCTCGGGCACAGCCGCCATCGCCAGCCAGACGGTCAAGCCCCACGCGGCTCTGGAAGGCACGGACCGCCGGAGGCAGACGAAACCACAGCTCGTTCGTAGCGTGCACGCCGAACCCCCACCCGTACAAGCGGTCGCCGGCAAGTAACGTACCGCCCCGCACGTTGCGATCGGTCTGCCATGGGTGTCCATGAGCCAGAAGCGAACGTTGCTCGACGCGTTCCGGAGCGATACGAGAAAGGGGCACCTCGTGCGGCCGGAAATGCCACCGCGTGCGGATCGTTGGAAAGTGCATCCAGATTGGATCGAGACTCCAAGCCGGCTGGACCATGTGATACCAATACTCGGGCGAGTTGGTTTCGGAGACCAGCGCCGCGCGGAACCGCTCCGTCGAGCCGGTGACGAGAAACCCGTGGGTCGTTTCCAGTCGAATCAACTCACTCGACAAATCCCCGCTCAGCGCCGCCAATTCGCCGTAGTACGCTATCCATTGGTCTGGAACGGCAAAGTGAATCTCGTCTATCTCCTCCGGTGGCAATTCCTGAACATCGTTGCGCAACAGTAGGCGAACGCCCTCGTCGCCCCACTGAAAGCGTTCGAAAACCAACTGACGCCCGTCGCGGGCAAAGACCGTTCCGGGCTGGAATCGACGCCCTTGTTGCGGGCGCATCACGATCCGCTGCAGGGCGTTTGCCAAAACGCGAATCTGTCGTCGCTCCGGTCGACCCGGTAGATGGATCGGAACGCTCGTCTGGACGATATAGTACGGCCAATGCGCTTCCAGCGTGTGGAACTCGCCCTCCTGGTACGCCACAACATGCCCGGGAATCCGATCTCCGCCGACCAGCTCGACATAACCCGGTCCCAGGACTCGCGGGCGATACGCCGCCAGCCGCCGGTCACGCAACCAGCGCAGCGGTCGGCCAGCGTTCGCCAAGCTTGTTTCGTCGAGTTTCGGAGCGCCAGGGTGCTCGTGCCAACCCGTGACCGTTTCTCCTTCAACGTGGGAGCCGTCAGAGAACACAGCAAGATACCGCGCGGCATCGTCGCCAGCAGCAGGCAAGACGCTTAGAAGACCCAATGAAACGGCGAGACATAGGTCAACCGGGCGATACATAGACAATTCCGCAAAGAACGCTATTTCTTGCGTCGAGTGGTCGCGACAACCACCACCACGACGATCACTGCAAACGCAACCAGACACAACGCGCCTGCGCCGAACACAAGTAGTCGCGACCACATGAAAGGGCTAGCTTCGCTCATGATCCACAATTGTAACCTCGGAGCGTGTCGCGTGCATCAGGGTGAATCGCACAGCCCTCGTTCCCAGGCTCCTGCCTGGGAACGTACTGTCTTGCCGGCTCTTGCGAGGCAGAGCCTCGCGTCCAGTGGGTTACGAGGCGGAGCCTCGTAACCAGCGTGTTTCCAAAAGTTGCCCACCGGCAAGACGTCTACAGCAGTGGCCTCGGAGGGGCATCTTCCCAATTATTCGTGCGACGCCGACGTTATCGCAACCGTTCGATCGCTTCTGCGAGTTTGAGGCGATACTCGCGCCAGTCGGATTTCGGAAACAGCGCATCGTGATCGCGTTGGCCGAGTTGAAAGGCGGCCAAGCGGTCTCGGATTAGCGCCAACGCTGCGAAATCCTTCTTGGCTTCGGCCAAACGCTGCAAGGTCAACATGTACCGATAGTCGTCAAGTCCCTCGCGGAGCCGTTCGAAGTGGATCGACGGGATCAGTTCGCCCTGCGGGCTGGAGTTGCACCAGGCATAGTCGTCCTCGCGGCAGTCCAGGGCGTAGTACGGGTCGCCCGCTACGACGTTCCAGTGCCAGGAAAGGCGGAACTTCATGTCGAATTGCTTGGCGGCCTTGTACATATAGACGCCGTAGGTCCAACGGTTGCCGCCGTTGTAGAAGGCCCAATCGCCTCCGACTCCGTGCAGCAGATTCACTGATGCTTCGTCGTGTGTATTCCAGTTCGCCACGTGCAGGGCCTTGGACAGCCGGAAGTGAGGATCGCCGGCATCCGAACCGCGGAACGAACTGGCGGCGGCGAAAAACGGTGGGCCTTCCGGAAACGCCTTCTGATACGCTTCAGCATTCTCGGCGCTTCGCCTTAAATCGTCGCCGATGGGTTCGTCGCCGATGTTCCAGTAAACCGGAAGCCAACCGGCCCGATCTGCATGCTCCTGGACCGCGGTAAAGGCGCTTCTGACGAAAGCACTGTAGTCGGTGAAACCAGCCGCTTTCATCTGGTTCACATCCTGGTAGTACATGTTCAGCCCAATGAACGGGCAGTAGGTGACAACGGGCATCGTGAAGCCACGCTCCTTGAACCGCTTCATCTGCATGTCGCCCACCGAGAAGTCCAGGACCGGCAGGCCGTCTCGGAATCCCTGGTATCGGACAACCGGCAGGCCGCTGCACGTGGTAAAACCGTATTCGCGCAGCTTCTCCAACGACTTGCCCGCCATCAAGTCATCCCATTCGGCAACCTCGTCGTCGTACCAGGGCAATTTGATGGTATGGCCCCACGGGCCGGCGGGAACGTCGACCGGGTCCAGCGTGCCCTTGCGCACGGTGACCTCCAGCGGGATTACCGACGAGCCACCGTTCGTTGATTCAACCTTCACGGACCCGCGATACAGACCCGGCGATGCGTCGTCGGGCACTTTGACAGTCAGCCAGAAGCGGCGCGTCATGTCCTTCGGTGCCGCCACCGAATTGCGAGGCTGCACAAGACGAGGTGCGATCGTGTAGACGCTCCCCTCCATGGTCACGCGAGCGAGGCGGTATTGGACGTGACTGATTTCGATACAGTCCGCCGAGATGGATGCTTGCCCAGGTCCATTCAGTTCGCTCGCCGTCACCGCCACGTCGCCGAGATCTCTGAGCGGCAGCACACAGAATGTGACCGGTTCGTGCTCGCCCGGGAAAGCCGAGGCGGCGAGCTTCTCGACTTCTTCATCGGCGTCCGGGCGGTCGTTGTAGTAAACGTCGGACATCCAGTCACGCGAGAAGAGGACGAACCCGCGATTGCTCTCGGCGTCGGTCGGTTCGTCCTGCGAGCCGGTCGGCTCGTGCAAAATTCGCTTGAAGTAATTGTCAAAGTGAAATCGGCGGCGCGCCTTGACGAACTCCAGGAAACGTTCGCCCTCGGCAGCCTTTGCCGTGGGGAATACGACGATGGCCGAGACGCAACAGCCCCAGTTCTGACCGCTGAACTCGATGTTAAGCTGACCGTCGCGGACTTCGACTTCGTATTGCTTCTCGTCGAAATACGGCTCTTGGTACTTGGCGAACGTGTTGTCGGTCGGCAAGTCCTCCGACTTCCAGAAGCGGTAATACTTCTCCTTGAAGGCATTCAAATCCATCGTGTCGGCATGCTCGACGCCCTCCAGTACCAGCGAGCGTTGGCGATAACGCTGGTACTCGCCCCAGAAGCCCGACGGCGAATCCATATTGACGAAAACTCGATAGCGACCGTTTGGCACGTCGATGGCCAGACCGCCTTGCTCGACGCAAATGAAGTCCTGGTAAAGCGGATCGGGCTGCAATGCATCGAACACCCGCCAGAAACGAGCGTTCTTCCATCCGTAACCTCGCCCCTTCGCGTAGACCTTGCTGACATCCAACGGCGTGAAGCCCTCCATGACAGGGCTCGAGCCTTGGCCGAGATCGAAGGCCGATAGCTCGTCGAACAGCATACGGGCTGTCTCCGTATCGCGTTCGAGCCGAATGTTGTCGATGTACAACGGCGCCTCGGGCTGATCGCCGATGGAAAAGACCATGCGTGTGATTCCGCTCTGGAGGAGCGGCCGGCCGGGGCGAGATTTCTCGCCGACGTAGAGTGCCGTCGGAATGACCAGCGTGCTGGATCCAGGCGGCACAATCGTGTTGTAGTTCACGCGCGTCCAATAGTCGCGAGTTGCCGTGTCGCGGACCTCGAAGTAGACATTCAAAGGGCGTTTGGCATCGTTGTGGACATCCGCTTTCACATAGTCGTAGCCCCTCCAGTTCTGGGCAGCATCCATCGAGACGTAGCTACGGTCGATGCGCAGTGCCTTGGTGCCGTGGGTGGCGTGCTCGGCCACAACCGTGCCGCCACCAAAGGGATTTTCGTCTTCGAAAGATGCAACGAGCCTGACCGGTTCGGCCACCACGGCGCCTTTCTTTACATCCAGCATACTGCCGCATGCATAGCAGGTCTCCCAAGCCGGCATGTTCCTGTAGCCGCAATCGGGGCAACGGACGGCTGCCGCGTCGATCTTGCCGGGTGGGGCGATCGGCCGCTCTTCCTCGCCAATCACCGGCTTCGGTGTCAGCGGCACATCGTCGCCGACCCGTTCAACGGAGACATCGTCGATCCAAAGATAACCCGGCGCCATAAGGCCAAAGCTGGGGTACGACTTCTGGCCCTTTTCCTTCACTTCACCGACAAACGTCAGGGGCGTCCATCCGAATGTGCCGTTCTTGTCGAGGCGCATGTATTGGCCCTCGAACATGAATTCGGTGTTTTGGTTCCACAGCCCGGCGCCGATGTCCAGACCGCGGATGTGCGCCGTGACGCGATAACGGCCGGGATCAAGGACAAGGCCGGCAGGCCAGGCTCGGACCTTTGGCGCGTTGCCACCAACAATCAAAAGCGAGTGCTTGCCCGTACGGGCAATGCCCGAAACGCGAAACTCGCAGTCTCCCTCGTACATCCATCCGGACCACTTCTCAAACACATGTCCCCAGCGGTCTTTCTCCTTTGGTTGTTCGCAAGACGGGTCAGGAACCAGGTTCTCGGAAGCGGAGACGTACGGAACGCCCAGTTCGATGGCCAGTAGTAGCAGGCCGTAGCGCAGAACGGTTTGCATGTCGGTGTCTCCATTTTCTCAGTAGCGTCAGATTGCACCGGCGCTCCGGATTTCCTTACCCGCCGGGCAAGTTATTGTGCTATCCAATCAGGCCCAGCCAAAGCCAACAACGTACGCATCTCGGCGGGCGGGTCGAGCTGGAGCTTAATTGTCTTATCCAGCGAGGCGGTGAGCCATCGTTTCTCGTCCGTTGGTTCCCCGAGCATGGCCAGGATCTCCCGATCCACGGTTGCGTCTGACTCCGACTCGTCGTAGAAGACTCTCAGTGTGCTGGAGACCGTCTCCATCCGATCACGAATGGGCAACAAGGTGATATTTCTGCCACACGCGGCAAACGGCCTTTCAGGGTTGAGGTTTCCGCCGATGGCGTCAAGGACAATCTGAAGATTCTCAACAAAACCCCAGTGGCACGGCCAAAGCATGTCTATGGCAACACCCAACGACAGTCCAACCTGATTCTCGTCTACCGTATCATGAATGATCGTCCGGACCGTTGCCAGCCAGAAGTCCTCGTGTTCCTTGTACTGCTCAGGACACTGGCTGCGATAATCCGATTCATATTCGCCTCCGCCCAAGAGCATCCAAGTGTATTGTGCCGCCGGGTCATCGTTCGCCTGAGGCCAATGGACAAGACTGCGGATCTTGTCAATCATCCTTTGAACCTGCCATTCCTTCAACGGCGAGCGTTCCCCAATGCCGGCGAGCAACTGAGAAGCTGGAGCGGTGTCCACGCGCAGATCGAGCGACGTACTCGGACATCCGGCACACCACGCCGACAGCGCGGCGCACGCATTCTGCCACACCTGTTCAGCGGCGTGGTACTGGCCAGGCGACCGTGTGCCAAGTCCCTTCCTTGTCCGCCCTTCGCCGATCGCGTCGACGATGTTGTGTACCCAACGATCGGCCTTGTGATGGCACAGTTCGAGAGTCGAGATAAGCTCGCGAATCCGGGACACGTCCGGAGCGATCGGAGCGATATCGTCCTCCATCCTGTCGATATCCAGGATCTCCGCATCCGCTTCCACCGCGCAGTTACGCCAGCTCGACCGACAAGACATGACTTCTCCTTTCGCTCTTCCCAACCATTTCTTGGTGAACGGTGCGCTGTGCGGCGTGGCTTGTCGGGTGGTATCTGACGGAGTGAAACGCTGGCCATGCAATTGGCGTTTGGGGCGTCAGGCGATCCAGCAACGATGCGGCTGTTCCTGTCACGGACCTCTGAGCGGACAACAATGCAGACGTTTCATATCCTTGCGATCCGCACCTGGGAGTCTGGTTGGCGGAATCTGCACGAAAGCCGCTTGGTGTATCGTTAAGCTACGTACTCGTAGGAACTGTGGCAAGCGATTGCAGGTACTCGGGCGCGAAATCGGCGCCGTTTGGCCATGCGAGAGTATGTCCAATGATCGAGAAAGACTTGAAGTACGCGACGTCTCGGAGAGGTTCAAAGATGGGCCCATCCAATGAGTCAGACAGATCGATTTCAGCACTGGTCCCGTCGTTGAACGACACATCAACGCGATGGTCCGCGATGTGGCGGGCCTCAGTAACATGTAGGAACATGAATCTACTCCAAAGGCTCAATAGGACTCAGGGGCTGCCGGGCTTGGATGAGTTCCCAGTTTCGAGCCAGTTCATCTTGATGAAGATTGTACCAATCGAGCACTGCCGTCATCGCTCGGCGGGGAAACCTCCCCTGGACGATACCGCTGTCGATCTCGACAGTGATTTCATGCTCACCATACTCCGCGTGGAAATGCGGCGGAGGATGGTCGCGGTAGTACATCCGAATGACGATACCGAGGAATCTGCTGATTTCTGGCATAGCAATTCAGGAACGGACGTGACTTGAGTCTGTGCAGTCCGATTTGCATGACGCTTTAACTCATTGTACCACCCGGACACGGTTTACAACATCCGGAGGGCCAGATTCGCGCCGAGGCCATTGAACTTGAGATGGATGATGTAGTCCCGCCCGCACCGTGCCTCCGCGACGTGCAAAAACAGGGTCAATTCACCCGAATCGACGGCGCATTTCTTCACTGGGAATCCCGCGTTCGGCGCGCGCGGATGCACGGGAGCGTTCAATCAGCTCGATAAACTGACGATTGGTGCTCAGAGAGGCCGTTTCCAGGTCCGTGTTCTCAATTGGCACGAGAGCAGCGACTGGCCGCCCTTGGCTTGTCACGATCAGGGCGTCGCTTCCGATCTCCGCGGCGTACTCCCCCAAGGTCGCTGTTGCGTCTGCTCTTTCGATAACCTTCATAGCTCGATCTCCTTGCCACCGATCAGGACACGGCTGCGATCCTTGATGTCGACCGCCAAGACGGTCACGAGTTTCTCCGGTTCCTCCTCAATGTCGTGGTACACAAGAAGAGTGCCGACGCGAAGTTCCCAAGGTGCCCGTTACTCCTTACCAATGCAGTAGAAGTAGTTTTCGCCGCGCAGGTACATGCGCGATCCTTCGAACAGCGGTGGGCTGTAGCCGATTTCTTCCTGGGGGCGAATCGGCCAGGGGCGATCGATCTGTTGCTCGATACGGTTTATCGCGACCTTTTTGAACCTCGGGCCGGGCTCGAAAACGATCGTGGTTCCCTGATTGTCCATGGCGAACAGATGTCTGCCGCCGAGGGTGATGCTGGCGGACACGCCTACGGCGTTGTAGTGCGTCAGCATGCTGAAGTCGTCGCTCAGGTCTTCTCGATAGAGCACTTCGCGCGTCTCCAGGTCCACCGCGTACAACGTCCCGAATACGTCGATGTTGTAGTAGATGCCGTCCAGCACCAGCGGCGACGAGCAGGTCCAGCGGTCAACCCATTTGCCGTTCTTGTCCCTGGTGATGGCGATTCCGTCAATGTCACGCTGCTCGCAGGTCCAGGCGTCACCACTCGCACCATCGAAGTCTTTCACGAGCAGCCTCCCGACGCCGCTCCAGGGAAGGTACATTACATCGTCCAAGCACAACGGCGGCGCCCAACCGGTATCGCCCTTTATTTTCAGCGGGTTCGAGTAGAGCAAGTTGCCATCCGCTACTCGTACGACGTCACCTTTCTGGCTGATGACCACACCGACGCCGTTTATGTGGGTACCGATCAGTGCCCCAACGCACTTGTCGACCTTCGGTTGCCGCCAAGCCACGTTGCCTGTCGCCGCGTCCAGGGCGACCAAATTGAATCCGCCGCCTGCGAAGACGATGAATTTGCCGTCAACCAGGGCCGGAGAGGCGGGGTAATGGATCTCGCCGGAATTCACTCGACGTATCCATCGCGTGTTGCCGTCCAAGTCGTAACACGCCGCCACGCCGTTGCCACAGTAGACGTAGACGAATTTGCCATCGCTGCAAGGCGTGGGTTGAGTCCATCCGATGATGCGGAAGTGACTGGCCATGTGGTCGTCCCAGTCCAGTTCGTACGCGTCAGGGTCGATGGCAACCAGGGCCTCGTCAATCTGTTTTCGTAGATCGAGCCGCTGTTTCAGTCCCTCGGCGGCGGAGAGCTTCACCACCAGCGGTTCGACGTTCTCCTTGAATGCCGGGTTCGCGTTCCGAACGGCTTCGGGCGTGGCCTGGTACAGGCCCAGGAACCGCGTCCAAAGTTGGCGGCCCGTCGTTTTGTCCAGGCAGAGGAGTTGGTCGGGTTCGGCCATCACGAAGATGCGGTCGCCCACAATCACCGGCGTCGAACTCGATCGGTCGGGCAGCGGTGCCGCCCAGACAATGTTCTTGTTTTCGTAGGGCGCTGACGGTAAGTCCACTACACGCGGCCCGAACTTGTAGCTGCTCCGGTTGCCCCGTCCATGACAGAGTTTGAACAACACTCGGTTCCAGCCTTTGCGCAAATCGATCCGAATTCTGGGCGATGGCTCGATCGTGTAGCGGCCCGTCCGGAAACGGCTGAGCACGGTGTACCAACTCAGCCTGAATTCTGTAGACGGCTGCTCGTAGACTTCCCGGCCGTTGATCCAGACCTTTAGGCCAACCGCGTGGTCGACGATAAACTCCGCTTCGCCGTCGCGATCGGAATGCAGGTAGGTATGAGCGTAGACCAGATGGCTTTCCTTGAACTCGCCGAGGACCTGCTCCGGTTCGACAAAACGAAGAGACACGGCGCCGGCAACTTCACCGCGGTCGGACGGCGGCATCACGTCTTCCGGCACGTTGCATCGCGTCCAGGCGAGCTGCCCGAATCGGTCGCCGTCGTCCGGTTGAGCTTTGGCCTCGTCAGGAATTGCCGGTTCGTCGAGCCCGCCAGAGGCGGGTATCGGGCCGATGACCAGCCACTGCCGCGGGAAGTTATTGCGGAGGACCTTCGACTCTCCAGACGCCTCGCCGTTTGGCTTGGCCGCACTGATCCTCAGGCCCGTGACAAGGCCCTTGGATTTCCGTCCCCATTCGAGCGTCGGCGTGCTTTCGGGAAACAGGCCGGTACCGTTGCCCCGCCAAGCGGCCAGTACGGAGACGGGACGGCTGCCTGCGTGGGTGGAGACGCTGGGCTGACCGTGTTCCTCGACGCGTGGAGAAATGGACGGGGGCACATCCGTCTTGCTTGTGCCAGGTTGTGGAGGACGTACGGTTACCTCCCGTGGCGAGCCGGCTTGGATGCACACGAGTTCCCGCGGTGTCCGGAGAAAGACGCAAGTGCCGGAAAACGTCGGCGTGGCAACCGAACCGCGAGACACGACGTTCTTTTGGATTCCCTCGCATTCTTTTCCCGGCCTGAAGACCAACGTCACACCCGCTTCGCTGTAAAGGAAAAGGCGTTCGTCCGCCAAACAGAAGCTTGGCGCACACTCACTGTCGATATCAAGCTGCCGTGAGTGGATGGTGGCGCCTGTCTTCGCATCGAGCACGACCAGCCGTCCCTCCTTGTTGACCGCGTAAATCAGGCCTTTGTGGATGATCGGCGAAGCGTAGAATTCGCCGGGCAGTTCGACTTGCCAAAGCTGGTCGAAGGAGAGCGCTTCATCGTCGCTGATTGTCTGAGGTAGTTTGAGCGCCTTGGCGACCGAGCCCACGAAGTAGGCGACGCCGTCGTGAGCGATGGGGCTGGTCACTTCGATGTCGGCAATGCCACTGGCGAGCCGCGTCCCGTCACTAACGCGAAACACGTCGCCTTTCGGTGTGATTACTACGTCCGTGTCGCCGATTCTCACGGGCAAAGGCGTGCCAAAGGCCGTGGCGGCTGGTTGCTGCCAGACAGTCTCGCCCGTTTGGCTGTCCAGGCAGAAGAGGTCGGTTACATGCACGACAAGCCGGTCACCGACCACGATCGGCGAAACGGCTCGTCCATGCAGTTCGGTCTGTTCAATCTCGATCAGTCGAATCCAGATGCGCCGTCCTTCCAAGTCGTAACAGGCGACGACGCCGTTCCCGAACAGGGCGAACACGTGCGTCCCATCGCTGCACGGCGTTGGAGTGGCGTAGCCGCACTCCGTCGTCGGCTCGAGATCCGCGTCGCGCAAGTCGGCAGGCAACTCGTCGGCACCGTTACCTATTTGCCAGAGCAACTCTCCACTGGTTACCCTGAAACAAAGCAAGTTGTCTGGCTCCGCCGTGAGGAACACCCGCTCGCCAACGACGATCGGAGACGAGCGTCCTTGCCCGGCCTCTGCCGTCCACAGGATGTTCTTCTTCTCGCCCCACTGCTCAGGCGGATTGGCCGCTGGGTAGTGCCCCAATGCGGGCCCACGCCAGCCTGTGTTCGCCCCGACCGTGTCTCGATCCTCCGCGGTCCATGCCATCTGGGCAAACCACGCTTCGGCAAAGCATGTAGCGGACAAAAGAAAGGCAAGAATTCCACAACGTCTGGCGTCTACCATGTTCGGTCCCCAGCAGGGCTAATCGGCCAACTCGACGATCAGACTCTTCATCAGCGGAGGTCCGCCGCAAGTGATTTCGTATGCCTCGGCCGGCTGTTTCGCTACGTGCGTGTGGCGTTTTTCGGCATCGTTTTCCGTCCACACGTAGGTGATATTGACGGGTCGGAATCCGCCGAGTGGTTCCGTGTAATCGGCGTCGATGCGCGCGTTGATGATGCACAGCGTGTTGCGTTGGCGCGTGCTTTTGAAACGGACCAGAGCCCGTTGTGTGCCTTGTGGCACATCGTCCACTGTCACGTAGGTGCAGGAGCCGACCATCGGCCCGGGCATGCTGCCCACCTTGCGGAACGAGGCACCGTCGTCGAACGACACAAGCATGTCCCAGCCTTCCCGCTTGTCGCGGGCACGCCAGTGAGCGCCGAAGCGGAGGCGCACGATGTCACCCGGCGTGGCGATCGGGAAGGTCACCATTCCGCCCTCGGGGCCATAGTCAGCGACGCGCAGCAGTCGGGGTTCGAGCCTCTGCAACTCCGGACGAAAGCTGGTCAGCAACAGGGGATTGCCCTTTTCGGACGGGGCCGTGCGTCCTTCGATGGTGACTGTGCCCTCGTTGGGGGCGGCGCTAAAGCTAATCGTGTTCTTCCCCGGACCCAAAGCAGGCAGCGGCGTCTGGGCGTGCTGAACGTCGTGTTTGATACCGAGCGAGCCAAGACCAGTGCCTTTTCCCGTGATTTCGAATTTCAAACGATAGTCGTATCGGCGGAAAACGAGTGGCGACAGGTCAAGCCGCCGCTCGCCCGAGTCGGTCACTCGCGCGATTTCCTTCCAGTCGAGACCGTTGTTGTCGGAGAAACTGACCACAATGTGGCCCTTCCGGCCGACGACGGCAGCGAAGGTCAATTCGCCCGTCAGGTACACGTAGCTGCTGGGCATGCGAATGACCAGCAGCCCTGGCTTGGCCGCGTCCGCAATATGCACGGCTGGGCCTTGCTGATCCTCCGACGTGCATGCCAAATTCACTGCGGCGAGCGCTCCGGTGCGGAACGTTCCGTCGGCAAGCGGTACGTGATACTCGTAGACGCCGTTACCTACTCGACCCGGCGCGACATCGCCGAGCCGGCGCTGGTAGCCCATCCCGGCACGCTTGCCCAAGCATCCCGGTGTGCCGCCCGCGCCGTCCATGTTCACGTGGAGCCCCTTGTTGAACCAGTTTCGCGTCAGACGCTCGCCGAGCCGAAGCTGTACATTGACACGGTAGCCTTGCGAATATCCGTACTCGTACACCACGTCCGGCTCACAGTCGTACTCCTGCATCGTGGCCGGCCAGCCATGCGTGCCCGCGAGGTTCCAGCCGTCTCTGGCATAGAATTCCGTATTGGCCAGGAGATCCGGCCCCTTCTTCCAGCCTTCGTTGCGGGCGAACTCACGCAGCTTTCCACCATTTCTCTTATAGCCCGGATTCTTTTGATGCCATTTGGTGACCGCCTGGATGATGTCGTTCACGCTGGCAACGCTGCCATCGGGCTTGTGGAAGTAGTTGATCAGCGACGCATCGAACAGATGCCATGCATCATCATAGAACAGTTCGGGGACGCTGTGCGCATGGATAATCCGCCCACGTGCCTCGAAGCCCAGGGAGCGGCCAAGCTGCTCGACGTGCGATGCCGCGCAGCAGCACATCCCGTAACCGTAGACGTGGATCGTCTTCATCGCGTCGTGTACGTTGTTCTCGTTCAATAAGAACTCGTTCGGCGGCGCGGTCTGATGACGATACTTGACGACCGTCTGCCAGATGGCGATGGCCTTCTGCTCGTCGGACATCCCCGGCTTGATGTACGAGCGTTTCCATGCCTCCAGGCTGGACACGTCTTCGACTTTGTCCGAAAGCACTTTGATGTTGCTGACAACGCCGACTTCGGCGGACCATACCGGTTCTGCCGACGTACATGCGACAACGACGACTGCCACAGTGACCACTACACAACGCCAACGTAGAGTACGCATGTTCTGTCTCCTGAGAGAGCGTTTGCCCGCTTGGTGAAACGTGCCGTGTCGTCGAGACGATTCATGACCATTTTGATCGTGATTGTATATCCGGGTACAAGGCGTCACAACTTGTCTGCAGAGCAGACGCATGGTTTGGCTCGTAGTCCCGCCTTCAGGCGGTCTCAAAACAAGAAACAGCGCAACAGACCGCCTGAAGGCGGGACTACGAACGGCCTCGCGACCCATTCATGCGTCGGCTCTGCAGCCAAACCCCATTCTCCGGTCAGCTCCCGCCGTAGAACACCAGATGGTCGTAGGTCCGCTTGTCCGCGCGTTTCTGTTGAAATGCCTCCAGCTCTCCGTGGTACTCGCAGTGAAAGAAACGACTGTCGTAAATCGCCTGAGGCATGAGGGTACGTTTACCGGCAACGGCAGCAGCCAAGTGGAGCAAGGCGAGGGGCGCTTCGTCTCCCGTGCGCGCATAGGACCGACCCGACCGTGGGAACAGGCCCGTTTTCGCTTGCGTCTTCAAAATATTGTCGCCGACGCGGCAGGCGAATCGCAGCATCGTCTCGTCGCCGGTCGCGCGATGCAGCTCTAGGAGTCCGTAGATGATTCGCCAATCGCTGGTGTCCGTGTCCTGCCGCAGTGCTCGTTCGCCATCGGGCTTCCCGATGTCGCCCAGCCCGAGTGCCGTAGCCACTTCCCGTGCCATATCCCAATACGCCGGTTCGCTTGCGAGCCGATATGCCATGGCGTATTCCCAAAGGGCGAGACCATCCGGTTGCCGCGGTGCAAACGACTCGGGCACATAATAGCCGGTACGCGACTCCCTCCACTTGAGCGGCGTGCCGTCGGTCATCAACGCAATGAACGCGCGCGTCTGCGGTGAATAGCTGTGCCGGGCGTAGATCTTCAGGTCTTCCAATGCCCACCGGATGAATTCGCGACCGACCTCGGTACACCGCCCGCCGGCCTCGACAAGCGTCTCACCCGCCTGCATCTGTGCCAACGGCAGTTGGTGGTAACGGCACGTCTGGTGATACGAGGCGACGATCTTCGCTTCGTTGATCGTCGGGTGGACGTGTCCCAATGCGTCCTGCGCCCGATCGTGCTTTCGGTAGCTCAGTTGGCCGCCGCACAAGCCTGTCTTCGAGTCTTTGCCCTGCTGCCATCGGTAGATCAAGCGGCGAGTCCATGTCAACGCATCGTCGTTGTTTTCCAGGACCGCAAGCATGACCCCGCTGTGCAGGAGCGGCGGTGTGACGTTCGCAAAGGACAGGTTGCCGCCCTTGGCGGGAAACGGCACTTCGACGCCTTCCTTGAAGTCGTGGTCCCACCGGCTGGCAACTCGCCGCTTGACGCTCGCGTGCCGGTTGTAGTCCAGCAGTGACCAGTCAAGGATATGCCCCTTCCAGATCGCTTCCATCAAATCTGCCGTGGCATCCGGGGCAACTCGCCACATAAGACGATAGTAAGGTTGGTGTCCCTTCAACTCGTGGGAATCGCCGTATTGGCCAACCGGCTTTTCGCCGTCCAGATCCCACGCCATGTGCCCGCCCCAGTACAGTAGCCCACTCGGCGCGCGCAAGTGCTTTAGCACATAGCGAGTTGCATCCTCGGCGGCCTCCCGGTACTTGGTCTCACCGGTCAGCGCCGTCAACCCGTCCAGCGTGCGCAGCAGCGGTTGCTGGCTGGCAAAGTTGCACAATACCCACGTTTCGCCACGACATTGCCACCGAACCGGCTCCAAGTTCTCGGCGTGTAGGCCATCTACAAACAACGGCGTCTCCCGGTCGCCGTATGTGTCACATCCCTGCGCCAGAATCGTATCGGCAAAGGAAGTGACCGCCTCGACGAATCGGGCATCGCTCGGTTCCGCCGCCTCGCACGTCCGTGGAAGTCCCCACACGGCAAGTTGCGTGAATACCAATAAGACAGACAGTCTGCTTGGTTTCGTCGTCATCGTTTTCGTCTCCCGCGGCTGCTGTGGCTCATTCCTACTGTCGTGTCGAATTATAGCAGACGTATGTTTAACCCCGAGCCGATAGGCGACGGTCATGGCACAACCAGCCGCCCACAACGGCCGTCGCCTATCGGCTCAGGGTTAAACGAAAACGCTAATCTCCCAGTCATCGCGAGACGCCCAAGCAACGGCCCGTGTTGGCGTCATGCGATACGGCGGCGACTACGGCACTGTTCCCACGACGAATCTGATAGCCGATCTGTTTCAAATAACGAAGGTGCGAATCCGGCGCCGGTGCGTCTAGCGTGGTGTTGAGTGTGCCTTCCGTATGCAAACGGGGCGCCGCAACTGCTTCGGCCATCGAAGCATCCCGCCCGACGTACTGGGCGAGCACCTCGAACAACGCGTTCGGAATCTTTCGTCCTCCGCTTCCACCCAAGGCCAGAACGGCCGTACCCTCGTTCGACACGATCGTGGGGCACATGTTGTGCAACGGTCGCTTGCGAGGGCCCGGCGAATTCGGATGATCGGGCCGAGGATCAAACCGGGACATCCCATGGCCCAGGATCAAGCCTAGTCCCGGCACGGTAACTCGGGCACCGAATCCCGCTCCGTGCGTCATCGTCAGTGCGACCATGTTCCCATGGCGGTCAGCCGCACTGAAGTGAACAGTGCCTCCCTGCGGACGTTGATTGGCAACGATCGACAACGGTTCTCGCGTTTGTACTGCCTGCCCGACGCGCGATGCCACCTCTTTTGCATACTCCTCGGAAAGCAACCGCTCCACGGGCACGTCGACATGCTGCGGATCGCCGAACAGGGACAGACGATCCTTCCAAGCAACGCGGAGAATTTCCAGCCGGGCATGCGTTTGTGCGGGGTCGTTCGGTTCGTGTTTCGATCCGAGGGCCTTCAGAATGGAGAGGGCTTCCAACGTTGTCATTCCGCCAGCCGTCAGCGGAGCAGTGTGTATCGTGAATTCCCGCCATGGTAACGCCAGCGGCTTGACTTCCTTGGCACGATAGGCCGCCATGTCTTCGGCATTGACCAAGCCGCCACCCCCAGCAAAACCCTGGGCGATTTGCTGGGCGATGTCGCCGCGGTAGAAGGAGTCCACGGAGTTGCGCGTAGCCAACGTCTCGAGCATCGCGGCCAACTCGGGGTTGCGGTAGATAGCACTCGCATCGAGCGGCTGGCCATCCCGCAGGAGCAGTTGAGATGAAGCCGGATCACGGGCAAATTGCGGCACGGCGCGCCGGACAGCACCAGCAAGTCCAGCTCCGACAACGAAGCCATCCCGAGCAAACCGGATCGCCGGTTGTACCAGTTCGCCGAAGGACCGAGTGCCATAGAGGTCCAGTGCCAGTTGAAGGCCCGCCATCGTCCCCGGAACACCCGCGGCCAGCCAGCCGTGGTAGTGGACGTTTCCGCGGACCACCCCGTTCTTTTCGATCGGGTACATGTCTGGACGGGCTGCCGCCGGAGCCATGCTGTTGAAGTCGATCGACGTTATCTTCCTAGTGTCGGCTCGAGCAATGGTCATGTGCCCGCCATAGCCGCCGATGCCGCATTGGTGCGGAGCGACCACCCCGGCCACAAGCCCGGTAGCGACGCACGCGTCAATAGCATTGCCGCCTGCCTGCAGCACGTTATTTCCCACTTCTTCCGCCGCTGTCGGTCTTCCTTCGACAACGCCCACCTCCGACGTTGGTCGGTTGTCAGCCCGGGCTCTGTGAAGGCCCAAGACAACGGTTGGGCCGGCGAATGCGCCTTTCGTAACAGTAAATAGCGCTTGTCGTCGGTTGTACAGGTGCTTTCTCATAGCGTTTCCCCAAGACGAAGGTGCCAGACGAATGTCAAACCATCTTAGAGCCGGGAGATTCGCCCGAGAACCCCTGTTGCTTGATGCGCACAATGAACGACAATCGCATATGGAATTTCTCATTGAGGTGTTGACATGAAGAGACTACTGCCGCTTTGTTGTTTGTTCGTGTGGTTCGTTGGCGTATCTGAGATTCGGGCCGAAGTCGCCAATGCGCTCACGATTCAACTCGGCATTCCCGCACCGACGGACTCGGGCGGTGGCATCCTGGTGGCGGATGTCAACAACGACCAGCGGCCTGACTATCTGGTCACTGTGCCGGGACATTTGGCCGTCTTCGACAATGGTGGAAGGAAGCTCTGGATTGCTGAGGCCGACTTGGGCGTGGGCGGACAATCGGAAAGCCAGGGCTTGCCTGGGCACCACGGCCCGGGAGTAGCGGTGGGCGACGTGGATGGCGACGGGCGCGCCGAAGTGGTTTATCTGACCAAAGACGGTGTACTCCATGCCATTGACGGCGCCGATGGTTCGTTGAAGAAGCTTGTTAAGCCGCCGGTTCCTGAGGATGCCAAACGCTGGGAGTTAGCGATGATCGCTGACTTCAGCGGTCGCGGAGAGGATCGCGACATCTTGCTTCAGGCGACGAACAAGAGCGGATACCGCACGGGAAGACATCTGGCCGCTTACCGGTTCGCCGATCTGGTCCAAGGCAAGAAGCCGCTGTGGACGACCGACAAGTTCGTTTCCTGCGCTCACAATGGCGCCAGACTAGCGGACCTCGACGGCGATGGGCGCGACGAAGTGCTTGGCGCAACCATCTTTTCATCCGACGGCCAACTGTTGACGCAAGCGACCCCGTTTCGCGGTCACATGGACAGCGTCTTTGTGGCCGACGTGCGGCCCGAGTTGGCCGGTTTAGAGGTCATCCTTCTCGAAGAAGGCTCGAACTACGTCCAGGTCCTCGGTCTGAAAGGCCCGATCTGGCGCAGCGACTTTCGCCGTCAAGAACCACAAAACGCCGCCATCGGCCGTTTCAAATCGGGTTCGGATGAGACCTACCTCTGGTGTCGATCGCGATACAACGAGCACCAAAAGCCCTTCGTCTTCGATTCACGCGGCACGAAGGTGTTCGACTATAAGATGGATGACGTAGCGCCGAAAGACTGGACGGCCAGCGGGGTCGAAGTCATCCACACAATCGACTGGACAGGCGGCCCGGTCCAGATGGCCTGCGCAAAAGAACGACACACCAGTGGCGATGTCTGCGTTTTTGAACCACTGACGGGCCGGTTCGTCGAACACATCAAACAACAAGCCGATCGGCTGTACGTCGCGGATGTGCTGGGCGACTGGCGCGAAGAAATCATTGTATTGGCCGGAAACGAGTTATCCATCTACCAAAACCCCGCCCCGAACCCACGGCCGGAGCAACCGCGTCTCTGGACGAACCGCAACTACCGGCGACTGAAACAGTGCCACAACTACTACTCGCCGTAAATGACGGCAACGCCGCTTGCGACGGTGTTTCGATCCTGTCTTCGTCGAGCGCTCAGTCTGCCGTCGCGCTCAGCGTGCGTGCGAAGAACTTCTCCATGGCTGGGTAGGTTTCGTCGGAGTGTTGGCCGAAGACGCCGTGGCCGTCTCCTTCGTAGCGCATGTACGTCACGTCTTTTGCGCCGGCCTCTTTCAATGCCTCGACAAACCGATCTCCGTGCGCGATTGGCACGGTGTGGTCGTTCGTTCCGTGAACGACCAGAAACGGCGGCGCGTCGGCGCGCACGTGGGTGATCGGCGATGCCTTCTTTGCCCGCTCGGCAAACGCTTCGTCGGGACCGGCCAATAGTCCTCGCTTCAGAAAACTGTTGTCGCGTGCGCCTCCCCAATTGGTAAAGTCGGTCGGCGTGGCCGAGCAGCAGACGGCTTGGACAAGGCTGGATTGATCCTGGTATGGACCGTCGCCTTCCAGCCCAACGTCCGAGCCGACCAAGCCGAGCATAGACACGAGGTGGGCGCCGGCCGAGTTTCCGTAAGCTCCGATTCGTTTGGGATCGACATGGTATTTCTCGGCATTTTCCCGGAGCCAGCGTACCGCACACTTCACGTCTTCGACACACGCCGGAAACGGGGCTTCGTCCGTCAGCCGGTAGTTTACCGAGATGCAGACGTATCCTTGAGCGGCAAACCGCAGCGGTAACGACCGCCACTGGCCGCCGCCCTTGTCGCCGCTTCGCCAACCGCCTCCGTGAACAAAGACAACCGCCGGCCGAGGTGTTTCGCCCCGCTCTTTCGGTATTGCCAAATCAAGTCGCCATTTGTCGTTACCGTCCCGGTAGGCGATGTCCGTGGCCAGTTCTACGTTGTCTGGCACGACAATCGGTTTCCGCGCGCCCGGCCTGACTTTCGGCGGTCGCGCGCCGGGACGTTGCTTGGCGCGAAACCGCTGGGCCAGTTTCTTCAGTTCGTCCTCGTCGATGAATCCGTCGCTGTTCTCGTCAATTCGATCGAAGAATCGTTTCAGTTGTTCGCCCGCCTCGTCTTTGCTGATCTTGCCGTCGCCGTCTTTGTCGTTGGCCTTGAGCCGTTCGGCAATCGTGCCCGACGGACGCCGCTGCGCGCGGTCTTCCGGCTCGGCTGCGCGGATCGAAATGGTCAAGCCAATCACTACAGTTGCCAATAGAAATGCTCGTGTCATCATTGTTGCCTCCGATTTCGTTTGCAGGTGAGTCTATCCGATTTGGTAGGTCCCGCTTGCCGAGCGGGACCTTCGGTTTGTTGGAGTTCACGCCTTAGCGTGCGGAAAGACACGCTGAAGCGTGGACTCCAACTATGAAACTCCAGGTCCCGCTCGGCAAGCGGGACCTACCAGGCAGAATCCAAGGTGCGCAGGAATGCCTGCCTGTCCATCTGCACACCATAGCATCATAGCAGTCCGGACCGAGTGATGCGATCTTCCATGACGACTACAATTCCGGCGGTAGCGGTACATCGAGCCAACCGTGCGCCCCGAGGCGAATGTCCCGTTCGGCAAACTCCCAAATGACAAATGTCTTGTTGTCCAGCATTTCCGGATCGACGCTGAGTCGCCGTCGCACGTCGGTGGCTGCACCACCGTCGCTGACGATGTAGTCGACCGGTGCCGCCAGTTCCCGCGCCAAGAGCGACGGAAATCCGGCCGAGCCTGGTAACAGACGTTTCTTCCCGCTTCCCGCTGACGTTTGTTGTGCCCCGCCGACAACTGCACCCAGAGACGCCGGTTCGCCGAACTGGTAGATTCGGCTGAAGCTGTCGCCCAGCAGAAGGATCGAGGATTCCAGCGGCGTATCAAGCAGGTGATCGTTCTTGAATCGCCCGTCACGAGCGCCCACCGGCGGAATCAGAAGCCCGGCGATGGGGTCGTGGATCTGCTCGCAGTTCAGTTCCTCCGGTGAGAAGTACTCGCGCAGGCCAGGCACCTGCATCATCTCGAGTACGTCGCCGCGTCGGGCGACCTGCACGCGCTGCGTCTCATATTGCCATGGAGTCTCTGGGGCGTAACCCAACTCGCGGAGCTTCAGTGCCACGGCCTTGGCGGCGATTAGGGCGCCGGCCGGTGTCCAGTGCGTGTCCTGCGAAAGATAGTATGTTCCGCCGGACGACCAGGTTGGTTTGGCAGAGCGGGCCTGGCGAAATGCGTCGAAGAGGTTGACCGTCTCGATGTTGCATTCCCTCAGCTCGTCAAGCAGTCTCTCCGTCGGCGAGCGGAAGGCTCCCGAGCAATCGTCAAATCGTTCGGTCAGCTTGTCCGGATAGACGCTGGCCTTGCCCGGCACCGGCACGACCAGCAATTCGATGTGCTGGCTTTCGAGCTGATCCCGAAATTCGACGATGGCCAGCACAACGCTGCGAGTTCGAGTGTCGCCACTCGTGCGTCGAGTCCCGGCGGAGTCGCTGTGGCCGGCTTCCATCCGATCTGCTTCGGTCAAGTACTGGACGCCCGGCCGGTAGAACATCCAACCGTCGCGGCCTTCCAGAGCCTTGGCACCGGTATCTCCAAGCGTCAGGAACAGCGTTCGCTGCATCCACGGCCGAACCGTCTCCTGGCCCCACCAATTGTCCTTCAGCGTCTGCTCGAACGCGCGCAGATTCTTCACCGTTGGAGCGTAGCGGAACAGATCCGTGACCTGGACCGGTTGCTGCCGCCAGATCTCGACCACGATCTGATAGACCGGGACACCGAAGATGATCGCCAGGAAGACTGTCACGAGGACAAGCTGTGAAATACGCGTTCCCAAGGCCACGTCGGGCTCCTAAAACTGGAAGTACAAAAATGGGTTGAATGCCTGATTGGACATCACGGCCAAAGCAAACGCAAACAGCAACAACAGACTCAGGGGCTGAAATAATTGTAGAAACGGCACACGTCCGGTTTGCCGGAACGGCCCGGAGGGTGTCTTGCATTTGCATAAAGCGAACCTGTCCCGCTCTTTCGTCGACCAGTCGAACGCTTGAAGAGGCTGGATTGTCAGGATGGCACAGATCGCCATGACAGCGATGTTTCGCAGCGTGTAAAGTTGGCTGGCCAACAGCAGGCTGCTGGGAGGAGTGCGTTGAAGACCAAACATGGCCGCCAGATAGTCGCCTGCAGACTCGATGTTCTCGGCGCGAAACAGAACCCAGGCGATCAGTACTAACACGAAGGTAAAGCCGACCCGGAAGACTCTGGGCAGAGCGGCATAGAGGCTGTTTTTGCCCATCCATCGCTCCCAGATCAGCAGCGCTCCGTGCATGGCTCCCCAGGCGAGAAAGGTCCAGTTCGCCCCGTGCCAAAGCCCTCCCAGGAGCATCACCGTTGCCAGATTGACATAGGTGCGCGCCGGCCCGCGACGGTTGCCGCCCAGAGGAATGTACAGATAGTCGCCGAGGAACGTGGAAAGCGAGATGTGCCAGCGACGCCAGAAGTCGGTGATGCTGTCGGCCAGGTAAGGCGCGTTGAAATTTTTCGGAAACTCGAACCCCAACATTCGCCCCAGCCCAACGGCCATGTCCGAGTAGGCCGAGAAGTCGAAGTAAATCTGGAAGGCATAAGCCAACACGCCGAACCAGGCATCCAGCGTTGCCGGCGCCGCGGCAGCGAAGACCGCGTCGGCCATCTCGCCCATGGGGTTCGCCAGGAGGATTTTCTTGGCGAAGCCCAGGATGAACAGCGAGGTGCCGGCCGAGAACCTCGGCAGTGTGTGCTGGCGATCGACCAACTGTTGGGCGACCGTGTGGTATCGGATGATCGGCCCGGCGATCAACTGGGGAAACATCGACACAAAGCAGGCGAAGTCCAACAACGATCTGGCCGGCGGCGCGTCGTCGCGATAGACGTCAACGGTGTAGCTGAGGGCCTGGAACGTGTAGAACGAGATGCCAATGGGCAAGGTAATCTGCAGTACCGGCAACAGCTCGCTGCCCCCCAACGCAAGCAGATCGTTAACGCTGTTCGTGAAGAACATGAAGTACTTGAAGAATCCAAGCGTTCCGAGGCTGACGATCACGCTGGTCGCCAGGGCCGCTCGCCGGAAAGAAGGGATCTGAGCTGCGATTACCTTGCCGCACCAGAAGTTGACCAGCGTAGTGGTCATCATCAGGAGCATGAACCACGGGTTCCACCAGCCGTAGAAAACGTAGCTCATGACCGTCAGGAAGGCATTCCGCCAGCGGTGCGGCAGGTTGTAGTAGACCAACAGCAGTAGCGGCAGGAAGTAGTAGACGAATATGTGGGAAGTGAAGACCATCGACTACGACATCACTACTGGTTGATTCACCTGACCGGGTTGGTCCAGACAGCAAAGAACCGATTCACCTCGGGTGGATAGCAGTAATCGAGTGCTCCGCTGGGAGCCAGTTCGGCCAATTCGTAGTCCAGTGCCATACGGTGCACGTCGCCCTTCGTGATCCGAGAAGCCTTGCCACCCAAGGGCGAGTCGCCCCAGTCCGCGTCCCGAACCTTGTTGCGAGGCAGGAGCGGCTGGTAATGGCCCACGAAAATCTGATCGCCACGTTCCAACACGTGTTTCCCTTCAGGATCCTGTCGGTGAATCTCGATCACTTCGTACGGCACGACATACGTGTAGCGGTAAGCTCCCAGATTGGGAAACGGATCAGGGCAGTCCAGCAATCGGGCGGTGACCTCGATGCGGCCAAGTCGTGTGACCTGCTCGTCCTCGCCCGCGTCGCCACGGCCATACTGGGCCAGGGCCCAGAGACCGAGCGCCACGCCGGCGATCACTAAGAGGCCGCGCAAGGGGCTCGGCCCACCTCTGTTCGTCATGGCGATATTCCATTCCCGTCAAGCACATCGGCGTACGTCCAATGCGGTTCGAAGCCGCGAAGCGGAATGCCATTCTTCAGCTTGAGGTCCAGAACGGGGCCATCTTTGCAGCCCGGATGAAGCAGGCGGATCTGCTTGATGCCCTCCGGAATGATCGGTGTATCTGCCATCCGAAGCACGTGCATCTCGCCCGCCACAATGGTGTCGCTGATGTCGTCCGAGAAGAGGACGTATTCGTCGTCCGGCGAGGTGCAGCCGAAATAGCAGTGCTTCCAGGCATCGCCGTAGATCAGCTTGCGGGTTTTGCCGTCCACCGACGCCCACATCAGCATGGTCAAACCGTAGTTGTTGTACTTGCCTGGGAACAACGCCGGGTTTCGATTGGAGTAAATGACGCGTTGCGGATCGCCCTGGAACCAATCGGGGGTGCAGTTGAGTGCTCTGGTCAGTACCGTCTGCGATTCCGTCTGAATGTCGACGCTCACGACGTTCCATCGACGACCGACAACGTTGGCCGTGCCCACCAACCGCCTGCCGTCCGGCGACCAGAACAGTTGTTGATAGACGCCCTCGGCGGGCAACTGTTTGAGGAGTCGTTTTGTCGCAAAGTCGAAGATCCGTATCTTGCGTTCCTTCCTGTACAGGCACGCGATCTGTTTCATGTCGGGACAGAATGACGCCCAGGGAAACTCGCCGGCCTCGCCTTGACTGACGGGGTTGGATCCATCGGCGTCTGCGACGAACGCCTGGCCCACTTCGCCCCAAAGATCGTGGTTGATGGAAGCACCCGGCGGCAGTCGCCGATAGAGAAGCTTTGTGCCGTCCGGCGAGAATCGCCCGCCGAATTCGCTGTACTGCTCTGTGTTTGTGATGTTCTGCAACTGGCTGCCGTCAGGGCGGGAAAGGTACAGGTCGAATTGCCCCCGGCGTTGCGACGCCTTGATGATCTCGCCTCCGTCGATCTCTTTCGGGTGCGCGGCGAAAACGATCCAACCTTTGCCCGCCACTTCCTGGGCCAACACGCCGACTGCCGAATCGTCAGCGCCCCTGGCCGTTGTTCCAGCAACCAGAGTTGACACCATTCCCAACGCCAGTATGCAAGGCAATCCATGCGCCGGTCCTACGGAGATCTTCGTGCCTCGCGAAAGAATCGACGAGTCCTCGTACCGATTCCGAAATCGCATCTGCTTGGTCCTCCAAGAACAGCGCCGCCCCGGATCACTTGCCTTGGTAACAGACGATCGAACCGTCCTGGGTCACCATGTACAGGCTGCCGCTGGCAGCGATCAGGCCATCGAAGGCCGGCAGACAGTCCAGCTTGTGTTCGGCCAGCTTCTTGCCGTCGTTCTTCGAGAAAACCTGCATGACACCGCCGTGCCTGCCATCCAGCCATGCGGCTTGCTCGGTCATCCTCTCCTGGAAAGCTTCCTCGTTCGAGCGGCCCCACATCTCCTTCTCGTCAACTACGTCGCGCGGACCGGCGACGAACAGGCGGTCGTTGGCCAGCACCATGGCCTTGGCCACGACATCGGGTTCCTCTTGGATCCAGTTGTAGTCGACAGCACTTAGTTTCTCCTTGGGCTGTTGGGCGAGCTGTTTCCAGTCCACCGTGTGGGCGGCCAAGGGATTGTCGGCTGGGTACTGGCCCTTGATCCACGTGCCTTCGAGCTTCGGAATGCCGACCTTCCGGGCCGGTGTCTTGCCGGCGCTGTAGAGCCTGTATTCACTGACCGACGTGTTGCACATCAGTTCGGGATCCCTGGCGTACCCGTAGGCGTTCTGTTCGTCGATACACAGGATTCGGCCGCAAGGTACGCGCTTGGGCGGAAGCTGGAATTCCGCCCAGCCTTCTCCGGCGGCCCGGCCGTAGATCCAGTAGGTTCGCTGGTGCCAACCTTCGTCCAGGAACGATATGGGCGAGAACAGGTGCAATTCCTGGTCGTATTGCGTGTCGGGTCGCTGCGGCCTGAATCGCACGCGTTTGCCGTCGGGGGTGAAGGTCTGAGACTTCATGTAAACGTATTCCCCGTCACCGGAAAGGATGTCAGGCAGGGCCACCGGCATGTGCTTGCCCATCAGCAGGTCGTCCAGACGCTTTTCAGTGCCGGGCACCTGGCTGTCCATGACGTTTTCGGAGATCAGTTCGCCGGTCTCCGGTTTCAGGATCAACATGCGCAGACCGCCGTCGAGGAACATCGAACGGCCGGCCACACAGTAGAGTTTGCCGTCCTGGATCAGCACGCTGCCCGGCAGTGGCCAGACCGATTCGAGCTGGCCGTAGGCCATCAGCTTGCGGTCGCTGGGAGCGGCTTTGAACTTCCAGGCGACTTCCCCGTCCGAGGCGCGGAGTGCGTAAACGCAACCGTCAGCACAGCCGAAAATGGCCAGGCCCCCATGGAGGGTCGGTGGCGAATTGACTCGGCCGCCTGCGATGAACTGCCAGACTTCTCGGCCCGATGTAGCGTCCAATGCATATACCGTGTGCGTGTCGACCGCGCTCAGCACAAGCTTCCCGCCAGCGACCACGGGCTGAGTCAGTTTCGTCCCGAAGTCCTTCTTCCACGCCTGTTCGACCTCGGCGACGACGTCTGTCTTGGCGTACCCGCTGCGAGTGTTGTCGTGACGGAATGCGGGCCATTCTTCGTTTCGAATTTCGGATTTCGAGTTTCGGATTTTTCCATAGGCCGGTCCCTTCACCAATCGCTTGTCGGCAGGCGGCGCTTCGGCCGGTTGCGATTCGGGCGCGACGGCGTTGAATCCGTTGAGCTTCGACTGGTAGTAACACGCACAGGCGTGTGGGGTAACGTACAGCATGCCGTTGGCGGGCATGGCGCCGTAGATGCAGCCACCGCGGACCCAGTGGTTGTTGAACCACGCATCCTCCTCCATGTCGTAGACCGTGGTCCCCATGATTGGCGGCAACAGGTACTTGGCCGTGGCCCGACCCGGATAGCACCGCTGGTGGATGTAGAAGGACGGGATCGGATTGCTGTACACGTCGAGCGTCTCGCCCGTTTTCAGACTGTAGGTTGTGAATGCGCCGTTGTTTCCGCGTTGGAGGGCCCAGACACGATCGCCGATGGCATAGAAATCTTCGAGGCTGAAGTGTCCCGAGCGAGGTTTGTCCTTGACCGACCACAGAACTTCGCCCTTCTGGGCGCAGATGGCAACGATGTGTCCCATCGGTGAGAGCAGGACTTGATCTCCGCAAATGATCAATCGCGGGCCGGAATACCCCGTACGGACCTGCTTCAGATCCAGCACGTCCGCCTTCCAGAGTTCCTCGCCCGAACGCCGATCAAGAGCCACCACGGCGCTGCCGTCATAGAAGCACACCATTCCGCCATCGGCGGCCAGCGTCATCGGCGTGACGGGCGTCTCCCGCTGCCAGAGGACTTCACCGCTGTCGGCCTGTATCGCCTTGACCACGCGTGTGCCCTGGTCGCGATCCCATTGCCACTTGATGCTCGCGCGATCTCGTTCTTTCCAGCAGTTGGGATGCTGCTGGTTGTAGTCGCAGGGCTCCTGGTTGGTGTCGACAGCGGCGAAGACGACTCCGTCGGACACGACCAACTCGAAGGTCGTCGCGGTATCGTCATACGTGCAGACGACATCCCCGCTAGTCGCGTCCAGGCACAAAAGGTCCTGCCCGATGCCCGGGGCGATGTAGACCCGATCGTCCACGGCGACCAGTCGTCTGGGCATCCAACCAGGTCCGCTCTTCAGTGGATAGAGGGCATTAAACCAGTAAGGCAGCGGCCGTTTCCAGAGTACGGTGCCGTTAAAGGCATCGCGTGCCGTCAGAACGAGCTTCGACGGCAGTTGGATGGATTCGGTCGGCCCCTCGTCCATCACGTAGAAGACCCGGCCATTGGCCGAAACCATGGCCTGCATGCTGGCCGTGTGTTCGTGGCTCCTGGCCCAGAATGGTCCGCCTGTCCATTGCATACCCTTCGGATGCCCGGCCAGCCGATCGTTCGAGACGGATGTGCCCCGCGAATCATAGAGATAGTGGGTCCAATCGTCGATATCGTCGGGCCAAGGCTTGACCCATTTCCGATTTTCGATTTCCGATTTCCGATTGATGAAGAGAGCGACGCCACCGGGGACCAGCACCCTGGTAATCTCGTCGCGCGTCACCTGACACTCGTCGCTTGCCACTACCAAGTTCACGAGGTTATCGACGTAGGGTAAGCGTTCCCCGTTGAACACGGCAGCCGACACCTTGCCGCCGAGGTCAAGCGACTGGATATGCGCTCGCGCTTTCTGGATATTTTCCGGTTTGGCATCCAGGCCCTGGACGATCAAGGCGTCGTTGGCCCGCAGTTTGGTTGTCAGTTTCCCCTCGCCACAACCGAGATGTACGACCAGCCCGGCTGAGACGCCGGAAGCCTCCAGGATGTCTTCGGCCGATTGCTCTGCCCGTACCGACGAACACGCGAGCACCGCGACAAGAATCGCATTCACGAACGTTACTTTCATGGTTGTCTCCTTGGTTGGTGACACGATCCGGCGAGGTAACGCCGGTTTCTTGTGTCATTGGCATGCGCGTCTTCGTAGGGTGGGCCAAGTCTTCGCGGCCCACCGAGTCGGGACGCGTGTTCCTGGTGGGCCCGCGAAGACTTGGCCCACCCTACTTGGCTGCGGCCCGGTTCCGCGCTCGGGAGCATTGTACCAGTTTACTTGAATGACACGATAGCGCCGGACGTGAGACTCAGGACGATGCGTCCCCGCGCGGCGCACATACCGTCAAAGACCGGCGGTGCCTCGATGGTTGTCTGTGACAGGCTCTGACCGGTCGACGCGTCTACGATGCCGACGAGCCCGCCCTGCTCGCCGCGCAAAATCTCGGTGCTCGCGAAGGCGGTGACAGGCGGTCCGGCTGTTACCAGTCGGCCGGCATTTGCATTCTCTGCGCCAGACGCTGCGGCCAGGACCATGGCCCGGACCATCATCGGATACTTGGCGTCCGACCAGATTGAGGCCGGGGTGATCGCTTTCCCTCTTCTCACTTGTTTGGCCTTCGGGGCCGTCCGTGGCAAACGAGACGACTCTCTGGCATCCGTCGAGGTGCAGAACAGACGGTACTTATTGTTGTTAATGCGGCCGTAACCGTAGACGTGCTTTCCATCGTAGATCAATAGACGCCCGAAAGGCGCCCCGCCCGATCGTGAGAGTCCTCCACCGGGTCCGTTCTTGAAGCGTGTGCCGTAAATCATGTAGTACCGGTGCCACCAAGTGTCGTCCAGGAAACCGCCGACGCTATACAAATGCGTCTGGGGCTCGTCGGACATCGTTCCGTCGAGCGACAAACGGGCCTCGCGGACGAAGATCGACTCGCCGTTGCTCGACGGGACGTCGTACAACAAACCGGGCATGTACAGATCGTCGATGCGCTCCTCCGCCTGTCGTCCTGTCTCGGGGTCGCGATTGTAGACCTGCTTGGTCAGTTGCGGTTCGCCGGTAAACGCATCCAACTTGATGAAGTACATGCCGCCGTCAAGGTTCGAACTGCGCCCGGCCAAGGCGTACACCGATCCGTCGCGTACCAGCACGCTGCCGGCGACGGGCCAGGGCGATTCGAGTTGATCCCATGCCACGATCGAGCTCTGTTCCGGCGCGGCAAAGAAGCGCCAGACCAGCGCGCCGTCGGCCGCGTTCAGGCACTGAATCGAGCCGTCGGCCGATCCAAAGTAGACACGCCCCTTCCAATACGTGGGCGGCGAGTCGACGCGAGCGCCAGCGATGTGCGACCAAAGTTCCTTGCCGGTGTCCAGGTCCAGAGCGTAGACCGTGTGGCGGTCGACGGCGCTCACAAAGACCTTGCCGTCCGCCGACGTCGGGGCACTTAGCTTGCCACGCAGGTCGCTACGCCATGCCACGGCAAGGCGATCAGTGACCGGCGCGCTGCCGCAACCGCTGCGGGCATTGTCGTGGCGAAAAGTAGGCCAATCGTCTGATTTGGCGTCCGCGCCGGTCGTGTCGTACGCCGGCCCCTTGGACAATCGAGCGATGGCCTCATCCGCCCATGCAGCTTCCTTGCGGCTGCTGTAGGCGAAGAAGCCGTTCATCTTGCTGGCGTTGTAGCAGGTGCAGGGATGGGGAGGTGTATACAGAAGCCCGTTGGCCGGCATCACGCCGTATTGGCACGCGCCGCGAGTCCAGTTGTTGCGCAGACTGGGACCGTCCGTCAGGTTGATGAACTCGATCCCGGTTCGTCCCATGATGATGTAACGTTCGGTCGCCTTGTTGCGGTAGCAGCGATGGTGATGGCTTAACGTGAACGCTTCCGCAGCGTCGATTGTCTTCTTGATTTCGCCCGTACGGAAATCGCGGCCCGTGACGTTTTCGATGTAGAAATCCTTGCCCAGCATCTGATCCAAGATCGGCCGCGTCCGCTCGAAGAAGAACCGAGCCGGCCCGCGTGAAGCCCAAGCCAATCCGTCGATGACGAAAACGTCGACGGCTCCATGGAAGCACTCGGCCGCCTCGTCCTGCCAGAGCATTTCGCCGTCCTCAGCCGACAAGGCCGTCACCAAGCCCAAGCCGCCGTGTTGGAGCATGCCGGATAGAAGTACCGGATGTTGTTTCCACTCGTCGGGGTAGTCCACCGCACGGTCGCCGCACAGTACAACGCCCTCGTGAAACACAACAGTCGGTGTAAGCCAGGAAGGACGTTTGGGTACGGAGGGCAGCGTTTGGCGCCAAGCGGCTTGGCCCGTCTTTCTGTCGATCGCCACCACGGCCTGGCCGTCATGAAAGAACAGGCAGCGCTGGCCGACGGCAAGTGTGGCGGGCAGAGTGCCACGCGCCGTATCGTCTTTGTTTTCCCAGAGAATCTCGCCGCTCGCGGCGGCAACGGCCAGGATCCGACGCTCCTGGGCTCCGTCGACGGCGGTTGCCACCAGGTACAAGGTGCCGTCGATGTAGAGGATCTCGTCCGCGCCTTCGGTTGCCTCATAAGTCTTGAGCGTCGCACCCGTGGCAGCGTCCAGGCACGAAAGGGGACCTCCGTAGTTCATAGCGACGTAGACACGGTTGCCAACGGCGACCAAACGCCGAGACAACTGCACCGGTCCGCTACGGAAGCGGGTTTGGGTCGATTCCCATTCTCCGATGGGCAACTCCCACAGCGTAACGCCGCTAAAGGCATCCCTGGCGATAAGGCGCCATTCGGCAGGCAGCGAAATCGAAAGGGCCGGAGCGCGGTCTTCGATCGAGAAGAGCCGCCCGCCCGTGCTGACCATGGCACTCACGCTTGACAAGCGATCGTGGTGACGACCGTACACGGGATCCGAGATCCACTGGAGACAGCGAGGCGGACCCACAACCTTATCGTGTGACACCGCGTTGTTATCCGGGCCGTGAAGGTAGTGTGTCCACTCGTCGATCTCGTCGGGCCTGGATTTGGTGAATCTCGACCAACCGGCCTGGCCGGGCGAGGTGTCAGGTGTCAGGTGTCGGGTGTCGGTATCGTTTAGATTCCCTTCCACCAACGCAACACCTCCCGGCGCAAGGACACGAGCTATCTCGCGTCCTGAAACCTGAACACTGACACCTGAAACCACGACCAGATTCACCAGGTTATCGGCGTAAGGCAGTCGTTGGCCATCGTACACGGCGGCCGATACCTTGCCGCCAAGCCCGAGCGACTGGATGTGCGCCCGCGCCTGCGCGATGTTCGCCGGATCGGTGTCGAGTCCCTGGACAAGATAGGAACCGTCCGCCCGCAGTGCCGCAGTCAGCTTCCCATCGCCGCAGCCCAGATGGACGACCAACCCGCCCTTGATGCCGGAAGCCTTCAAGATGTCTTTCGCCGACTGCTCTGCCCACGCTGGCGAGCACGCCAGCAACGCGACAAGAACCGCGCCCACAACTGTTACTCTCATTGCCGTCTCCTTGATTCGTGACGAACGGTCCGGCACCGTAGTGCCGGTCTAGAACGAACGCGGATTCCCGCCGCAACCAAGTAGGGTGATACTATGAAAGAGGAGGCCGGTGCGACGCTTGCCTGTCCTTGAATTGCGTGGTAAATCCGGTGGTCGTATTTAACCCTGGATTTCCACACAAGGAGCAAGCAATGAAGTACGTCGGTGTCGACCTCCACAAGCATAGTATCACCCTACACAGAAACGCGATAACATGCTTCCACAGCGTGCTTGTGCTTGTCATTCCTCCATCAACCAGCGTTTCAGGAACCTCACGCCGGTTTCCACGCAAGGTTCATGCCCGCCCTCGTGTAAGTCCATTTCGATCCGCTCGGCGATGCCCAGTTTCTCGTAGTGCACGCGAGACGCCTCGAATTCTTCGACCACCTGCGGCCAGTGGGCAATGCGGTCTTTCTTGCCGGTTTGGATCAGCAACGCTCGTGGGCAGATCAGGCTGGCCGCGTCCGAGTCGGTAAACTCGGTCAGCCAACTGTCGAAGAAGGCGTGCTCCTCGCTGGTCTCCAAGAAACAACTGTAGCGCGGATCGCGAATGACCATTTTGTTCCGCCGGTGATTGAACCAGGCGGCGACCACGCCCGCCTTGATCCGCGGCTCCAATGGCATCCAGAACATGGTGGCCAGCCCGCCCAGCGAAACGCCCCACATGCCCACTCGATCCTCGTCGATCCGTGGGTCTTTCAACACTTCGTCCAGCAGCCGCTCGAACCGGACCAGCTCGATTCCAGGCAGGCTCGTGTCGGCCAAGCGGCAAAGCCGTTCGATCCGGTTGCGCCGTTCGGCGGTTCGCAAGTTCATCGGCGCAAGCACGGCAAACCCCTCTTCGACTAGCCGTTCGGCGTAACGGTGATAATGGTCGCCTTCGTCCAACACGCCAAACGTCCGCTCCGGATGACTGCCGAGCCCGTGCTGGGCGATGACCAGCGGAGCAGGCTTTTCCGGCGTAGCACTGGTTGGAACGACCAGCAGGCCTTCGGCCGCGAGACCGCCCAAAGGCAACGAGAGCCACTGGCCATCGAGCTTCGCCAGTGGCGGATGCGGGCGGCGCTGCAAATCGCCCGTCTTGGTCAACTCGGGCGGTTTGATAACCTCGCGCCATCGTTCGCGATTCCGCTCGACGCTGGCCAAGAACGCTTCGACGCTGCTGTAGTCGCGGTTCCACGCCTTGGCAGCCCGCTCGGGATACTCGTCGACGAGCCACTTCCGCAAGTAGGTTTCGAGCTGCGTCGCGTAGGCATCGGTCCGCTCCTCCTCGAATCGCTGGAGATCATCGCCGGCATCAGGCACCTGCGCAGCGACGCGCCCCACGGCACTAATCGTGAAAGAAATGGCAACGACAACAGCAGCAAGACGACGGATCGTCATGTTACATCTCCCATGCAAGTCTTGCGTTGGGGACGATCACGCTTTCGGCGGCGCGTGGATCGGCTTGTCCAGGTACTGGTTGGCTGCGTCGTTATCGAGGAACTTTTCGTTGTCCGGGTCCCACTTGAGCTTTTGGCCCGAGTGAACTGCAATGTGCCCCAAATGGCACAGCGATGTGGTTCGGTGACCGACTTCTTCATCCTCTAACGTCCGGCCGCCGGTCTTTATCGCGTCGATGAAGTCTTGCTTGTCGGACTTAAGCGGAAAGTGGATTTCGTCCGGTCCGATCTTCGAGCTGAGTAACGATTCCGGCTCGGACTTGAACTCCTGCTTGCCAAACGAGGCGTAGATCGAGCCTTCGCTGCCCTCGAATTTGACGTAGGCCGAACACGGGGTCAGCGCTCCGGTGATCGCTTTGTTTCTCGTGTTTTCGTAGTACATCGGTGTACCATCGGCGAAACGGTAAGTCACCTCGAACGTCTTCAGCACGTTCCATAATTGGCCTGATGGAGGATAGATGCCATGGCCCTCGATTTCGACCGGACCGGTTCGCTCGGCACCGTAACACCATTGCGACACGTCAAAGAAGTGAGTGCCCCAGTTGGTGACCATGCCGTCGCAGTAGTCCAGGACTCGCATCCAACCCGGGCGTCCGAACTGGCCGGGTGCGTGAACTCGCTGCTCCGTGTATGGCGCTCGCGGCGCGGGGCCTTGCCACATTTCGTAATCCAGGTCTTTGGGCACGGGCATCTCGGGCGTTGGTGGACAGTTGACATTGTCCCCGGCCGGAACGCCCACGCGAATCGCTTTGATCTTGCCCAATCGCCCGTTGCGGACCAGTTCGGCCATGCGGAGGAAGTGATTGTACGAGCGCATTTCACTGTCCATGCGGAACACACGATCGTGCTTTCGCATCGCCCGGACGATCGCCTGGCCCTCGCCGATCGAGCGCGTGATTGGTTTCTCCAGCGATACGTGTTTACCGGCCTCGGCCGCGGCGACGGCCATCGGCGCATGCCAATGATCCGGCGTAGAGATCATCACTGCGTCGATGTCTTTGCGAGCCAACACTTCTTTGAAATCCTTGCAGGCCGCGCAGCCGGAGTACTGGCCCGACGGCTTCTGCTTGCCGTAGTGTTCTTCGATCCGTGTCTTTCCCTGTTCCAGTCGCCAGCGATCTACGTCGCAAACTGCAACCACTTGCACGTCGGGCATGCCGAGGAACTGACGCAAGTTGACAATATACGCCTGGCGTCCGACACCGATCATTCCCACCGTGATCCTTTCGCTGGGAGCTGCTTTTCCCTCTGCCCCTAATCCCAACGCGGAGCCGGGTACGATCGACGGGGCGGCGACGGCCAAGCCGGCCGAGGCGGATACGGTTTTCAAAAACGTACGGCGTGTTGACTGGCTCTTGCTTGGCATGACATTGGTCCCGTGGTAGAGGGTTTGTTAAACGGTCGGCAGGTTGGCTTTGCCCGATAGGTCCCGTCTGTCGGACGGGACCTGGAGATGGATGACGACGTTGATACGCAGTTCAAGGTCCCGTCCGGCAGACGGGACCTACTTGGCTACACGACTACTCCTTGGTTCCTTCGTTAATCATTACCCACGTGCCCGTTTTGCCGCCGACGGCCACATCGGGTCGTCCATCGGCGTTCAGGTCGCCGACGCGGATCTGCATACCCGAGCCAATGCCGTCACCTGGGGCGCCGATTGCGTGTTGACAGAACTCGCCGGCTTCGCGGTTCCAGGTGTAATAGAACAGCACGGCCGGATCTTTGCCGCCCGGATCGTTGCCACAGTGCGCCCGGACGCGCTTGCCCGTGATCAACTCGGGCTTGCCATCGCCGGTCAGATCGGCCCAAACCAAGCAGTGCGGTTGTGACCAGCTATCGTCGATCAAGTGCTCGGTCCACGTGGTCGTGCCGTCGTCTTTCGGCTCGCCCTGCTCCCACCAGTACAAACCGAAGTCGTGGGCTTTGCCCCAAATGATGTCGTTACGGTCGTCGCCGTTCAGGTCCGTAATGATGCAGGGGCAACTGGGATGCGGTAGAGCGCCCTCTTTGTGCAGTTTCCAGGGTTTGGCCAACGGATCGCTTTCGGGTCGTTCGTACCAGCCGGCTTCGCAAAGCAGGTCTTCCCGGCCATCGCCGTTGATGTCGCCAAAGGCAAAACCGTGGCCGTTGCCTTCTTCGCCCAGCACGATTTGCTCGACCGTGGGATTCCCATCCTGGTCCTTAGCCAGCTTCCACGCCACGACCGGTCCCTTCTTGTCCCAGGAATTGACGAAGATCTCGGGTACACCGTCGCCGTCCAGGTCGTGCAGCGCCAGCGCCTCGTTCTGCCCTCGCGTCTCCTTCAACACGCGACGTTCCCACTTCTTGCCACGGTCCAAGTCATCTTTGCCCGGATTTCTGTACCAGCACAGTTCGGGATCGAACCAGCCGATCGAAATGACGTCGATCCAGCCGTCGCCGTCCACATCGTAGGGGTAATCGCCGTTGGAGCTGTAGTACACGTCGTGGACTTCGGCAATGTCTCGGAGCGGTCGCGGCACGAAGTCCGGACCAGCAAACCAATGAGTGCCGGCGATCACGTCCGCGTCGCCGTCTTTGTCCACGTCGGCGATCGCACAGCCTTCGTTGGGGCTTAGCATCAGAAATTGCTTGGCAAACTTCAGCGACGGAGGTTCGCCTGCCAGGGAGAAGGCGGCAGAGAAGACGAACGGCAGAGCTGCGATTGCGACTGTTGCGAGGTTCGGTAGTAAGCGAGTCACAGTGGTCCTCCTCAAGGTAAGTGTCTTCTATCGGTTTTTCTGTGTGCATCTTGCAGGAGGGAACGCCGTTCGCTCCTGCACCTCTGTGCAACCCGCGTCCGCGCCGTTTAACCCCGAGCCGGAGGCGACGGTCGTTCTGGGCGGTTGGATGTGCCACGGCCGTCGCCTCCGGCTCGGGGTTAAACGGGAAAGCGTGTCACGTGCCTCTCTAGCTTAACCCACAGAGCGGCTCCGCTGAATACTCCCCCGGCGATTCTTGGCGGTTTGCGGTCGGCGTGTGGACCCGATGTTGTCGAAGTGATATGCTCATGGTCATCTACGGTCGGTCTTCACCGTCCATACGATCGTTCTCGTGCATTTTCGGCCCTTTTCAGCAAAGGAGTATCGCCATGGGTTTACCCGGTCCAAGTGAAATGTTGATCTCTGTATTGATGATGTTTTCCGGTTTCTTTGGAATTCCTGTCGGCGTGCCGCCGGGACCGGAAGATGAACTGCTGGCAAGGGTGGCTCCGGACGAGTGCCTGTACTACACGACGTGGGCTGGGATGGCCGAGCCGGACCCGAACAGCACAAACCAGACCGAACAGTTGCTCGCCGAGCCGGAAATCCAGCAACTGGTCGACACAGTCAGCAAGAAGCTGGTCGAAGCGTTGCGGCAGCAGGCCGGAGGCGGCGGCGATTCGCCAGCGGCGTTTTTCGCAGCCGAGGGGCCGAAACTACTGAAGACACTGCTGACTCGCCCCACGGCGATCTTCCTATCGAAAGTGGAGATGGGACCCGATGGGCCACAGATCGAAGCCGGCATGATCATCAGCGTCGGTGACGATGTCGACGAGATCAAGGCCGTCTTGGAACGGCTGCAGACACGGACTCTGGGCGATCAAGTCCGGGAAGTCGATGCGGCCGGCGCGACGTTCTATAGCTTTCAGCCCGCTCCGGGCGCTCCGTCGATCACCTGGGGTACGCGAGGCAAGTACCTGATCCTCGGGCTCGGCGACGGGGCGGTCGACGCCATGTTCGAGCGGGTGCGCACCGAACCGCCCGCGTGGCTGACGGACCTGCGCGAACGATTGCCGGTCGACCGCGTCTCGACCGTGACGTACGTCAATGTGGGCAAGTTGGTCGACACGTTCCTGCCGATGGCTCCCGCGCCGGAAATCGCCCAGGTTGTCGACGCGCTGGGACTCGGCGCGTTGACCGAGTGCGGATCGGTTACCGGGTTGGACGAGACCGGTGTCGTGCGCCGATCGCACATCGGCATCGAAGGCGAAGCGAAAGGACTGCTGGCCTGCGCCGATGCACCGCCCCTCACGGCCGACGACCTGGCGCCTGTTTCGCAAGATGCGTTGGCAGCCGCCGCCTTCCGGCTGGACGTTGGTAAGCTGCTCGACACTATCCTGGACGTGGTGGGCCAAGTCGAACCGCGCGCAGTCGAAGAGGTGGAAGAGGGGCTTTTCGATATCGAACAGATGTTCGGTATCAAACTTCGCGACGATTTGCTCAAATCGCTTGGCGATGTGTGGACGATATCGACGTCGGCCAGCGAAGGCGGACTTCTGACCGGCTGGACGGCAACGGTCAGTTTGCGCGATCCACAGCGCTTCCGCGAAATCCACGACAAGTTTGTCACGCTTGCCCGCGGGGCCATGGGCGAACAACGCCGCGCGCCGCAGATCCGAGAACTCCGTTTTGCAGATCAGACGATTTACTACCTGGTCGTGCCGGACGATGACTTCCCGCTGACGCCCGCATGGTGCGTGACGGACGACGTTCTGGCCGTCTCGCTGTTCCCTCAGACATTGAAGGCGTTTGTATCACGCGGCGACGAGTATGTATCTTTGGCCGAAGCCTCGGCCGTGAAGCCCTTACTGGAAGGCGATTCGGGGCCGCTGGCGATTTCCTACTGCGATACTCGCCCGGTGTTCCGCACAGTGTATCCGCTGGTGCAAATCGGCGTGCAATTCGCACTCCACTTCGCTCGCGAGGAAGGCTTCGACTTGGATCCGATCCTCCTGCCATCAGCCGGCTCGATCGAACGGCACTTGCTGCCGGCGGTGACGGCGATCAAACGAACCGACTCGGGTATCGAGACGGTCAGTCACCAGACGCTTCCCGGCGGCAATGTGGGCGCTACCGCGCCAGTGGCGGTCGCTTTGCTTCTGCCGGCCGTTCAGTCGGCTCGCGGGGCTGCGCGGCGGGCGCAGGGAATGAATAACCTGAAGCAAATCGCTTTGGCCATGCACAACTACCACGACACATTCAAGAGCTTTCCTGGGGCCTACAGTGCCGACGAGGATGGAAAGCCCTTATTGAGCTGGCGAGTTCACATCCTGCCCTTCATCGAAGGACAGCGACTCTACGAACAGTTTCACTTCGACGAGCCTTGGGACAGCGAGCACAACAAGGGGCTGATCGCGCGAATGCCCGAGGTGTACCGCGCGCCAGGAAGCATTGCGGAGCCGACAAAAACGAACTACCTGGGAATCCGCGGGAAGGACATGATCTTCGTGGATCCTAAGAGAACCGAGCGGGGCGGCAAATGGCCGCAGGGAACACGGATGGCCGACATCGTCGACGGCACGTCGAACACGATCATGGTCGTCGAGGCGAGCGACGAAGAAGCCGTCATCTGGACGAAGCCGGACGACTACGAACCGGATGAGGAGAACCTGATAAAGGGACTGGTCGGCGTGCGTCCCGGCGGCTTCCTGGCAGCGTTATGTGACGGTAGCGTACGATTCATTGGCGAGGGTATAGATCTCGAAACCCTGCGACGGTTGTTCACCAGGAACGACGGAAAACCGATCTCAGAATTCTGAAGGAGGACAAACCGAGTTGTGGCAGGGTCTCCCGACCCTGCCACTGCGACTGACCGAAGGTCTCCAAATCAACAGACCGCGGGAGTCCGACCGAGAAGGGAGACCTTCGGTCGGCCATGTGGTCCGGTCTCCCGACCGTCCCGCGCTATCGACCGAATGTCTCCTACGGTTTACATCGGAATCATGGCGATTAGAGAAACCACGGCAGTTCTGATTCTAGCCGGTATGCTTGTCAGCAATGTCGCGTGGGCGGCGGATAGCTCACGATACGCGCCGACTGCGCCGGGTAATGCAAATGTCCTTATTCCGGCGCGAGGCGTGGCCAGTTCCGTCCCGGCGAGCCGGTGGGACTATGGTTTTCTGACGGGCAATGGGCGCATCGGAGCCATCGTGTACGGGAATCCGACCCGGGAAACCATTGTCCTGAATCACGAACGTCTATACTTGCCGCACCCGCGGCCGGAAATTTGTGATCTGGGAAAGTACTTGCCGGAGGTTCGTCGGATCATCCGGGAAAAGGGCCATGTCGCCGCGCTGAAATTCTCACTGGAAAAGGCGGCCGAGCAAGGTCATTTCAATTACCACAGCGACCCTTTCCACCTGGCCTTCGAATTGAATCTCGAAATGCCCGCCGGCGGCACCGTAACGGACTACGTGCGAACCACCGACTTTCAAACGGGCGAAGTGTCGGTGCGTTGGCGCGATGACGATGGCGGTTATGCGCGCAGGCTGTTCGTGTCCCGGCCCGACAACGTTGCCGTTTTGTCCATCACGCGGTCGGGCGCCCAACGGATTGACGCAACGATCGTCACGCCTCCCATCAAGCATGAGCTGGTGGAATCGGAACTTCGCGTGGACCAGAACTGGATCACCTACCACAACGCCTATACCCAAAGCCCGGGCGGTTATGACAGCGTCGTCCGCGTGGTCGTCAAAGAGGGTCGCATCCGAAACGACGGCCATAAGATCATCGTCACGGATGCCTCCGAAGTGCTTCTGCTGATGGGGGTCGAGTGGCACGAACGACTCGAAGCGGATTCGGTCGAAATCCTGAAGCTGAAGGAAAAGCTCCTTGCCCTTCCGGTGGATTATCAGAAGCTCCTGCGCCCCCATGCCGCGGCGCACGGCAGAATCTTCAACCGCACGACCCTAGATCTGGGCGGCGGGGACGACCGGCAGCAAACCACGGAAAAGCTGCTTAAAGATGCGCGGGCCACGGATTACCGGCGGATTCCCCCGGCCTTAATCGAGAAGATGTACGACGCCAGCCGCTTCTATTTCATTTGCAGCGCCGGCGAACTGCCGCCTAATCTGCAGGGCATTTGGAACGGGGTATTCACCGCGCCGTGGAACGGATCCTATACGTTCGATACCAACGTGCAGAATGCCATGGATTCGGCATTGAGCGCCAATATGCTGGAAGGCATGGAGGGCTATTTCCGATTGATTGAATCCTTCCTGCCGGACTGGAGAACGAACGCAGAAAAGCTGTTTGGGGCGCGGGGCATTGTATCCCAGGTCGTCGCGTCGCCGAACTCTGGCTTGAATAGTCATTACGGCGGCAATTGGGCGTGGCAATTCTGGACGCCGGGCGCCGGTTGGCTGGCCAGCTATTTCTACGACTATTATCGGTACACGGGAGATCAAACCTTCCTGGCGGATCGTGCGATACCGCTCATGAAAGAGATCGCCGTGTTCTACGAGGACTTCCTGATCGAGCAGGACGCCAACGGGTTTATCCTCTATCGGCCGTCCTACTCGCCCGAGGTCGGTGGGTTGCTGGCCTCCGACAATTCCACCATGGACCTCGCCGTGGCCAGGGAGCTGTTGACGAACCTGATCAACGCTTGTGAAGAACTGAACGTCGAGCAGGAACACATCGGCACATGGCAAACCCTGCTGAAACGATTGCCGCCCTATCAGATCGGTCCGAACGGGGACCTGTCGGAGTGGGCGGACGGCTCCTTCCGGCATGCCTATGATCACCGGCATCATTCGCCGTTCTACCCGCTGTTTCGTAGCTTTGAATTCTCGCCGAAGGCCACGCCCGAGCTGTGGGAGGCCGCAAAAACGGCGCTCGCGAAAAAGGGCGAGCAGTGGCTGCGGAATCCGAGGGCAGACTGGGCCGGCATTCCCTTCGGACGGGCGTTCCACGCCCAGTCGGCCGCCTTCCTGGGGCAAGGCGAGGTGGTCGAGGAGATCCTGAACAGTATGGCCGACCGGGTGTATCCCAGTCTTCACATGTCCCTGCGTCCCAACGGGGGCATCTTCAACTTCGACGGGAACGGGGCCTACCCGGATATCGTCAATCGATCGCTGGCGTTCTCATTGAAGGGAACGCTGGACCTGCTGCGATCGATACCCCCGGGCTGGCGGCGGGGAAGCATCCGCGGCATCCTCGCGCGTGGCCGGATCACGATAGACCACCTGCAATGGGACCAAGACAAAGGCGTGATTCATCTTGAACTAACCTCGGCGGTCAAACAAGAGGTCACGCTTCGGCTTCCAGGACGTATGGATGCGCTGAAAGTAGTTAGAGGATCCGCTGAGACAGGAACGTCATCGCACGGAACGGGCGCCCGCAAGCTGACCTTACCGGCCCAAGAACAGATCGGCCTCGAAATTCGCACGGAACCCACGGTTTACAAGCCCAAGGCTTTTAAAACTGAACGTCGGATCATCACACCGAACACCTTGCCCCTGCGTCTCGGCGCCGACAGCAATGGACGGCACACGTTCGTCGGCGACATGGCGCGGGCCTCCATCTTCAACCGCGTTTTGCCGCGCAACGACATCGCTTCGCTCGCCACCGACGATTGTGTCTCGCCTGAAACGGTCAAGGGTTGTGTGGCCAGTTGGGACTTCGAGCGGAAAGACGGAGCCGTTTTCCTGAACCGCGGCAGCGGGAAGGCATTCTTGGCAAGGCCGGTTGGCACCGTGACGGCAATCGATACCAAGACAACGCTAAGCGGACGTGACAAATGTTTGCACAGGGGAACGGATGAAAAAGGCCGCATTCTCCTGAATCCGAGCGTCGCTGACCGCGCATTTGTCTCTAAGCACTGCTTAGGCAAGGCCGTCCATCTTGAAGGTGGAGCTTACCTGAGGGTGGATCACGATCCGGAGCTGAACTGCCTGGGCGGCCTGACGTTGGAGGCGTGGATTCGGCCCGGTCACCTGGCGGGCTCGGGTGTCCGCATCATCGACAAGACGCCGGCGGGCGAAGCGACCGCCTATCTTCTCGACACCTATCCCGCCAACTCGCTGCGCCTCATCTTCCACTATGACACCCTCACTCACCAGGCCGGCCTTGTCCCGGATCAGTGGGTTCACGTAGCGGCAACCGTAAACGGTGAAACAGGCGAAGCGATTCTGTATGTCGACGGCAAACCGGTGAAACAGCGGTTCTAGAATCGGTGCGAAGAAGCGATGACAGCGAATCTAGAAGGACATGCAGGGATGTCACCCGGCATGGCCTTGGGCTACAGACTGACTGGTGGACGGCGCAAGCGGAAGCCCGCCGGTCTATAGACGAGTTGCGCATCCAAACAACTCAATCGCTGGTGTCGCTGGCGAGTTGCTCAAGTCGACGCGAAAGCAGAGGTACCCACTTTTCGGATTCATCGCCCGACGTGTCTTCGTTGCACCGCGAACGATTCCATCGACTCCTCTTCGCCGAGGTGGCTTCTTTGACGGCCGCCAAGTCGTGCAATACAACTCGCTTGTGCGGCTCTTGATCCGCTGTACGTCGGTGCCTCGCGGAAGCGGCTCTGCGAGCTTTGCGAAAGGCGTAACGACGGCGATGGGCTCCTTAACGAGCATCGTTGACCAAACTTCGTCATGATCCGCGTTCGCCGACCCATGATGGGCGACCTTGAATGCTGCCGCTTGAGTCGCTGGACGTACCGCAGAGCTTAGAACAGCTTTCCATCCAAATTCCGGAGCAGCAGTGTTCTCCAAATCTGCTCCAAGCAGTAGATCGTAGTTGCCGGCTCGCACAAGAAGGGCGACCGAAAGGTCATTCGGCGTGAACCTTTTGAACCGCTTACACTCGCCACCCGTCAGAAGCTGCCCAGCGAGGTTGGTGAGAGCATTTGTGACCGTCGCAGCCGAAGGACTCAGTGCCCACACCTCTGCAGTTCCGGCATGCCCACCGCGAAAGATGCGCTTACCATCGTCGGCGTACACGCTGGGCCCAACCGCGTACGGACCGCGAGTTCGCGATTCAAGCACGTCGAGGATCTCTGCAAATTCACTCGCACTGGAGTCGTGTTTGACCAACCTGTTCTGAGCATTTACCTCCAAGACAAGCTGAAAGAACTGCTGCGTCCCAAGGGCGGCGGACATCACGAACTGGGCGTTCGAGCACTCGCTAAGCAGTGTAGCGAGTCCTTGGATATGGTCGTCGTGCCAGTGAGTGGCGACGATCATCCGCACGCTCGCATCGGGATCGACGCCAATTGAGCGCAGGTATCCCAAGGCTGCCGGCTCATCCCCGACCGGCGACGTGCATGAATCAACGATTATCCAGTCACCTTCTCCCAGGTGCAGGACGATGCATTCGCCAACGCCCGGGCCAAACACCGTCATCTCGAGCTCGTCGGGACGCGGGGGCCGAATGTCATGAGTTTGCGTGAAGGAGTTCACGCAGTTGCTTAGCTCTTTCGCCAATTTCGCGTTTCTTGAGATTGGTCAACCGTGGCATTCGGCGAACATGAAGATTTGAATATTGGGTAACTTGGCCCGTTCTCTTGGTTTTGTACCCAATGCTCCAATAGAAGACGGTTCCTTCGCACAGGAGCGCCCGGTCGTACTCATTGAAGGCTTCGAGAAGGACCTCCGCGCATTCGACGGGCTTCGATTCATCCGTCAGATCATGCATTTCGCATTCGACGCAGTCGTCATGAACTTGCGAAACGACACATTCCCATTGCTGTAACAATTTAATGCGATCTCGCGGGAATCGAGGGACGAAGGTGTCTTTGCGAATTGGCGCGGACACTCTTCGGTAGTCACCGGGCACTGTCGTCGGTGATCCATTTGAGCGACCATCAAGTTCATTGGACGTTGTTTCGCCGATAACCCGTTGGGCCGGTTCAACCGCTGGACGAACCCAGTCACCTAGGCCCTGCGTCTGGGGGCTCGCATCTTGTTCATCGACTCGCGAGGATGTCTCGAGGACTTCAGCGATCACGGCTGTTGCTCCGGTTGGTCGACAGGTGGGGACGGATGTAGTAGTTTCCGCGCTGCTTCCCGAGCGTACGTGACAAAAGGTGGCCAGTCATCGTTTAGTACTCTGATGGCTTCGTTGTGTCGCTCACGGACCTCCACCCGTTCGTTCGTTTCCAGTTGATAATGCTGATTTACTGCGATCAAAATCCCAAGATTGGCGGAGGGCTGAACGCGAACATGCAGTCGATCGGCACTACAATCCGAACGCTGGCCCTCCACAACGACCTGTCGCATTCCTGGGCAGGCGAGAATCTGCTCCCAATCGCCCTTTGGCACCAACCTGTTACCAACCTCGTGCCACGCCTCATCGGTCTCCATTACGAATGTCATGTCACGATTCAACCCGATCGCCTTCAATGGCGTGTGTTCGAGGATGGAAAGTGTGCCCAGCACAAGATCTCGAAGGATTGGCCCTTGCGGTGACTCTACCGCTGTCATGTGGAGTCGAGAGTCATCCACTTGCACACGAATTCCGCCCATCGAGAACGAAGCAAACTGCTTGTGGATGACGTCGACATCAGCGTCCTTCGCTTCCGCCTCCGGCACAAGTCCGTTCACCGAAAACCAAAGCGGCTGAAGGATCGCGGGATTGAAGTCTCCCAGAACAACAATCGAGAATAACACGCTGTCAGGGTCAATGACAGTCAATCTGGCCCTCCTTCAGTCAAAAAGCT
>JADHUC010000398.1 GCA_016784735.1 Pirellulaceae bacterium | reverse complement strand
GTGGATCGTCGATCGTGTCCTGTAGGACTTGGCGCGCCGAGGAATCGAAGTGCGATTGCTCCAGATCGTCGTACTCCACCAGGCGCTCCAACAGACGCCGGAAATTGTCCTTCTGGGCCGGGAAGGCTCGAGCGATCTCCGATTCGAGCAATCTAATATCGTTGCCAAATCGCAACTCCGCACCAGGGAAGGCGATCGACGATCCGATTTGTGGTGAAAGAGCGAGATCGTCCCATTTGAACCGCAACTGGCGCAGCAACCGAGCCAACGGCCCTTTCTTCGTGCCCTTGGGCGTGAAGTTCGTCACGGCGTGCAAACCGACGTCGTATTCGCGCCCGCGACGCCGATAGAACGAGTTTAGGCCGCCGATCGTGTGATGCCGTTCCAGAATGCAGACGCGCTGATCGTAATAGGCCAAGCGGATGCCCGCAGCCAGTCCCGACATTCCTGCGCCAATGATGATGGTGTCGTACATCTTGCGGCGCCGCCGCGTGCCCCCACGTCAGGATATGTTTTTCATCAACGGTTCAAGGTACTTTACGGTGCTTTCCATGCTGGCCAGTTCGCCATAGTCCTCTTCTGGAATCTGAATGCGGTGACGCTTTCGCAGTTCCATGACGATGTCAAGGAAGTCCATGCTATCCAGTTCCAGTTGATCGCGGAACGCCACGTCGTCCTTCAATTCGCTCAGGTCTTCGTCCGGAGCGATGTCTTCCAGAATGGTAATGACCTCCTGGCGAATGTCGGCAGGTATCATGCCGCACGGTCTCCTTTCGTCAATGTTTCTTGATAATTACGACGGAGTTGATCCCCAGCATGCCGAAGGAGTTGTTCAAGATGTAAGTGGGCTTCCCGATTTCCCGCGGCTCGTTCAACACAAGGCCGTGCAAATCGCAATCGGGATCCAATTCATGAACGTTGATCGTAGGGTGACAGACGCCGTCGTCGAAAGCACCCAGGTTACCAGCCAACTCCAATGCGCCAGCCGCCCCCATGCTGTGACCGATGAGACTCTTTGTGTTGTTGAAGTAGGTTTGATCTGACTTGCCAAAAACGCTACGCAGGGCCGTACACTCCTGAACGTCGCCGCTGGTTGTGCCAGTAGCGTGCGTACTGACAATGTCGATCTGTTCGGCCGCGAGCCCGGCACGCTTCAAGGCCAATTCCACGCACTGGGCCTGACGTTCCGGATTGGGCAAAACGAAGTCGGTCGCATCCGTATTCATGGCATAGCCCGCCAACTCGCCGTAGATCTTCGCACCGCGTCGTTTTGCATCGTCCAGGCGTTCCAAAACGAAAACACAACCGCCTTCGGCCACCACGATGCCGTTGCGGTCCACATCGAACGGCCGCGAAGCCTGCGTTGGATCTTCGTGAGCGGCCAGGGCGCCTTGACTCCGAAAGCTGGCAAAAATGCCGAACGTGCGTATGCTTTCCGACACGCCACCGGACAGGGCCACGTCACATTCGTCCAGACGAAGCATTTGAGCGCCCTGGATCAGTCCGGCATTGCCGGCGGCACACGCTGCCCCGATCGTATAATGCGGGCCAGTGATAGCCATGCTCAAAGCCACCTCGCCCGCCGGATTATTCGCTACGGTGCGAGGGTTGTGGTGGTGCGACCAAAACGTTGTGTCGTAGTCGTAGCCTTTGATCTCGTGGATTTCGTTTTCCGTTTCGACGTTACCGTGCTCGGTAACGCCCAAGTAGATGCCAACTCGCGATTTGTCTACGTTGTTCCAATCCAGGCCCGCATCCACCACCGCCTCGTTGGCGGAGTAGACGCCGACGCTGCCGGCCCGCGTGCCGCGGCGAATCTCCTTTCGGGCTTGATATCGCCGCGCATCGAAGTCGCAAACGCCCGCCACCGTCTTGCCGAAGTAGCGAATCTCGTATTCGCTGACGCCGCTGCGCCCGTTCAGCAGGCCCTCGCGAAACTCCGCAAGCGAGTTGCCGTTCGGCGCGGTCAAGCCGATTCCAGTCAACACAATCCGTTGACGGTCTGGCAGAAGGCTTGGCAAAGTCGCGGCAATCATGGGAACATCCGGTTGGCGGTCGGTTCGATCAAGAAATACATCAAACTACCTAGTCGCGCACGCATTGGCAAGCGGCCAGACCCTGCATGCCCTGTTCGGTGGAAACCTGCGGGCAATAGCCAAAATCTCCACTCGCTCGACGGATATCGAAATAGTGATCTTTGGCCAGTTGGGCGGCCAGGAAGCGGGTCATTCGCGGCTCGGACTTCAGCCGCAGCACCCGATAGACGGCCTCCATAGCCGCACCGATTCGCCACGCTGCCCTAAATGAGATCGATTTCGTGATCGGCGGTAGGTCGGCTAACGCGAGGATCTGGTTGATCCAGTCCCAGCAGTTCACCGGTTCGCCCTGACTGATAAAGTAGGCCCGCCCGCAGACCGGCGAACCGGGTCCGAGGGCATCAGCGGCCTGCAAATGGGCCGCGGCGGCGTTTTCCACGTGAATCATGTCGATCAGATTCGTGCCGTCACCGACCCGCCGCAACTTGTCGGAACGCGCCCGCATGATAAGCCGAGGAATCAGGTGTCGATCCCGTGGCCCCCAAATAAGATGGGGCCGCAACGAGCACGTCATTAGTCCATCCGTGCCGTTGGCTTCGAGTACGTGCTGTTCCGCTAAAGCCTTGGTATGCGGATAGTGGCACAGCCATTGCGTCGGGTACGGCACCGATTCGTCAACTCCTCGCTGATCGGAACCGTCAAACGTGACGCTGGGACTGCTGGTGAAGACCAGCCTCGGCACGCGATGGGACAAACAACCGGCGACGACGTTGTGAGTCGCCGCCGTGTTGATGCCGTAGTAGTAGTCCCACGGTCCCCAGATGCTCGCTACGGCTGCCGTGTGGAAGACGATGTCCATCCCTTCACACACGCCGGCAGCCATCTGGGGGTCGCGTAGATCGCCTTGAATCGACTCGACGCCAATCGCATCCAACTCCGGATACCGGCCGCGCGAAATGCTCCGCACGCGATCGCCTCGAGCGACCAACTGCTCGACGATGTATCGTCCCAGGAATCCTCCACCACCTGTGACCAGCGCTTTCATCGTCGCAGCCTTCTGCATACGTCAGTGTGACGGCCGTTAGGCTTGGTTACAGATTGCTGGTTATAGATGAATACACCTGCGATTCCATCGCCATTTGAATTCTTCATTTGTCTTTTCCCCATCTATAACCAGCAATCTATAACCAGCGATGAAGAACGCATTCCCAACAACCCCTGCCGCGAAGACTTGGGGCACTCCACGTAGTCGCGGCTCGATGACGCGTTGAAAAGACTCTCGCACTATTCGGCTCAGAAACCTCGGATGACACGGCGCGGTATCTCGAAGCGGTAGATACCCGCGTCGCCGTACGCCTCGGCGGGTAGATCCAAACGGAAATAGCCGATGGTCGTGCGATCAATGGTTCGAGGGATAACAAAAACGAGCACATCCTTCGCCACCTCGTTGGTACTCAATACGGCCTCGCGCGTATGCCCATGGACCTCGGTGACGCCCGTAAACGTCAGCATCTCGTACTGCTGCCCGCCGTCGTCGACCAACGTGGCCGCGACATGACCGCCTTCCGAGGAAAACGAGTTCCCGTACCAACTGTTATACCTCAGCACCGTGGGGCGCAGATTCTTGATATTCACATAGACTCGAAGGTAATTCTTGTCCTGAGAGACAATAACCTGGTTGTCCTCGTCTTTCGCTCGGACTTCTCCGTAGCCGACGTAGTCGACGTCTACAGCGACATCGTTCATATTGATGACGATACCCTGCGCCATGTTGGACCAACCGGCGGATCGCGATTTCTCAGGAGTGAGTTGGACGACCTGTCGTCCGTCCGATTGTTTCGCTACAGGCTTGTCCCCTTCCCGTCCTCCTTTTACCAGTAGTACGACCAGGATAAGGCCGGCGAGAAGCACACAGATACCGCCCGCCAGCAGGCATATGCCCAGCAGGCTGCCGGACGATTCGGGCACTGGTCGGTCGCTCACGCCGACATGAACCCCTCCCGTGTGATCGCTTGTCGCGATCTCGGACGATGCAGGGATCGAGGGAGGAACGGTCGGCTGAACGCCAATTGTTTGCGCCGTCCGTGGTGTTGGGCGAGTCGGCACGGTGGGCGAGGAGGCGTGTGCACTTTGTGCAGTCTGGGCCGGCCCGGTGGGGACCGTGGGAACGCTCGGTGCACCGTGGGACGCGGGCGTTACCGGCATTGTTGGCACTGCGGGAACAGAGGCCGTGGCCATGAACGTCTTATTGCAGGCGTGACATTGAACCGTCTGGCCGGGCGCAGCAGGTGGAGAAGGGGCAATTGCGTTGCAGAATGGACAGCGGATCTGGTTCATTCTTTCTTGGGACCTTCTTCCATCCGGTCGTCACGCTCGACCTTCAGCCTCGGCCCATCGAACGGCTTTGGCTGTCCGGAGGTCTTGGATGGAGGAGCACTAGGTTTCGGTTTCGTCTCCTCACCGTCGGAAAGGCTTTCTTTGATCGATTCCTGCAATTGATCGATGGTGAATTGTTCGCCGGACGGCGGCATTTGGTCCACCACGGCGGGCTTCGCCACGGTCGGATCGGGCGCGGGTTTGGTGACGACGGGTGCCGGCATCTCGGCCACCGGTTCCTCGGAATCCGGTGGACGATCCTTGACCATGACGCGAGGGATCTCGAATCCCATGTGCCCGGGACGCCCGATGGCTGCGTACGGCAATCGAAGCCGCAGAAACTCATATTCGGCGGCCGGCGCTTCGAAAACCAACAGCTCGGTTACAGACTCCTGCGACTTCAGACGCCGCGACGTGGGAACGGCGCCTTCCGGCCGTCTCGGCGATGATGACGCCGTCAATCGTTTGCCCTTGTCGTCGACGAGAAAGACGGCGGTATCGACGGCACTTTGTCCCGCTGCGGACCAACTCCGATAGTCCAGTGGCTCCTTGGAAGACAAGTTTGTGACAGTCATCTCGACGGTCAGTGTCCGCGAGCCCGGCTGGCTCGGGTTCAACCACGCGTTCACCACGTGAAATCGGACCATGGCCGAGCGCAAGGTGCCCGGGTTTCTCGCATCGTGCCACTTTCTGATCGACGGCAACGCGGCTGCCTTTTTGATGCTGGGCGTCTTACCGGCCGGTGCCTTGATATCAGGATCCGTCTCGGCATCCGGGTCCGCCTCGACATCTTCGGGGGCTGGCACGTCCGTCTTTGCCTGGGGGTCATTGGAAGAGGCAACCTCGTCATCGCCGGGTTCCTCCCCTGGCGAGCGACCTAGTACCGCGATCGCGACTCCTCCCAATACGATCAACACGGCGGCGAGACCACCGGCAATCAGGTACTGTTGCTGTTTCGATTTTCTCCGGCCCCGTGGGATCGTTTCGCTCGGCTCGGATGAAGGCACCGCAGCGGCGGCGGGTGCCACTGGCGTCCCTACGGGGAGACTCGCGGGAGCGGCGACGGGCGTCGCGACCGGAGCAGCTACAGGCAGAGCACTCGGTATTTCCGGTTCTTCCGTGGCCGGTGGGAGAGCCACGGCCATCGGTGGCTTCTTCGCTGCGGACGCCACCGGCGGTTTGGCCTTGGCCGGCGGCGGCGATTCGGGCGGCTTGACCTTCGCAGGTACGGCCTTCGCGGGTACGGCCTTCGCGGGTACGGCCTTCGGCGGCACCGGGTCCTTTGTCTTTTCTGCCGGAAAGAGGCCAGGGAGTTCGGAAGCGGCAGTCCACTGGCTATCCGTGCTGGAACGCACGAAATGGTCCCTGGTCAACTTGCCTTTCTCGACGAGGCTTTGTATCCGTTCACTGCTGAAGGGCCCGTACTCTTTCTCGCCGATCAAACAGTACCAAGCAGCCATCGTTTGAAACCCTCGGAGGTGCGAGTCCACAATCCTACTTTAACAACTCGCCGCTCGGTTGGCTAGTTTTCAGTAATCCACCGTCAGTTCCGGCAAGGCTTTTTTCAGGTCGTCGACCGCAGTTTCCGTGACACCGGGGCAGAAAGTCAGCACCAGGTCCTTCAGGTCCGTCAATTCCTTGATGTGCTCCAATCCGGTGTCGGTAACCTGCGTCGATCCGATGTGTAAATACTGGAGTTTCTTCAGTTTCTTGACGTGTTCCATACCGGCGTCGGTCAGGTCCGTTTTCTCCAGATTCAAACGAGTCAGGTTTGCCAGGTTGCTGATGTGCTCGACACCCGCATCGCCGACGAAGCTGAACCACAGTTTCAGATCGTTCAGTTTTTCGAGTCCCTTGATGTGCTCCATTCCATCGTCGCCCACTCCGGTTTCGCTGAGATCCAAGGTGGTCAGTTCCTTCATGTCTCTCAGATGCGCCATGCCGTCATCCGAAACCTGAGTGTCGCGAAGATTGGCCACTCGCATCCTGGTGTTGCCTTTCAGCGCCCCTAGCCCTTCATCGCCGATCGTTGTGCGAAAGAAGTGAATCTCCTCCAGCGTGGTCATGTCTTTCAAACAGGCCAGGCCCGCGTCGCCGACGGCCGTGTCCTGCAGCCCCAACACTTTGAGTTTCTTCAGGCCGCACAAGTGTATCATGCCGTCATCGCTAATCTGCGGTCCCCACACTTTAAGACTCTTCAAATTCTCCAGCGCCTTCACGTGTTCCAACGTCTTGTCCGACAGCAGGTTGCAGTCGCGAAGGTCAAGCAACTCGATCGTTTTCTGTTTGGCCAATTCCCCTACGCCATCGTCCGTAACATAGGTGCGTGCCAGAAACACACGCTTGATATTCGGAAGTTCAGCGAGATGCTTTAGCCCCGCATCACGCACATTGGTGCGTGTCAGCTTGACCTCCTCAAGATTCTGCATGCCTTTGAGCTGCGCGACGCCCTCATCGCCGACGCGGCAGTCCCCAACGTCCAGCACACGCAGCGCCGATAGCGTCTCAATCGACTCCATGCACGCATCGGTAACGTCGGGACTGGCTATGCGCAGTTTCGTCAGGCCCTTTAGGCCATCCAAACCGCAAATTCGTTTGATGTCTTCGTCGGTGGCCCCGGTGCCGACAAGATTGACGCCGACGATCATTCCATCGTCGCCGCTTTCAATCTCACCGCCCAGCGACTCGATTGCTTCAACCGCCTCCTGCGCCGCCAGCTTGTCCTCGGCACTGGGCTGCGTGTCCACCGGTTCAACTCGGGGATCGGTCGGGCCGTTTCCTTGCGGTGGGCATCCTGCGAGCAGTGCGATCGTCAGCAAACCGAACACGGGCACGATCAAGCGTTTGGCGGGGATAGTCACTTCATCTTCTCCATAAACGGTAACAGACATTCTGGACCAGGAAATCGCGAAGCAATTAGCCTACTGGACAACCTCGCCTATGGCAATGTAGGGTTCATTTCACAATGCCAAGCTACCTGGAAGAACTGACAGTCCGACTGGCCATAGGAGCCGCCGAATTGCCGGAGGCGGTGCGCCTCCGACACGCGGACTTTCTCAAAGGGCTCCAACGGCCCGACGGCGGTTTCGCTGGTCGAGAGGGCGGCAGCGATTTGTACTACACGAGCTTTGCGCTGCGTTCGCTCTCGATTCTGGGCCAGTTGCACGGGTTGGTCGCTGAACGCACCGCGGCGTTTCTTCGGAGCAGATTGGCGACCCGCGAGCCGATCATGGACTTGCTGTCGCTTGTCTACGGGGCCGCCGTGCTCGACGCATCTGCTGGAATCGACGTATACTCGGACGCTTCGCCCACGTGGAAGGATGATATTGCAGGCACGCTGGAGGAGCTGCGACGCGACGACGGCGGCTACGCCAAGTCGAAGGAAGGCGGTGCGGGCAGCACGTACTACAGTTTCCTGATCCTCACGTGCCTTGAATTGATCGAGAAGCCGCTACCTTGCCCGGAACGCTTGGTCGACTTCGTGCTCTCTCATCGCTGCGAAGGAGGCGGTTTTCGCGAAATCCGCGTCGCGAAACGCGCAAGTACGAACCCTACGGCTGCCGCCATTGGCGCACTTCGGACGCTTGATGCGCTGGACAACGAAACTCGCGATGGTACGATTGACTTCCTGGCCGAGATGCAGACCGACGAAGGCGGCTTGCGGGCAAACACGCGCATTCCAATCGCGGATCTGCTCAGCACCTTTACCGGCCTGTTGACGCTAACGGACCTCGGAGCCAAGGAACGAATCGACACCTCGGCCGCGCTCCGTTACGCTAATCGAATGGAACGGGACGACGGCGGATTCCTTGGTGGAGCCTGGGACGAGGCCGTCGACGTCGAGTACACTTTTTACGGTCTTGGATGTTTGTCGCTGTTGGGTTGATCATCATGTCCGGTCTAGTCGTCGATGGTATTTCCAAGGAGTTCCTCACACGGGCCGAACCGTTGGTCGTTCTGCGCAACGCCTCGTTCGCGCTGGGGCCAGGCGAAAGCGTCGCGATCATCGGTCCGAGCGGGTCGGGCAAGAGCACGCTGCTGCATGTGATTGGTACGCTCGACCACCCAACGTCCGGCACGGTCGAAGTGGACGACGAGAACCCGTTCGAACTTGACGAACCGAGTCTCGCCCGTTTTCGCAACCATAACATTGGGTTCGTATTCCAGGACCATCATCTGCTGCCACAGCTTTCGGTTCTGGAAAACGTGTTGGTACCAACGGTGGCCGACGGAGGCCCAGACAACGAGACGATCGAACGAGCCCACAGCCTGCTCGGTCAAGTCGGTTTGAGCGAGCGGCTGCAGCATCGACCGGCCGAGCTGTCCGGCGGCGAACGTCAGCGCGTCGGTGTGGCGCGGGCTTTGATTCGCCAACCGAAGCTGGTGTTGGCCGACGAGCCGACGGGCAACCTGGACCATTCGAACGCCATGGCGATCGGCAAATTGCTGGTGGATCTGCAGAAGCACGAAAACGCAATGCTGGTTCTGGTCACACACAGTGCCGACCTGGCATCGCTGATCGAGCGACAACTTCAGTTGGCCGATGGTATCCTTCGCCCCTGTTGACGATTGGGGCAGACGAGCAAGACCTTGTTTTGCTTGTTGTGGTTCGGTCTCCCGACCGGACCACATCGCCGACCGAAGGTCTCCTCCCGCAAGCCGAGCCCTCCGTCTTCTCCGTTTGGAGACCTTCGGTCGGAGCCCGTGGCAGGGTCGGGAGACCCTGCCACAACTCCAGGACCCCAAGGAGCCGCTGCCACAACCAAGGGAAACCCTGTCACAGCCGCCGATAGCGGTTTCGCGATTCGTCGATTCACGCTATTCTGGCATTTGACGTACTTACCACTCTACCTGCAGATCTTTGACGTCTTGTTCCATAGAAATGGCCACTCAACCCCCAGTGTCATCAGTAGTCGATTCGGCGGATAACGTCGACCCGGGCAAGCCTTTCGAGGTACGTCTGGCGTCGCGCGTCAATCGACTGCCGCCCTACATGTTCGGGCGGATCAATAATTTGCTCTACCAAAAGCGGCGGGCCGGCTTTGATGTGATTGATCTGGGGATGGGTAACCCGTCCGACCCGCCAGACGATATTGTCATCGAAAAACTGACGGAAGCGGCGACCGATCCACGTAATCACGGCTACAGCAAATCAAACGGAATTCTGAACCTGCGCCGCGAAGTGGCCAGCAAGTACCTGAAACGATACGGCGCTAGATTGGACCCCGAAAACGAGGTCATGGTGTGCCTCGGCTCGAAGGAGGGGTTCAGCCACATGTGCCTTGCGCTGATGGGACCGGGCGACACGGCGGTCGTGCCCAATCCCTATTTTCCCGTGCACATGTACGCCGTCGCCCTGGCCGCGGGGAACGTGATCGCGCTGGACGTGGCAGACAGCGAGAAATTCCTCTCGAATATCGCCTACACGTGCAAGCACCTGTACCCGGCGCCGAAGCTGCTGATCATCAACTACCCGCACAACCCGTCGACCGTGACGGTGGAACCGGAGTTCTTCGTTGAAGTGGTGAAGCTTGCCAAGCGCTACGGCTTCATGGTGATCAGCGACTTTGCCTACGCCGATGTGGCCTTCGACGGGTACCGTCCGCCGAGTTTCCTTGCCGCGCCCGGCGCCATCGACGTGGGCGTCGAGTTCACGACGATGAGCAAGGGGTACAACATGGCCGGATGGCGAGTCGGCTACTGCTGCGGCAATGCCGAGATGCTTCGTGGTCTGGGCGTCATTAAAGGCTACTACGACTACGGGATGTTTCAGGCAATCCAGATCGCCGCCATCGTGGCCTTGCGTCACACGGAAGCCGCCGTCGAAGCACAGTCCGTTATCTATCAGCAGCGTCGGGACGTCCTGGTCGAAGGCCTGCGACGCATCGGCTGGAACGTCGATCCACCCAAAGCCGGCATGTTCCTATGGACGAAGGTCCCCGAACCGTGGGCGAGCCAGATGGATACCATGGACTTCGCCATGATGCTGCTGGAGAAAGGCGATGTGGCCGTCAGTCCCGGCAGCGGCTTTGGCGAAGCCGGCAACGGCTACGTACGATTGGCGCTAGTCGAGAACGAGAATCGTCTTCGCCAAGCCGTCCGCCAAATCGGTCGCTGCCTGGAACGGGAAGCCAAGAGCGACGGCACTACTGACAAGTGACTTTGATCGTTTCCCCGGCGGCCACGGTAATCTCCTCGGCAAACGTAATGCTCACCCGTTCCTTTTCCTGCGCGAACTCGACCGGCTGATTGATCCCTGTCGCGACGGCTTCCACGCGCTGCACTACCACGCCTTCACCCACCTCCAGTGCCAATGTTTTCAGCCTCAGCCGGCCCCATCGGACAGAGATGGTCGCTTCTTGTGTATCTCTCCCCCGTTGCTGGGCGAACGTCCCCCATCCTTCTGCGGCCGTAAATGCCGCTCGGAAATCCTCCGGACTCAGCCCAGGCGCGAATCCCAGATGACCTTTGGGGCCATGATACTCGTAGCCGCACGCGGCTAGGTACGCGCCATAGCTGGCCATGGCGCGAGCGTAGTGGTCGCTGCACTCGATCTCGTTGTACGGATTGCGAAGCGCCGCGATGTACCGGTCGTGGATCGCGCGGGCGACCGCCAAGCCTTCGGTCAACATGCCTTCCCACATCATGTGCGAGGCCACCTGCCATTCGAAGCCCGACATGCACTCGTTGAAGTACTGATATTGCCAGTGCTTCTGCCAGTCGTCTCGCTTGCCGCCTTTGGGCCATGTGCACATGACCAAACCGGCGTCGCCCGCAACCGCATACCAGCGGCCTTGCGGGAACCGCTCGCGAAACGGCCCGATATCCGGGACGAAGTTGTACTTCCAGAGCGACTGCAATGCACGGCCGGTGTGGGACTCGCTGAACAAGCGTCCCAGCCCGACCTGCCACGCCCAACTCTGCCCGAGCACCTGGTCGATGTGGCAGCCTCCGTCGACGCCGATCGCGTCCAGGTGTTTTGGGTCAGGCTGCTGGGCGAAGTACTCGCCGTTGTACAGATTCAGAATCTCCTCCGCCCCGCGGTCGCGGATCGCCCGGCATTGGCCGGCGAAAGCTGCGTCTCCCATTTCCGCAGCCATGGCCTCGCCGGCTGCCAATGCAGCCAGATACATCGACGCCAGCCACGAGATCTTGCCATAACAGGATGCATCTCGTAACGGGAATGAAAAAGGATACCACGATGCGCACGAGAATGGGGGCCAGCCGGAAATTTGAAAGAGCATTCAAATGGAGCCAATCGAGCCCCTTCCGCCTTCGCCTTCGCATCGGCCCTCGCCCTGCGTTTCAT
>JADHUC010000031.1 GCA_016784735.1 Pirellulaceae bacterium | reverse complement strand
AATTTCAACCAGCACCTGATGGCGAAGGTCCTGGAAATGGGACTTTTTCAACCGCACGTCGAACGCATCTGCGACGAATACCGTAGGAAACTTACGGCCATGCTGGAGGCTGCGGACCGGTACCTTGCACCGCTGGAAGGCGTCCGGTGGTTTAGGCCTGCCGGCGGGCTCTACGTTTGGGTGCGGCTTCCGGAGCACATCGAAACGGGGATGAACGGCAAACTGTTTGACACTGCCATGCGCGAAGGCGTGTTTTACGTGCCGGGCGAGTATTGCTATCCGACGGCGGGAGAGCCGGTTTCCCGGTGCGCGATGCGGTTGAGTTTCGGCGTTCAGTCTTGTCAGAAAATCCGAGAGGGCGTAGAAAAGCTGGCACGGGCCATTGCCGCCGTGGCCGAATAGGTTGCGGTCGCGAAGGAAACGGAATTCCCATGCGAACCATCGACCGCTACATCCTCCGACAGTACGTCAAGGTGCTGGTCGTCTGCTTCTTCAGCCTAACCGGCCTCTACGTCGTCATCGACCTTTTCGGTCACCTGGACGAACTGCGAATGGTGGCGGAAAAGCAGGGCAGTATGCCCGCCCTGTTGTTTGAGTACTACGGGGCACGGTCCTTGGCCTTCTTCGATCGCACAAGCCCGTTGATGGCTTTGCTGGGTGCCACGTTTGCCGCCACCTCGATGCAGCGATCCAACGAGTTGGCCGCACTAATGGCAGCCGGCATTCCGAAATATCGCATTGTGGCCCCGTTGGTTGCCGGCGCGATCGTAGTCAGCCTGCTGGCCGCGGCAAATCGCGAATTGCTCATCCCGTCGTTCCGCGACAAGCTAATGCGAAACTCGCAGGATTGGCACGGCGATGCCAAGAGGGACCTGGATCCGCGGTTCGACAACCGAACCGACATTGTTTTCACCGGGCGTCATACGGTGGCGGCTGAACAAAGGATCATTCGCCCCAAGTTCCAATTGCCGCCTGAAATCGTCGGCTTTGGCAGCCAATTGATCGCCGAGGACGCATATTACTGCGAACCGAAAGAAGGGCGACCGCGAGGCTACCGATTGGACGTAGTCGAAGAGCCGAAAGGTCTGAGCGAAAGGCCATCGCTGTACCTCGATGGCCAACCGGTGATCCTGAGTCCAAGCGATACGGATTGGCTGGAGTCGGACCAATGCTTCGTTGTCAGCGAGATTTCGTTTGACCAGTTGGCCGCGGGTAATGCGTGGCGACAGTTCTCGTCCACCTCGGAATTGATCAGGGGGATCCATAATCCAAGTCTGGACTTTGCGCCGGACGTTCGAGTAACGGTCCACGCACGCATGGTGCAGCCTTTCTTGGATGTCACGCTGCTACTTCTAGGATTGCCGTTGGTGGTATCACGCCAGCAGCGCAACGTCTTCGTGGCTGCAGGCCTGTGCGTCCTGGTTGTGGCCGTCTTCTTCGTGGTTGTGATTGCCTGCCACACTTTAGGCAATGGCTGTTTGATGCCTCCACCGCTGGCCGCCTGGTGCCCGCTGCTGATTTTCGTACCCGCCGCCCGGCTGACCTCGAAGGCGTTGTGGCAATAGCAGTGGGTCCTGCGAGCTTCCACCTTCCGTTTCCCACGAGCTTTCACCATCACACAGATCGTGATACTATGCTTGTGGAGGTCGCCACCGACGTACTTCATTGCTTGCTCCTTGTATGAAAATCCAGGGTTGAATACTGCGACCGGATTTCGTGCCCCACGTAAGAACAAGACCGCCCACAAAAGGCGAGAAATGGCAGAAGACTACTACAAGATCTTAGGCGTCAAACGAAACGCTTCTCAGGAAGACATCCAGAAGGCTTACCGCAAGCTCGCGCGCGAACATCATCCGGACATGAACCCGGACGACAAATCCGCCAAGGAGAAATTCCAGAAGATCCAGCAAGCCTACGGCGTGCTGAACGACCCGGAGAAACGCGAAAGTTACAACCGCTACGGCGATGCATTCGAATCCGTGGGCGGCGGACAAGGATGGCAGTCCTTCCACGGAGGCCCGCAAGGTTTTCAGGACATCGACATCGGCCAGATTTTCGGACAGGCCGGCGGTGGAGGCTCGTCTGGCGGTTTTGAGGATATCTTACGGCAGTTCACAGGCGGCTCGGCACATCGCGGCCGCCGACAGCGCACGCGGGTTCGCGGCGAGGACCTGCACCACGCGCTACGAATACCGTTTAATACGGCGATCATCGGTGGCCAGGCCCAATTGTCCGTCCGGCGACCTAGTGGGAAAACCGAGACCATTACGATAACTATCCCGCCGGGTGCCGAGGACGGCGGCAAGATGCGGCTGCGTGGCCAGGGCGAACCGTCGCCTTCGGGCGGACCAACCGGCGATCTACTGATCACGGTTCACGTTGCCGAACACCCGTACTTTCGCCGCCGAGGAAAGAACCTGGAGGTCTCGGTTCCCGTGACACTGGCCGAAGCGGCGTTGGGCGCGAAAATCGACGTTCCCACTCCGAAGGGCGAAATCTCGCTGACCGTGCCGCCTGGAACTTCCAGCGGGAAACGCCTGCGGTTAAAGGGCATGGGAGTGCCCGGCAAGAACGGCACCGGCGACTTGTACGCGGAACTCCAGATCATGCTGCCGGAGTCCATTGATGATGAAAGCGCCGAAATGGTTCGCCATTTCGATCAGCAGCATCCTCTGAATCCCCGTTCGGATCTGAGATGGTAAACGTGATCGAGCTATGCCGCCGCCGGTTTACTTTGTCCGGTAGCAGAAGTCACAAGACTTCTGGTTCCGAACTCTTGCGCGTCCGGATACGGAGATTTCTGAGCGGCGGCGGCAGGTCCTTTGTCGGTTTGGCATCGTGGTTGGTTCTGGCGCAAGACGAGCAGCCGTTTATTCTGCGTCTGGATCCGCGCGATCGAATCAAACTGTTGTTGGCCTTGGCCTCGGTGGCCGTTCTTGGATTCGTGCTCATCCTGTTCGCCTGGTGGGCCGCAAGGATCACCCGCCGCTACATCAACTCGGCATCGCCGGCCGATCGCCGAAAGCGAAGGACGGCGGTCAAGCAAGATGACTGGGCGACGAAGCCCCTGTACGCAGCCGACGATGACGCTTCCGGCAATGAAGGGTGATTGACGTGGTCGACGAGCGTTTTCCTCGCAAATTCCGGCTGCGCACCCGTACCGACTTCGATCGCGTGTATCAGAACGACGCGTATGCTGCCGATCGCGTTTTGGTGATTCGCGGTTGCCGGAATGGCCTGCCGTACTCGCGTCTTGGACTATCTGTATCGCGCAAGGTTGGCGGCGCCGTCGTGCGAAATCGCTGGAAGCGGCTCGTACGCGAAGCGTTTCGCCGGTCGCGGATTGAACTGCCCACGGGCGTCGATTTGGTCGTTCGGCCACGCCGTGGAGCACTGCCTGACTACGCCGCCATCACCGAATCGTTGCCCAAACTGGCAAAAAAGCTGGCCAAGAAATTTGGGGAGACGGCTTAAATGCGATTCCTCTGGGCAGCGATCGTGGGTCTTCCTGGTTGGCTGCTAATCGCAGCCGCTCGATGCTACCAGATGACGCTCAGCCCCGTGATCGGCCGCCAGTGCAGGTTTACGCCCAGTTGCAGCCAATACTTCATCCTGGCCGTGAAGAAGTATGGGGCGATTGTCGGGACGTTTCGTGGCATCTGGCGCATTTGTCGATGCCATCCTTTCAATGCCGGAGGCTACGACCCGCCGTAGACGATTGCCTACCAACGCGCCAGCCCCACCGGCCCTGCGGTCTGTCGACTTAGTTCTTTTCGGCCTGGTATACACGCGCGGCCGCGTGGCACACAATGAGACGAAACGTATCCTCCCAACTTTACGCAGCCCAGGTGAGAACATGAGAATTCAAAACGTACTATTCGTCCTGCCCGGTATGCTTGGCATCGTGGCTCCTGCGGGGGCCGAGTTGAAAGTGTCGCCGCTGTTCTCGGATGGCATGGTCATCCAGCGCGAAGTGGATGCTCCCGTTTGGGGCGAGGCAGAGCCGGGCGAGGCGATTACCGTCTGCGGAAGCTGGGGGAAGGAAGCAGAAACGACTGCCGATGACAAGGGGCGCTGGTCGGTTCGATTGACTACGCCAGAAGCCGGAGGTCCGTTTGAAATCACGGTCTCCGGAACGACCACCATCGAAATCAGGGATGTGTTGGCAGGCGACGTATGGCTATGCGCGGGCCAGTCCAACATGGCGGGCAATGTCGGAAAGCGGGAAGAAGCCAAAGAGGACAACTACCCCGGCATACGACACTTCACGTCCGCTGCGGCTACGCGGCGAGGAAAGCCGAAGGCCGCCGGCGCGACACGTTGGATCGCCACCACTCCACAAACCGTTCAGGGCTTTACCGCCACAGGTTACTTCTTCGGCCGCCACTTGCATCAGGAGCTGGAGGTCCCCATCGGGCTGATCAAAGCCGCTGTGGGTGGCTCGCTGATTGAACCGTGGACTCCGCCCGGGACCTACGACGGGGCTCAGGGATCGTTGTATGACAAGCACATCTCGCTACTGATTCCCTTTGCCATCAAGGGTGCAATCTGGTACCAGGGCGAGGCCAACTCCCGGTCGGAAGCACTAGCTGCGTCATACGCGGCCCATCTCCAAGGCATGATCACGGCTTGGCGAAAGAACTGGGGCCAGGGAGATTTTCCATTCTACTACGTCCAGCTTCCCAGCATTGGCTCCCCGGATCGTGTTTACTTTCAGGTGCGCGAGGCGATGCGCCGATCGCTGGGCAGTCTGCCTAATCTCGGCATGTCGGTGAATATCGACATCGACGAGGGCCTGCATCCCAAGAGCAAACATATCATGGGGCCGCGGTTGGCCTTGCTCGTCTTAAGAGATGTGTACGGTAAAGACCTGGTCGCCTGCGGCCCACTGCTGAAGGCCGTGAACATCGACGGCGGCCGAGCCGTTTGCACGTTCACCGAAACCGGGTCCGGCCTGGTCTGCCGAGGCGAGCGATTGGCCCACTTCGAGATCGCGGGCAACGACGGCGAGTTCGTTCCGGCCGAAGCCACGATCGAGGGAAACACCGTGAGCGTCAGCAGCGACAAGGTCCCCGAACCCAAGTCGGTCCGTTACGCCTGGGAAAACAACCCCCACAACGTCACGCTGTTCAATAGGGAGGGACTTCCGGCGTCGCCGTTTCGGTGGGGCGAGTAGCTGACGGTCTACCGTTCCTGCATGTTCTCTTCAAGCCAGCGATAACGCGACGGCGCGTCGAGCGTTTCGACCAGCCTTCCCACGTCGATCTCATCGACTGGCACATCCGCCTCGACCGCCATTGCGGCGGCCATTCCTGCGGCGTGGCCGAGTTGGATGATGGTGCGCTGCAATCGACAACTCGAGGCGGCGATCTTACTCATGCCCGATCCGCGACAGGCCACGAGCAGGTTTTCCCAATCGCCTTTTGGGATGAGGCAGCGATACGGTACGCCATAGGCATTCTCGACGTGCCCCAATCCGCCGCCCGCTCCGTGGATATCGCACGGATGATCGGCCACCGCGATGATGTCGTCGTGCTTCTGGCCTGGCAAGCAAGCGATGAGATCATGTTCGTTGAGGATGTAATCGGTCACCACGCGATAACTTTCGCGGATACCAAGCATCGGCGCGATATAATCCAGCTCGTAGCCTTCGAAATCAGCCTGTTGCTGAAGCCAATGCCAATGGGCCAGTGCCGAACGTTCGCTCCGCTCCAAACACTTCTCGTAGCCAAAGTCGATCAGCGCCCGGCCTGGCAGTGACGGCAGCGGGTTGATGACCCGGTGCCCATCGACCCAGCCGGTCACATGGGCAACCTTCGCGAAATAGGGCACCGGCTCGATCGGCGGCTGTGGGGTCGGATTCTTGCTAGGCTTCACCGTGTAGCAGCGCGAGATGGCATTCAGTTGCAGGGAGCCTTTTTCCGGCGCGGAAGGTTCGTCGAAGCGGCTTATTGGATCAAAACCAAGCATTGTTTCACAGCCGACGGCGCGACATAGATGCACGCAGCCCGTGGAGTCAATGAAAACCTCCGCGCTGATTTTCGTCACTGCGCCCTGGGCATCTTCGACCAGAATCGACTCGACACGGCTTTTGGCATCGTTGGCCGTGGCGTAGAAGAACGTTGTCCTATCGAGCAAGGTGACGCGCGCCGTTTCCTTCAGCAGATCGCGGCACGCCCGATCCATTGCTTCGGGCCGATAGGGGACGTTGTGAAATACATTGGATGAGACACCAGCTCGACGGGTGGTCAGGATGTACTGATCGGCGAGCGATTCGTCGATCAACCAAAGACCCATCGAGAAGCCCGTCGACTTGCGCGGCCAGAGCCTCGATACGCCTGTGGAACGCGGGACTTTGCGCATTTCGTCGTAGATTTCCCTCGCGATCGAGCAGCCCGGCCCCGGTTCCCAGCCACTGACCAACGCGTTTACACCGGTGCCGCCGATTTTCTCTTGACGCTCGACGAGAATCACGTCGGCTCCGCTGCGCGCGGCGGCCAATGCGGCGCCGATGCCCCCGCTTCCTGCACCGACGATGCAGACGTCGGTCGACATTTCTTCGTCGGCCGGCTTCGGCTCGGTCTTCCACGGATAGATCGCACTGGGGGCAACACGGCCGGTGTCCTGATAGTCAATTCCGTATTTCTCGCAAAGTGTCAACGCGAGTTCTTCTCGCTCCTGATTCGCAAGTGCGCGATCGTAAACCGAGATCTCCGCAATCGCGCCATTCCAGCTTAGGAAATGCCGTCCCAGCGGCAATCCGCCAATCCAGTTGGAGGTTCCGGCCAGTGGGAGCGACAGATCTGAATTCGCCTCGGGGCCACATGCCTTGTTGAAAAAGACCTGCGTCGTCGATTCGCCGTCGGCACCGCTGCGCAGCACGCCTATCCAAACACCCCAGGTGCCGTGGTGGGACGCTTCGACCGAGTTGGCCGCCCTTCCCGATTTGTCTCGCACAATGAACCGAGCGTTTCCGTGGGCGTCGGTGTCAAGCTGAATCGTCCGGTTGGTTGCTTCGCGGATCGAGAAGATCCCGACGGAACTCGCCGCCTCCATTCGAGCGACGGCCACGACGGTCATCTCGACGGCGTCCTTCGGCAAGACCTGGCCCGTGATCCCAAGCAAATCACGCCCGGCAAACGCGACACACGGCTTGCCGCCGAGTTCCTTCGTCTCTCGAATGAAACGAGGCCGATCGTAACCTTCCGGTACTATCGCCCCCCAACGCTCACCATCGGCCCAAGCCGTCACGTTGCCGCCGTCAAGCGACACACCTCGGCTCGCCTCCAGATGAAGCAGCAAATCACTGTCGTCCGCGGCGCCCACTGAACTCAGAAACATGGCAATCAAGGCCAGTAACAACAAGGATCGGTGCGCGAGACTCATTGTTGCTCCTTCATTCGCTACACAACTCCAACACACGAACGTCGAGATTCTGGCCCGTCAGGCGCCGGAGCATTGTAGTTCTCCTCATTCACTCGTTCCCAAGCTCCGTTTTGGAACGCGTATTCTGGAAGCTCCAGCTTCCTTGGGTGCGAAGCAGAGCTACGGGGAACCAGGAAAATGCTGCACACCACCGTCTTGGAGTGGCACTACGAACCTTGCAGCGGTGCGGTCTTACCCCTCCAGTGTCCAACCTGGCCGATACTTGCGACCGAGCAGGGCGTTGGCTTCGGCGTTGTTGGTGACGCGGCCGTTTGCGCCGTCGTATTCGATCTTCTGGCCGACGCGGTAAGCCACGTGAGCCAGTAACATTTGCTCGATCAACGTACCGCTGTAGTCGAAGTCACAGGACGTTTTTAGATCGCCTTTACAGGCATTGGTCCATTCCTTCTGGAAGTGGCCCATGGCCGGAATCACGTCGTCCTCCGATCGCGGCTTGTAGTAGGTCATGTCGCCTTGGTCGCCGTAGGGAACCACCACGCGCGTATCGAAATCGGCAATGACAAACCCTTTGTTGCCCTTGAACATCGCGCCGTGGCCGATTCTGTTCAAGTCAATGTACGGCCTGGGCGAATTGGGCATCGCACCGCCCTGATACCAGCTTACGCCGATGGCCGGGCGCCAATCATTGGCGGGATGTTCGAACGTGGCTGACATTTCGACAGGACTCACGTCGGGGTTGAATGGCTCGCCCTTGGCCTCGGCCGAGGTCGGCAATCCCGCGTCGATCGCGTTCCAGGCAAGATCCATCGTATGGCTGCCCATGTCGCCGAGTTGGCCACTGCCAAAGTCCCAGTACATGTTCCACTGCAGGCAATTCAGGCCGGACGTGCCCGAAAAGTAACCGGGATTGTAGGGGTGGAAAGGCGATGGCCCGATCCACAAATCGTAATGGAGTGTTGTGGGCGGTTCGCCTTCTGCGGGCAGATAGCCGGGGCGACGAAGCTGGCGGTTGCCCCACACATACACATGCGACAGCTCGCCGATCGCACCGTCTCGCACCAGTTCGCGCACGCGGTTGAAGTTCTCCTTAGCGTGGCGTTGCGTACCGCATTGGGTCGCCAGCTTGTCTTTGTTCTTCAGATAGGTCGCGCGGACCACGCGTGCTTCTTCAACGGTATTTGCCAGCGGCTTTTCGCAGTAGACGTGCAAGCCACGATTCATCGCCCAGTTGGCGACAAACGCGTGCGTGTGATCTGCACTGCAGCAAATAACTGCCTCCAGGTCCTTCTGCTCGAGAAACTTGCGCCAGTCCACATAGTGCTGGGCTTTTGGAAACCGTTTAGCACCAAACGCCAGGTGTTCTTCGTTGACGTCGCACAAGGCGACGACGTTCTCGTCGGAGATCGCGCCAAAGTGTGCTTCGCCCCGGCCCCAGGTACCGATCAAGCCGACATTCAGCTTGTTGCTGGGGGCGTCGGCACCACGCACGACGCCGCTTTTCAGAACGATCCATCCCGCTCCAAAGGCCGCCGACGATTTCAGGAACTGGCGTCGCTGAATTGCCTCTGTTTTCGTCGTCGTTTCTGGTGTGGCGTTCTTGAGATTCTTCATCGGTGGCTCCTTTGACGGTTTGGCTCCGCGTGCCAGTGTTATTTGGCTGGTGAGCAGTGTGACAGCATCAGATTAGGCACAAGATCGTTCGAATGCAAGTTGATTGCGATGGTAGTTAAGATCGCAATGCGGTTTGAGGTCCCGCCCGGCAGGCGGGACCTACTGGGAACGGACAGTCCTACTGGCATCGGTTCATTTGTCTGACAGAGCATAGCTGTACAGTCGGGCGTTGTTCACATGGAACCGCAAATGCACCGGGCGACCCGCGGGCAACCGATCTTGCTGTTTCCACCGTATTTGGTGAGCGATGGCGTTGGAGTGAATGGGGATGCATTCCTGTTGCGTGAACTCTGGCAGAGCATCGCCCTTTTCGTCCAAGATGGAAACGGTGATTTTGCCGTCTTCTGCATCCGCGTTGACGACGAGCCGGTTCCCCGTCCCCAGTAGGAGCACCGTCTCCACTTGTCCGCCATTCTCACCCGCCGACAGCGAAACCAGGCCATCGCGTCGCCATTTTGCCAGGGCAATCGTGATCTTCTTCTTCGGCACATACCCGGCATGTGTCGTGGTGATCGCCGTGTAGTACAGCCACATTTCGTCGCCCACCATCACGGGTCCGTTGGATACGCCGAGAATGCAACCGGCATCGTACGGGCGAGGCCCCAATGGAATAACCGGCGAACGGTCTTCGCAGCGACGCCAGGCCCGACCGTCGCGGCTGTGGACCAGTTGAACGTCGATGGGCCCGTCGTCGCCGCTCTGCAACGGGCCTCGTTCCTTTGGCGGTCCGGTATAACGAAAATGCGTCACGAAGCCCACGAACTGTCCACCGTAGGGAAAAACCGACAAGTTGTAGAATTGCGAGAATCGCCCACCTTCGGCTCGAACCGCTCGATCGTCGGCTTCGTCCGGAGCAAGTACCAATTTCGGCTCCGACCAGTCCTGCATATTACGGCTGGTCGCCAGGTACACCAGCCGTCGCCTTTGCCCTCGATGCTCGTGAGTGCGTTTATGAAACGCCAGATACTCGCCCGTGTTTGCATCATAGGCCAACGTACACGTGTCGCTGCTCGGAAGCACCGGGTTTTTGGGATACAGCGTCCAGTGAAGACCATCCGGCGAGTGCGCCGCATGATACCCTCGGCCGCAAACTCTGCTCGATCCGAGCATCTGGTATCGTCTCTCCGGATCCGGTTCTTGCGGATTGTAAACGACGCTTGGACTGTGGAAGTGCGGAAAGACGACGTTGTTCGCTTTCGAGCCGCCCACGTCGCACAGGCCAAGCGGCGGGCGGCGCCACTCGATACCGTCTGCCGACGTGGCATACATCACGTTTTGCATGCGGTTATACCACATGCGAAACAATCCGGATGGTTCGTCCCTCACGACAGTGCCGTAGACGTAGATTCGTTGGTCGATGCCGTCGTACTCCCACGGCTCGCTGGAGGCCATGATTGGCTCGTCCAGCTTTTCGCAAGGATGCACCTTGCGCAGCATACCCTTTTTGGCCAGGATCAGCTCGTCGTCCACGAAAAGCTGGCTTTCAACGCCAATTCTGTGGGCCTCGGCAGCCAAAGTCGCGGCGGCGTCAGCCAACGCGAAAACGGGCGAGCATAAGAACGGAATCAGCCAAATCCGTGAGCCATGCATCTTACACATAACGATTCGTCCCAACTGAAGTTTCAGGATGTCACATTCTCACCATTCATCCACGGCGCTCGCAAGGCCACGCTTGTCCTTTCGTGCCCTTCACTTTGCCAGTCGGTTTCGAGACAATATCAGTTAGGGCAGCGGCAGATGAAGATATACCAAGGTAGCAGGCACACTCCGTGTGCCGTCCGCTTCCGGCTACGGCACACGGAGTGTGCCTGCTACTTTCCAGGAGGTAAGATCTCAAGCGCCGCTCGACTTATACACTCGGAGACAAGGTGGTCTACGGCGTTTCGACCAGGGACAAGCCCTGAACATGAAACATCGGTGACCCCATAATTCAGAGGAGTTGGGATCGATGGCGACGAAAACAAAGAAACGAATCGGCATTCTCACGGGCGGAGGAGATGTGCCTGGATTGAACTCGGTGATCAAATCGGTTGTGTATTGGTTCGCCGAGTTCGAGGCGGAGTACGAAATCGTCGGATTTCGACGCGGCTGGGAAGGTCTTACGCACCTGCGTCTGACGGTCGGCGAAGACCCGAAGTACCTCGTGCGACTGGACCGCCAGAATACGCGAACTATCGACCGCACCGGTGGCACGTGGCTGCACACGTCACGGACGAATCCCACTCGCATGGATCTGAACAAGTTGCCGGACCACGTGAAAGACAAAGTCGGTAAAGAACATGAAGTCGTCGTCAAGGACAAAAGCGGCGCCGAGAAGACCCGCCACAACGTAACGCATGTCGTGTTGAGTAATCTCGAGCAACTGGAAGTGGATTCGTTGATCGCCATCGGTGGCGACGATACGCTCAGTTATGCCGCTGTGTTGAACCAGCACGGGTTCCCCGTCGTTGCGGTTCCCAAGACGATGGACAACGACGTGCGGAATACCGAGTACTGCATCGGTTTCTCGACGGCAATGACGCGAGCGGTGGAGAGCATCAATCGTCTGCGATCGACCGTCGGTTCTCACGAACGAATCGGTCTACTACGGATTTTCGGACGCGACGCGGGGTTTACAGCCATGTGTGCGGCGTATGTGACCTCGCTGCGATGTTGCATTCCCGAACACGTGTTCGATCTTGACCGGCTGATGGGAATGCTGATAGACGACAAACGCGACAATCCCAGCAACTACGCGATGTTGCTGCTCAGTGAAGGTGCAACGTGGGAAGGCCGTACGATCCAGGAGAGAGGCAAAGCGGACGCCTATGGCCACCGCCGGAAGATCAGCGTGGCCGAGGCGTTGTCCGACGAAATCGAAGGCCGCACCGGGCACGATACACTGATTGCCGACTTGACATACGAATTGCGAAGTGGCGAGCCGGATTTCCTGGACAGGACGGTTGGCATCTCATTCGCCTCGATGGCCTGCCAGTGCATTCTGGACGGCCAATTCGGACGCATGACGGCCATTCGTGACGGCTGCTTCGACATTGCCGAAATCCCCGACCCGGAACTCGGCCCGCGCCAAGTCGACGTGGAAACCATGTACAACATCCAGCGGTATCGCCCGTACTACACCGCCCCGAACGGCTTTCCGATCTTTCGGAGTTGAAGGCTTCTCGGATTTCGAGTCAGGGGGCGGGCATTTTTCGTCTAACCGCAAGCCGAAGGCGTGCGCCTGATCGCTGAACTGTGCCAGGTGCCCTGGAGTCCACTCAAATATCGCAAGATGATCAAGTAAGTCCAAACGCCGTGGCTGGCCCCGTGGTGCCCTCCGCCATCTGTAGTAACGCGAACGCAGCAATCACTTGGGCATGCGATAACTCTCCGCTTCTTATCAGTGACGGGATCTCGCTCGAAGCAGTCAAAACAACTTCGATTTTCTCCATTGGATCGAAGCTCGGCTCCGCGGTACGGCGGCACCCCGTGGCGACGGCCACGTGGCAGTAGGCGTCATTCAGGGCCGGGTTGGGCATCAACCGTCCGATGACCTGAATGCTTTCCGCAGTAAAGCCCGTCTCCTCTTGAAGTTCCCGTGCCGCGGTTTCCATCGGGGACTCGTTCTCATCGACGATCCCTCCGGGCACTTCCAGCACGACCTGCTGCACACCATGGCGATACTGTCGCACCAACACGACCTGCCCATCGGCGGTGAAGGGAATAACGAGTACCCAGTCGGCTGATTCACAGACAACAAAATCGGCTTCATCGCCGCTGGGTTCAAAGCGGTAACGATCTTCCCGCAATCGAAGCACGCGGTATTCGCCTACGTAACGACTGCCGAGGAAAGTCCAGCTATCTTGTGGCATAAGTGCGTCTCAGGCTCCGTTTGTCCGTAATGACAAGCTGCCAGCTTGCGACTACGGAGATGTCCAACTGGCTGCGGTATAGACCGGACGTGGACCAGATCGCTGGAAGCTCGACGCCGTTACTTGCGTCTTGTGGTCGTGGCGACGACCGTTATGACCACGGCGGCTATCGCGACAACCAGCAATATGGCAGCAGCGCCAATGATGAGAATACTCATTGACAACTCCGTCCGCGATTCGATAGCAGTCCGCGCCGGCGGACCGCGGCCCCGTCCTTGCCCGCACATGATAGGTCAGCCACGGCCAAATTGCCCCACTTACTTCTTCTTTTTCTTCTTCTTACGCTTCCTGTCTTTGCACTTTTTATATTGCTTGCAGTGCTTCGTGCACTTGCCGTCGTCACAATGCGGGCACCCCATTTCTCAGTCTCCGTGGTGTTTGTCACTATAGAGTACCGCAGTTCGTCGATCTTCTCTACACGGACTTCTGACGCATTGGGGGTGAGCGACCAATGGCCGGCATCGGGAGAAAGGGGCGCGAGAACCCCACTTTCCAGACCTTCAAATCCCCATCACCTGATGCATTGTCGCGCGAAGCACGTCGGCGCGAAGCGGTTTAGGGATATATGCATCCATGCCGGCGGCGATACACTCGGCGCGGTCGGCGTTCGCGGTGAGCGCAACCACCGGAACGTGGCCACCCAGCTTGCACTCGCGACGTCGGATGGCTCGCGTCGCCGACAGACCGTCCATGACCGGCATCTCGACATCCATGAGGACCAGATCGAATTCCGCGTCCTCAATCGCTTCAACCGCCTCTTTGCCGTTGCTCGTGACGGTGACCGAATGGCCCTGCTTCTGCAATAGACCGCTTGCTAGTCTCTGGTTCACCACAACATCTTCGACCACCAGGACGCGAAGCGCGTCGCGTTGTTCGATGTTGTCGTGTGCGGCGGTCATCGTTAGCCAGTCGGATATCATGCGTCGTGGGAAAATGCACAAGGGAGGAAGAACAGCCTCTGCGCTGTTCCGATTGTTGAGGCGGTAATGCGGCTGGAGGCAGGACCGTTGCGGCCCGCTTAATGTATAAACGCGTGACGGGCCCAAATATCGTCCAAAAAATGGAGATTTCTCGATATTGGCCGTAAATTGATCGCTAACGAAGGACTTCAGCGGCACTCGTTGAGCTTCACGACCTGCCCTCAGATGCCGATTTAGGCAGCAAGTATGTCAATATACAACCCTCATTGTCCGCTTTCTTTTCCTGGCGAGTCGATGTCGATTTCTGCCGACATGAGCGTTCATCAGCATTACACAGCGTTTTTGGCGTCCTTTTTTGGCTTCACCAGTTACGTTCGCGTGCTTTTATGCGTTTAATATGTCAAGCGGGAATCGGGCCTCAGGGCAAACCCTAGCCCCCAGCAAGTGTTTGCCACTCTAGTGGTTCGATCACATTCTGCCGGAGGCGGTTCGAATTCAAGCGAATTCGTCTCTCTTGCCTTCGGCTGTCGTGCCGCTGTTGAGATACCTGCGGGGTCAGACGTCGGCCTGCCACACATGCATTCGTCGGTCAGGGTCTACGCACATGGAAAGATTTGCGTTTCCTCAGTGGACGAACAAACTACCCACGCTGCTCGCGACCGCAGCGGCGTTGGGCCTGGGGTACGTAGCCGTGGTCGGAGTCTACGGCACTTCGCCCGGAACGATCAACGTAGGTTACTCGCCGGACCAGCCCGTACCGTTCAGTCACCAACTCCACGCCGGCACGCTGAAGATGGATTGCCGCTACTGTCACAACACGGTGGACAAGGGTGCCCACGCGGCCGTTCCGCCCACCAGCACTTGCGTTAATTGCCACAGTGCCACGAACCCCGATGGAACAATCACAACCGCGACGGTTCATCCAAAGAGCGAAAAGCTGCTTGCCGTGCGCGAAAGCCAAGCCACGGGCGAACCTATCGAATGGACTCGCGTGCACGATCTACCGGACTTCGTCTACTTCAATCATAGCGCCCACGTCAACCGTGGAGTAAGCTGTGTGACGTGCCACGGCCGGGTCGACAAGATGGAGCAGGTCCACCAGGACAAAGAACTCAGCATGAAATGGTGCCTGGATTGCCACCGCAACCCGGACCCACATCTGCGGCCACTGGAACACATCACGGACTTGGAGTGGCAGCCCGAGGAAGACCCGGAAGTGCTTGGGTCGCGTCTCCGGGAGCAGTTCGGCATCAATCCTTCAACCAGTTGTTCGACGTGTCACCGATGACGAAAACGACGACGGGAAAACCGCATTGGCGCAGCTTGAGCGAGTTGAAAAACTCGCCTGAGTTCGAGGAGTTCCTCCATCGCGAGTTCCCCGAGGCCGCGTCGGAATTTCCAAAGGGCGTGTCGCGACGCCGCTGGCTGCAACTGATGGGCGCTTCGCTGGCACTAGGTGGCTTGTCGGGTTGCCGCTACCAAGCTGAGAAGATCGCGCCTTTGGCCGTGCGCCCGGAAAACCAAATTCCCGGCAAACCGCAACGATACGCCACATCGGTCGAGTTGGCCGGGGCTGTTCGTCACTTGCTGGTTACGTGCCGCGATGGGCGTCCGACAAAGGTCGAGGGTAACCCGGAACATCCGTACAGCCGTGGCGCATCAGACGTTTTCTCGCAGGCGAGTATCCTTGATTTGTACGATCCCGACCGCAGCGCGGAACTGCGTCAGAGAACGGGCGGCCAAGCCTTCACCAAGACTTGGGAGGATTTTCAGCGTTTTGCATCGACGCATTTGGAGGAGTTGAAGCGAACTGGTGGCGAAGGCTTGTGCGTGCTGATCGAACCGACCGAGTCCGTGACGCTTCATGATATGCTGGCCGCACTCCAGGCGACGTACCCGAAGGCCGGCGTTTTTCAGTACGCATCCGTATCGCGCGAGAACGAACGAGCCGGCAGCATTCTGGCGTTTGGCGACGCTTATCGAACCCATTATGTGTTGAATCAAGCCAAGGCGATTGTCTGTTTGGACGCTGATTTGCTGGCGGATCATCCGGCCTCGCTTAAGCTCGTTCGGGACTACACTGACGGTCGCGATCCGGAATCAGGTTCGATGAATCGGTTGTACGCCGTCGAGAGCCAGTTCTCGATCACCGGCGCGGCGGCCGACCATCGCCTGCCGATGCGATCTAGCGACATCGCTGGTTTCCTCGCGGATCTGGAAGCTTGTGTCCAAGAGATGTTGGCTTCCGCCGATGTTCAACCTCCGCCGAAATCCGCGCAGAAACGAGAGCGATTTCTCCATGCGGTTGCCTCGGACCTGGTGGCCAACCGCGGCAAAGGTATTGCCGCCGCTGGACCTCGGCAACCGGCCCAGGTGCTTGCCCAGGTCCACCGTTTGAATGCCTTGCTGGAGAACGTCGGCAAAACGGTTCTATACACGACGGAACAGCAGAACGAGAAAGGCGTCGCTTTCGACGATCTGAGTTCTCTCGTCCAACGGATGCGGGGCGGTGCCGTAGACACTTTGCTTGTTCTTGGCGGAAACCCCGTCTACGACGCGCCAGCCGATCTGCAGTTCGCGGAGGCGTTGGCCAAAGTCGAGCACGCAGTTCATCTGAGCTTGTACGAGGACGAAACTTCCGGCAAGTGCGAATGGCATCTGCCGGCAACGCATCCATTTGAATCGTGGAACGCCGCTCGCGCGTACGACGGGTCGGTTTGCGTATCGCAGCCACTGGTCCAGCCGCTGCTGGGCGGCAAGTCGGCGATCGAGCTGATGGCAATGCTGCTTGGCGAGTCCGATGAAACACAGGCGATTGTCCGGCATTCGATCGACGGGCTGCTGGACGCGCCATTGGACGATAAGGCATGGCGACGATTGCTCCACGACGGCTTTCTTGCGGACAGCGCCCTTCCATTCGTCGAACTGAACGAAGATACTCCTGTCGCTGCGTCGGAAGATGGCGGAGGCGATCTGGAGATCGCGTTCTGCGTGAGCCCAAACGTGTATGATGGGCGGCTTGCGAACAACGGTTGGCTGCAGGAAACACCAGGGTTCCTGACAAAGCTGACTTGGGACAACGCCGCGATTCTTGCTCCGCAAACTGCCGACGAATTGGGCGTCGAACACGGCACCTTGGTCAAGCTTGAATTGGGCGGCAGGTCGGTGGAAATCCCAGCGTTTGTGCTTCCTGGACAGGCTCTTGGCTCCATTGGCGTTGCACTCGGCTATGGCCGCACGGCAGCGGGGCATGTCGGGGGAAGCGAGGCGGACAACGTCGAACCGGTTGGTGTGGATGTTGGGGCTCTTCGCACCATCGACGCCATGCATTATGCAACCGGCGTTACAGTGACACCGACCGGCAAGAAATACACTCTGGCGACCACGCAGGACCACCATGCAATCGACAAGGTGGGGATGGAGGAGACCGGCCGGCGCGTTGGCGAACTGGTCCGTGAACGCACACTCGAAGAATACAAGAAGCCCCTGGAATCGCATCACGATGGCGGGCACCATTTACCGCTCGAGTCGCTCTGGCAAGAGCCGTCATACGAGGGCCATGCCTGGGGCATGTCGATCGACCTGAACAAGTGCATTGGCTGCAACGCGTGCATGGCGGCGTGTCAAGCGGAGAACAATGTGCCCATTGTTGGAAAGGAACAGGTCGCTCTCGGTCGCGAGATGCATTGGATCCGGGTGGATCGCTACTTCCGCGGTGACGTGGATGATCCCGAGGCCGTACATCAGCCCCTCACGTGTCACCATTGCGAGAACGCGCCGTGCGAACAGGTGTGTCCCGTGGCGGCAACCGTGCATAGCCAGGAAGGCCTAAACGACATGGTCTACAACCGATGCGTCGGCACACGCTACTGCGCCAACAACTGTCCGTATAAGGTGCGGCGATTCAACTTCTTCAATAACACCAAGGAACTGTTGGAGCCGAATCGAGAACTCGTGCAACTGGCAGTGAACCCCGAGGTGACCGTCCGCAGCCGCGGCGTGATGGAGAAGTGCACTTACTGCGTACAACGTATTCAGAACGCGAAGATCGACGCGCGAAGTGACGGCCGACCGATTCGCGACGGCGAAATCCAGACCGCTTGCCAACAGGCATGTCCGGCGCAAGCCATCCAGTTTGGCGACCTGAACCAGAAGGCCAGTCGCGTTGCTCGGGAACACGCGAGCGAGCGAGCGTACGGCCTGCTCGCGGAACTCAATGTCAAACCCCGAACCAAGTATTTGGAACGGATACGCAATCCACATCCGGCTCTAGTTGACGACGATCATCAAGGACCGATGGAATCCGACACAGATCATGGCCAGCACAGTTAGCGCAACGATTGACAACACGATCGAGGAACCCGGGCGGCGCCCGACCTTGGTGGGCGGCGGGCACGACTACGCGTCGTTGACCGATGCCGTCTGTCAAGTTACCGAACGGCCCAAGACGCCGCTTGGCTGGTACATTGGCTTCGGGATCTCTGCGTCCTTGACGCTGGTGTTCTTCGGGCTGATCGGTTACCTAGTCGTTACCGGCGTCGGCGTTTGGGGGAACAATTCGCCGGTGTTCTGGGGATTTCCGATCGTCAATTTCGTGTTTTGGATCGGTATTGGCCACGCCGGCACGTTGATCTCGGCAGTCCTTTTTTTGTTCCGGCAGAAATGGCGTACGAGCATCAATCGATTCGCCGAAGCCATGACGATTTTCGCCGTTGTCTGTGCCGGCATCTTTCCCGGTATTCACATCGGCCGCGTCTGGTTCGCGTATTGGCTGGCACCGTATCCCAGCACTCACCTGTCGATGTGGCCCAACTTCCGCAGCCCCTTGTTGTGGGACGTGTTCGCCGTGAGCACGTATGCAACGGTGTCGTTTCTGTTCTGGTACATGGGCATGGTTCCCGATTTTGCCACACTGCGAGATCGAGCGAAGTCGAAGTTGCGGCAGTTTGCCTACGGCATTGCGGCGCTCGGATGGACGGGTTCAGCCCGACACTGGTCCCGCTACGAGAAAGCGTATTTACTGCTGGCCGCGCTGGCCACGCCGTTGGTGTTGAGTGTCCACTCGGTGGTTAGTTTCGATTTTGCTGTTTCACAATTGCCAGGCTGGCATACGACGGTGTTCCCGCCGTATTTCGTTGCCGGGGCCGTTTTCAGCGGATTCGCGATGGTGCTCATGCTGATCGTGCCGGCCCGAGCGTGGTTTGGCCTGAAGGACTTGGTGACGATTCGACACCTGGAAAACATGAACAAGATCATGCTGGCCACCGGTTCGATGGTCGGATACGCCTATATGATCGAGTTCTTCATGGCCTGGTACAGCGGTAATGCGTACGAACAATTTGCTTTCATCAACCGAGCGTTCGGGCCTTATGCGTGGGCCTATTGGACGATGGTCACGTGTAACGTGGTTGCGCCCCAAATGTTCTGGTTCAAGAAGATCCGTACCACACCGTGGATGATGGTGATTGTCGCCGTGTTCATCAACATCGGCATGTGGTTTGAGCGTTTTGTAATCGTAGTCACCTCACTTGGTCGCGATTTCCTGCCGTCCAGTTGGGGACTGTTCAAGCCAACAGCGGTCGACATGGCCATGCTGGTCGGCAGTTTCGGTTTGTTTTTCACCTTATTCCTGTTGTTCTGCCGGTACTTGCCTGTAGTTGCCATGGCAGAAGTCAAAAGCGTGATGCCGCACGATTCGCACGAGTAGCCGCTCGAACATGGAAGAGAAGCCCGGCTTTTCGGAAAAGCCGGGCTTCTGCAAACAAGATTCACAAGCACAAACATGGCCGATAACGACACAACCCAAAACGAATCCGAGCCAGAATTGGTCGGCTTGCTCGCGGAATTCGAGACCCCGGAAGATCTCGTTTCTGCGGCCGAGCAGGTGCGCGAGGCCGGTTACACCCGCGTGGACGCTTACTCGCCGTTTCCAGTGCACGGGTTGGACGAGGCCATGGCTATCCGACCGACCCTGTTGCCTTGGCTGGTGCTGGCAGCCGGCTTGGGCGGTGGCGCCGCAGCCATCGCCGGCCAGTGGTGGACGAACACCATTGACTTTCCTTTCCTGATCAGCGGCAAGCCAATGTTCAGCCTGCCCGCGAATATCCCCGTGGCTTACGAAGTGATCATCCTGCTCAGCGCGTTCGCGGCGTTTTTCGGGATGTTGGCATTGAATGGTCTGCCGCGTCTTGCGAATCCGCTGTTTCGTGTGCCGCGATTCGCCAGGGCCACGACAGATCGGTTCTTTCTGTCGATCGACGCCAAGGATCCCAAGTTCGACGACGAGGAAACGCGATCGCTGCTGTCATCAGCCGGAGCTGTGAACATCGAAGGATGCTCGGAAACGTCGGAAGGTAAACGCCTGCCTCGCTTCCTCTTCGTCGGGTTGTTGATGGCTGGAGCTGTCTCGCTCATTCCTCCGCTATGGATCGCCAAGGCTCGCCTTACCAAGTCGGACCAACCGCGATGGCACACGTTCATCGACATGGACTACCAGCCGAAGTACAAGCCGCAAAACGCGACCACCCTGTTCAAGCGTGTTCCCGTCGCTGGGACTGTTGCGCGAGGCGAATTGCAGGAAGACGATCGCCTGTACCGAGGGCTCGAAAGGCCACTGACGCAGGCAGAAGAGGCGGCAAACGACGACGAGAAGCCGTGGGTGACCACGTTCCCGTTGCCGGTCACGGCCGAACTGATGCTTCGCGGCAGACAACGATACAACATCTACTGCTCGACGTGCCATGGACGTGCTGGCGAGGGCGACGGTTTGGTGTCCAAGCGGGCAATGGAACTGCAGCAAGGCACGTGGATCCCGCCTGTGTCGCTACAATCCGAGCCCATTCGCAAGCAACCTGTGGGGCAGTTGTTCAACACCATCACGCACGGCGTGCGCAAGATGCCGAGCTACGGAAGCCAGATAGCGGTCGAAGACCGTTGGGCTATCGTCTCGTACCTCCGGGCCCTGCAAAGGACCCAGAACGCGACGCCCGAGGATGTTCCGGCCGACGTGCTGGAGACGATGCGAGATTTGAAATGATCCATAAGACACGACGACTGACATGAACGCAGAAGATTCAAGTTCGGCTGATGTTCGCTACGTTGCCGCCGAGAAAGCCCGTAGGCTGATCTTGGCGTCCGCGGCCGTTGGAGTCGTCGGGATCGGCTTGGCGTTTGCTTCCAGCTTTCTGGCCAGTCACGGTTTCCGGCACTTTTTGTTTGCCTACGTGATCAACTTTTGCTACTTCCTCAGTCTTTCCCTGGGGGCCTTGTTTTTCGTCCTGCTGCACCATGTGACTCGCGCCGGATGGAGCGTCGTTTTGCGCCGCATGGCTGAAGTGATGGCATCGGCGATTCCGTTTTGGGGGCTGCTGTTCCTGCCCATTCTGTTGCTGGTACTTACCGGTAACGGCAGTCTGTACAGTTGGAACGACGCCAACGTTGTGCAACATGACGAGTTGCTTCAGAAGAAGGCCGCCTATCTGAACGCACCGTTTTTCGCAATTCGGGCGATCGGTTATTTCGCTCTGTGGACAGCGATCGCTTGGTATTATCGGCGGAATTCTCTGCTTCAGGATGACACTGCAGACAAGTCACTGACTTTGCGCATGCAGAAATGGAGCGGGCCGGGGCTTCTGGTGTATGCAGGGACGGTCAGTTTCGCGTCGTTTGATTGGTTGATGTCGCTCTCGCCGCATTGGTTCAGCACGATCTACGGCGTGTATTTCTTCTCTGGTTGTGCCGTCGGTGTATTCGCCACGCTGGTGTTGGCTGCGGTCGTTCTGCAGCAACGTGGCTTCCTGCAGGATTCAATCACTACGGAGCATTACCACGACCTGGGCAAATTTCTATTTGGCTTTGTCTTCTTCTGGGGCTACATCGCCTTCTCGCAGTACCTGTTGATTTGGTACGCCAACATTCCGGAAGAGACGACGTGGTTTCTTGTGCGTCAGTCCGGTGGCTGGTTGTGGATTTCACTGCTTCTGCTGTTTGGTCATCTTCTGGTGCCGTTTTGCGGTCTGATGTCGCGATCTGTGAAACGCAACAAATTCGCCCTGGCCGGTTGGTCTGCATTCTTGTTGGTAATGCACTGGATCGACCTGTACTGGCTGGTCATGCCTCAGTTGAGCAAAGCCGGCCCGGTGTTTGGATTCGTCGACCTGTTTTGCCTGGTCGGCTTTGGAGGCATCTACATGGCGGTCGTCCTGCAAATTGCCACGGGGCGGGCACTCGTTCCAGTCAAAGATCCCTGGCTGGCTGAATCACTGGCTTTCAAGAACGTGTGAGGGACAGCGTGCAGAGATACAACGATCTGAACGTAACCGCCATCGCTGTTGCGACGTTCGTAGGCGCCGTTTTGACCTTCGCGGCCATTCTCGGGATTCAGGTGCTGTACTATGCGGTCGCGAACCGTCAACACGAACAAAAAGTGGTAGCGGCGCCGACGTTCGAAAGCGACAGTGTGATTGCCGAACAGGAAGTGAAATTGACGCGATACGGCTGGATCAACCGGGAGAAGAACCAAGTAGCCGTTCCCATCGAACGTGCGATGGAGTTGGTAGTACGGGAGCTGTCCTCGGAAAATGGCAAGGAGCAGAGTGATGGCTCGTAAGTCGATCTTTCTGGCGATCGCCTTGGGGATCTGCGGCCTGTGGCCGATGATCGCCGCGGCGCAACGCATCGAACCGGCGCCGGACGCGCTGGAAGACGTGGGCGTCGACGAGAAACTCAATACACAGATCCCGCTGGATCTGGAGTTTCGTGACGAGAACGGCAATGACATCACGCTGGCCAAAATCTACAACGGCGAGCGTCCTGTCATCTTGACGATGAACTACTCCGATTGCCCGATGCTCTGTTCGCTTCAGTTGAATGGGCTGGTCGACGCTCTGAAGGAAATGTCATGGTCGCCGGGCGAGGAGTTCGATCTGGTCTGTGTCAGCATTGATCCGCTGGAGACGCATCAGCGAGCGAGATTAACCAAAACGAGGTACGTGAAAGCTTACGGGCGAGTGGAGACCGCCGGGGGTTGGCATTTCCTCGTGGGCAACAAAGAGAACATTCAGCGGCTTGCCGATACCGTCGGTTTTCGATTCGTTTACGTTCCGGAACGAAGGGAATACGCGCACGCAGCCGCAGCGATGATCTGCACTCCCGACGGCCGCGTGTCCCGATACATGTATGGAATCCAATATCCGGTGCAGACATTGAAGCTGTCGCTGCTGGAGGCTGGCGAGGGCAAGATCGGATCGCCGTTGGAGCAGATTCTCTTGTACTGCTTCCATTACGACGCCGAGTCAGGCCGTTATGCGCCGGCTGCACGAAACTTCATGAAGCTTGGCGGTGGGCTCACCTTGGTAGTTTTGCTGATCGGTTTGACGCCCTATTGGATTCGGCGGAAGCGAAGAGCAAGCCTCGAACGTTCTAATGCCCTAACAGAAGATGCCGGGGCCGGAGAACAGAGCGCCCCAGACGCGGACTCCGCGCAGACGGGCGCGATGGGATTGGCCGCGTTGCCGCTGGCAGCTTCGGGCGGTTCAGGCTTCTTTCCGACTCGTGCGTCGACCGGTGCGGAAATCGTGGACCACGTGTTCTACTTTATCCTCATCATTTCAGTGATCTTCTTTCTGATCATCGTCGGCGTAATGACGCTGTTTGTTCTCAAGTACCGCAAACCGAGAGGCGAGGAAGCGACCAAGACGGCCACGCACAGCAACATCCTGGAAGCCACGTGGTCCATCATTCCTGCCATTCTCCTAGCCGTTATGTTCTTCTGGGGGTTTGTTGGCTACATGGACATGGCTCAACCGCCAGGCAACAGCTACGAGATTCAGGTCGTGGCAAAGAAATGGACGTGGTCATTCACGTACCCCAACGGGCACGTAGACAACAACCTGCACGTTCCCGTCGACAGGCCTGTGCGGCTGGTCATGCGGTCCGACGACGTGATCCACAGCCTGTACATTCCGGCTTTCCGTTTGAAGATGGATGTGGTGCCCGGACGCTACAACACGACGTGGTTCGAAGCGACCGAAGTGGGCGATTACACGCTGTTTTGCGCCGAATACTGCGGTACGAAACACTCGATGATGCTCGCCAAAGTTGTGGTCCACCCGTCGGGAGAATTCGAGCGATGGCTTACGGACGCCGCCAATTTCCTGGACAGGCTTACGCCGGTGGAGGCTGGCGAGATCATTTTCACGCGGCGAGGATGCGCTCAATGTCATTCGGTGGATGGCAGCGCAATGACCGGACCGAGCTTCAAAGGAATCTTTGGCATCGAACATGCTTTGGCCAGCGGCGAAAAGATCACGGTGAATCGAGACTATATCCGCGAATCCATACTCGAACCTCAAGCGAAGATACGTGCCGGCTACAAACCGGCAATGCCCACATACAAGGGGCAACTCCGCGACGAAGAGATCGACGCACTGATCGCATACATCAAGGAACTGAAGTAGCGTGGGGCAAGGCAAGTGCCCTGAGGGAGCAATCGTCATGCAGGAATCGGCAGCACATGCCGCGACGGCCCATGCCGGCGACAATTATCTGACTCACGATCGGGGACTGTTGTCGTGGCTTTTCACGCTCGACCACAAGCGGATCGGCGTGATGTACCTGGTGGCGATCATGTCGTCGTTTGTCTTGGGCGGTGTGTTTGCCCTGTTGATCCGCATCGAGCTGTTGACACCGGTCAAAGCGTTTCTGAGCGAAGACCGGTACAACGAGATGTTCACGGTGCACGGGGCAGTGATGATCTTCTTGTTTATCATTCCCAGCATCCCGGCCGCGCTCGGCAACTTTGTCTTGCCACTCATGCTGGGCGCCAAAGACGTGGCCTTTCCACGGCTGAACCTGGCCAGCTTCTACCTGTGGGTCGGCGGCGCGTTGTTCTTCCTGCTAGCCCTCTTTTTGGGCGGCTTGGACACCGGATGGACCTTCTACACACCTTACAGTACCACCACCAGCGCCACGGTGGTTGCGGCGACCATGGGTGCATTCATTCTGGGATTCAGTTCGATCTTTACCGGGCTGAATTTTGTCGTAACGATCAATACCATGCGACCGCCGGGGATGACGTGGTTCAAGATGCCTCTGTTTCTTTGGGCGCTCTACGCCACGGCGATCATTCAAATCCTGGCCACGCCGGTGTTGGGGATCACGGTTTTGCTGTTGACCGCCGAGAAGGTCTTGGGGATCGGCATCTTCGATCCGGTGCTGGGCGGCGATCCCGTGCTGTTCCAACACTTCTTCTGGTTCTACTCGCACCCGGCCGTGTACATCATGATCCTGCCAGCCATGGGGATCATGAGCGAACTGGTGTCGGTGTTTAGCCGCAAACATATCTTTGGCTACCGTTTTATCGCCTACAGCAGCGTAGCCATCGCCTTGTTAGGCTTTTTGGTGTGGGGACACCACATGTTCGTCAGCGGCCAGTCGCAGTTGGCTTCGGTCATTTTCAGTGCTCTGACGTTCAGTGTGTCGATTCCCTCGGGCATCAAAGTGTTTAATTGGCTTGCCACGATGTACAAAGGCGCGATCAGCCTGGACACGCCAATGTGCTATGCCCTGTCCTTCCTGGCTCTGTTTGGAATCGGGGGGCTGACCGGTTTGTTTTTGGGAACGCTGGTTACGGACGTGCATCTGCACGACACGTACTTTGTGGTCGCCCATTTCCACTACGTGATGATGGGCGGCACGCTAATCGCGTTTCTGGGCGGCCTGCACTACTGGTGGCCGAAGATGTTCGGTCGCATGTACAACGAGAAATGGGGGCGAATCGGGTGTGCGGCGATTTTCGTCGGGTTCAACTTGACGTTTTTCCCCCAGTTTCTGTTGGGCGTCCTCGGCATGCCGCGACGCTCAGCTCGGTACCGGCCGGAATTCGAGTCGCTGCATCAGTTGTCAACGGTCGGAGCTTTACTACTGGGCGTGGGACTTTTGATCGCAGGAGTCGTGCTAATTCATGCCGCGTTCCGGGGAAAACGGGCGGCCAGTAATCCCTGGGGAGGCGCGACGCTGGAGTGGCGTTGCAGTTCGCCTCCGCCGCCACATAATTTCGACGCCCCGCCGATGGTTGGCGACCCTTACGACTACGACGGGCTGGTCTATAGCCCCGAACACTCCGGTTACCTCGAACGCCAGCCCGATTCCAAACCGGAGACCGCACCGGATTACGACTCTCCTACAACATCCGTGTAATTGGACCAAATGAACAGCACGACGAGTTCCATTGCCGAAGATGCCACATCGGAACCGGCGCACGAGGCGCACGATCCGTTTTTGGCGCATCACTTCGAGTCGCAGCGTCAACAGTTCGATGCGGGCAAGCTGGGAATGTGGCTGTTCCTGGTGACCGAGATCATGTTTTTCAGCGGGCTGTTCGTCGCCTACGCCGTCTATCGCAGCCATCATCCCGAGGTCTTCGTCTACGCGCATCAGTTTCTGGACAAGGGCCTGGGGGCGGTGAATACGATCATACTCCTCTTCAGCAGCCTCACGATGGCTTGGGGCGTTCGGTGTGCCCAATTGAATCAGCGGCGCGGTCTCGTGTGGTGTCTGGCGATTACATTGGCGTGTGCGAGCATGTTCCTGGGGATCAAGTCGGTCGAATACAGCCACAAATGGGACGAGGGTCTGCTGTGGGCAAGATACTTCGCACCCACGACGCACGCACACGGCAACACGTGGACCCTGGTCTGGTTCTCGTTGCCCGCGGCAATCGCGGTTGCCGTTTGCGGTCCATTGGCATTGGCATGCAAAGTCAGAGGGGCAAAACGCGGTTGGATCGTCGCGGGAACTGCGACGTGCGCGGCTTTGGCGTATTTCGGCGGTGTTACTGCCGGTATCGGGATTCCGGTAATCGAGCAGCAATTCAGCCAATCAACGGTTGCGGTGGACGAGGAAAGCGTCGTTGCCACCAGCGACGGAGCTTCGTCAACCAGCGAGCACGACCCGTTGGCCCATTCCGAGGAAACGGCCGCCCCCGCTCTGGCTGGCATTTTCTTCAGTATCTACTTCACCATGACCGGCATCCATGCGATTCACGTTTTGGCCGGCATGGGTGTGATCCTGTGGATTCTGTCGAGGTCCGTCCGAGGTGATTTCGGCTCGAACTACTTCGGTCCGGTCGATTACGTGGGCCTGTATTGGCACTTAGTAGACATGGTGTGGATTTTCCTGTTCCCACTGCTTTACCTGATTCATTGAACGCGACTTGGCGGGAAAGAACCATGGCGACAAGCGAATCAACCGCACCAGCTCATTCCGACGCTTCGCACGGCGAAGGGCTGGGACATGCGGTACCGTTGCGAATCCTGGTTGGCGTCTTTGCTGCGCTAGTTGTGCTGACCGTTGTCACCGTCGCGGCCTCGCAATTCCCGACTGGGTCTTTTGAGATCTGGATTTCGCTGGGAATTGCCTTGGTCAAATCGACCTTGGTTGCCGCCTACTTCATGCACCTGCGATATGATAATCCGCTGTACGCACTGGTATTCGGCTTCGGCCTTCTGTTCGTAGCGCTGTTCATCGGTCTGGCACTGATGGACACCGGCGAGTACCAACACCAACTCGTCCCAATGGCCGATCCAACCGCCCCACCCGGTTGACCATCTCTGCTGTGCAAACCGATGTTTCCATAGGGGCGTGAGAATCGAGCCCACTGATGGCATAGCGGACCCTCGGATGAGAACAGAGTCTTATCCGTGGGTCCGCCATGCCATCCGTGGGCCTTTTCATGCCGCCGCCAAAACGACGGTCAACGCGACGCTGCTCTTGTAGTCTTGCACCAAGTCACGTCCAATAGGCAACAACGTCGACCGCTGGCGAAAGGCCGACGTGCGTGAAATAATGATGCGGTCGCAATTGAAACGGAGAATCCGTACCCTCGAAGGAGATTTGCAGCATGAGATACTTGAAGATCGCAGCATTTTTTTGTTTTTCGTTCCAAGCCGCACTCACAGTGGCCGCCGAATGGAAGCCGGCCGAGAGCACCTTGATGACTCGCTGGGCGAAGAACGTATCGCCCGACAATGCCCACTCGGAATATCCTCGCCCACAAATGGTCCGCAAAGACTGGTTGAACTTGAACGGACTGTGGGAGTATGCGATTTGCGCAAAGGACGATCCGCAGCCTAAGGAATTCGACGGCAAGATCCTGGTGCCCTTCCCAGTCGAATCTGCGCTGTCGGGCGTGAAGGAGGCGGTAACGCCGGAGGATCGACTTTGGTATCGCCGCACCTTTGCTGTACCGGAATTCGCCCAAGGCCAACGCCTGCTGTTGCACTTTCAGGCCGTCGACTGGCACGCGCAAGTCTCGGTCAACGGCCGGCAGGTCGGGGAGCACAAAGGCGGCTACGATCCGTTCACCTTCGACATCACCGATGCCCTGACCGACGCGGCCGAACAGGAGATTGTCGTTTCCGTCTGGGACCCAACGAACAAGGGTCCACAGCCACGCGGTAAACAAGTCCTCGAGCCGCGCGGCATTTGGTACACGGCGGTTACAGGGATCTGGCAAACGGTATGGTTGGAGGCGGTGCCGGAGACGTATGTCAGGTCGCTGAAGATTGTGCCCGACCTGGATGCAAATTGCCTGCGACTGACCGTGACGACCGATGGCGATGCGGAGGTGTGGGCCAAGGCGTTCGATGGCGAGCAGCCGATCGCGTCGGCGGAAGGCAAAACAGGCAAAACGCTGGCTCTCGCGATCGAGAGCCCCAAACTATGGTCGCCGGATTCGCCCTTTCTCTACGACTTGCGTGTGGGCGTCCAAGACGGCGATGAAGTGGCAAGCTATTTCGGTATGCGCAAGATCGAGGTCAAGAAGGACGAAGCCGGCGTCAACCGGTTGTTCTTGAACAACGAGGCACTGTTCCAAATCGGGCCGTTAGATCAAGGGTGGTGGCCTGACGGTCTCTACACGGCCGCGACCGACGATGCCTTGGTGTACGACGTCGAGATCACCAAGAAGCTGGGCTTCAACATGGCTCGTAAACACGTCAAGGTCGAGCCGGAGCGTTGGTACTATCACTGCGATCGGCTGGGCCTGCTGGTGTGGCAGGACATGCCCAGCGGCGGCGGTGCGGGTGAACCCGTCGGCGATGGCACGAAGTTCCCTCGTTCAGCATTTGAATTGGAGTGGAAACGGGTGATCACAGCCTTTCACAACCATCCCTCAATCGTCATGTGGGTACCGTTCAACGAAGGTTGGGGCCAACACGAGACGCCCGCGATCGTTGAAGCGACCAAACAACTAGATCCCACACGGCCGGTGAACGAGGCCAGCGGTTGGAGTGACGAAGGCAGCGGCGACGTGAAGGATATCCACAAGTATCCCGGCCCGGCTATGCCGCCGGTGGAGGAGAAACGCGTTGGCGTATTGGGCGAATTCGGCGGGTTGGGTCTGCCTGTGCGCGGCCATTTGTGGTGGGACAAGCGAAACTGGGGATATCGCAACCTAACCAGCCTCGAACAGCTCCAGACCGATTACGACAACCTGATCCAACGCCTACGCCCAATGATCGGCAAGGGGCTCGCAGCCGCCGTCTACACGCAGACTTCGGACTGCGAGGGCGAAGTGAACGGCCTGATGACCTACGATCGCGAGGTGGTGAAATTCGACTTGGAGCACATGCACGCCGTTCACGCACCGCTGTTTCTGCCGCCGCCGATCATCATCACGAAGGTGATTGTGCCCACGAGCGTCAAGGAGCCACAAACGTGGCGATATACGACCGACGAGCCCAAGGACGGCTGGCAGACACCTGATTTCGACGATTCGTCATGGAAAGAGGCGATCGGTGGGTTCGGCAGGGCAGACACACCCGGCGCGGTGATCCGCACCGAGTGGCATTCTGACGACATCTGGCTCCGACGCACGTTCCAGTTGAAAAACACCGACTGGAACAACGTGCAACTGCGAATCCATCATGACGAGGATGTGGAAGTCTACCTGAACGGCAAGCACATCGCCTCGTACACGGACTTTCTGACAGAGTACACGGATCTGCCGTTGAACAAGGATGCCCAGGCAGCCCTGCGAGTCGGCAAGAACACACTGGCCGTCCACTGCCGCCAAACACGGGGCGGCCAGTACATTGACGTCGGGCTGGTCGACGTGATCGAGAAACCACGCTCATCACCGTAGGTGTGGCGTTGCTCCGACGGCCGAATTCTTGCTCGATGGAGAACGGAAGAAAGCGTGCCGCGAGCGCTTACGTGTCGATCACGTGAGGGAGATCTCGCGTGGCATCGACGACTCGAAGGACCTCGATTCCTTGCTCGTGCGGCTGGTAGAGAATCAGCCAACGCTTGTGAAGAAAGTAACGCCAGTTCGCTGGGAAATCTGGATGCCGATGGCCTAGTTCGGGGTTGTTCGCGTAGGAGGTAGCGCGGTCATGGATTTCCCTGGCGATTCGCTCGGCCGTAACCGGGCGGCCGCCTTCGACGGCGATGAAGAAGACGATCTCTTCCAGTTCGGTTTCGGCTGTTGGCGTCCACAGAGCGCACGGCATCTAGTCGGAAACCTCCTCTGCGGTTAGTCTCGTACGAACGCGCTCCATCAGGGCATCAACGTCAAGCAGCCTGGATTCCCCTCGCTCACTCTCCGCAATGGCTGGTTGTGTTCGATCAATGAATCGTTGCAGTTCTTGCTGGTACAAGCGAAACTCCTGCACGCTTCGCTCGGGTGTGAGGTCTCTTCCTCCATTTTCGAGGCGATGGCCGAGAAAATGGTAGAAATCCACAATCTCTTCTTGGGGAACATCGGTTGACATGCTGTTCTCTCCTCCCCTTTCAGTATATCGCATCACTCGGCCAGAGCAATCAGATCCTTGACCGGCGATGGATTGCTCTCCGCCTCAATCCTGCATATAACGCGTGGAAGTAACGAATCCCGCTACAGCGAGGTGTCGACCATGTTGCTCACGCAAATCTCTGGCAAGCCGAAGGTTACCGTGTCAATGGTGCTGCTTTGCCTGATTTCCGCCGTCCAACCTGTCTTCGCCGATCGCCCAGACTGGGAAAACGAACAGGTTGTCGGTCGCAACAAAGAACCGGGGCGTACCACCGCGCTTCCCTATCCTGACCGTGATAGCGCACTGCTGGCCACGCGCGAAGCAACACCGTTTCACCTCTCGCTGAACGGGAAATGGAAGTTTTCTTGGTCGCCCGATCCCGGAAGCCGACCGGTCGATTTCTTCAAGCCGGAGCACGGCGTGGGCGATTGGGCCGAGATTCCTGTGCCCAGTAACTGGCAGATGCACGGCTACGGAACTCCCGTGTACTCGAACATCCCGTACCCCTTCAAGAAGGACCCGCCGCGAGTAATGGGCGAACCGCCCAGGGATTTCACGAATTTCGCGGCACGCAATCCGGTGGGGGCCTACCGGAGGACATTCGAGGTCCCGCCGGAATGGAAGGGCCGGCAGGTATTCCTGCAATTCGATGGAGTGGATTCGGCTTTCTACCTCTGGAGCAACGGCCGCCAGGTCGGCTACAGCCAAGGCAGCCGGACCGCGGCGGTTTTCAATATCACGGAGCACCTCAAGGCCGGTCCCAATGTGCTCGCCGCCGAGGTGTACCGTTACTGCGACGGCAGTTACCTCGAAGACCAAGACTTCTGGCGGCTGAGCGGCATCTTCCGCGACGTGTTTCTGTGGTCGACAGACGATCTTCATATTCGCGATTTCTTCATACACACCGACCTGGATGATGATTACCGAGACGCGACCCTGAGTGTTGATGTGGAAGTGAAAAACTACGCTGACACGGTCCAGTCATTCACTGTCGACGCAAAGTTGATCGACGGCGATGGACAAGCCGTTTTCAATGAAGGCTCGGCATCGGGCGAAGTGAAGCCGGATGGAACGACCGAATTGAACCTGTCGAAATCCGTCTCCGACCCTGCCAAATGGTCGGCCGAACAGCCGAACCTGTATCGGCTGCTTCTCACGCTGAAGGACGCATCCGGCAAAGTCATTGAGGTCACGACGTGCAATGTGGGATTCCGTGAGGTCGAAATCCGCGATGGTTTTCTTTTGGTGAACGGTCAACGAATCTACCTAAAGGGTGTGAACCGCCACGAGCACGATCCGGTCACCGGTCACGCCGTCACTGTCGACTCGATGATTCGCGATATCAAGCTGATGAAGCAATTCAATGTCAATGCAGTACGCACCAGCCACTACCCCAATGATCCGCGATGGTACGCCCTGTGCGACAAATACGGCCTGTACGTGATCGACGAAGCGAACATCGAGTCGCACGGCATGGGCTATGGCCGCGAGTCGCTGGCCAAAGACCCGGCATGGAAGACGGCCCATTTGGATCGTGTCCAGCGTATGGTCGAACGAGACAAGAACCATCCGTCCGTGATCATCTGGTCGATGGGCAACGAAGCCGGTAATGGTGTCAACTTCTACGCCGCGTATGACTGGATGAAGGAGCGAGACCCATCGCGGCCCGTGCAGTACGAACGAGCCGAAGGGGAACGCAATACTGACATCCGTTGTCCGATGTACGCTCGAGTCAATCAGATCGTCGGCTATGCCACGGGCAATCCCGACCGACCGATGATCCTGTGCGAGTACGCGCACGCCATGGGCAACAGCGCAGGCAACCTCCAGGACTACTGGACCGCGATAGAGACGCACGATCATCTACAGGGTGCATTCGTCTGGGATTGGGTCGATCAGGGGTTGACCAGCGACGAACCGGCTCCACTCGGCCGCGGCAAGACGTTCTTTGCCTACGGCGGCGATTTTGGCGATCGCCCCAACGACGGAAACTTCTGCATCAACGGACTGATCCAACCGAACCGGCATCCAAATCCGCACGTGTGGGAAGTGAAAAAGGTCTACCAACACATCAAGGTGCACGCCGAGGAACCGGCTGCCAGAAGGGTACAAGTCGAAAATAGGTACTACTTCACGAATCTCGATGAGTTCGAGGCCACATGGGTATTGCGCAGAGACGGAGAGGAAGTCCAATCGGGTACGCTCGGGCGGCTCGATGTTGCGCCGCAGGCAAGCAAGGACGTCGTAGTTCCCTTTCAGCAGTCGTTCGATTCTGGCGAATACCTAGTGACGGTCGCCTTTGCCTTGGCTGAAGACAAGTCATGGGCACCAAAGGGGCATCGCGTGGCTTGGGACCAGTTTGTGACGCAGGGTGTCGTCCCGCCGCTTAAGCTTATCGGGTTAGGCGAAGCTCCTCGACTCAAGACGACGGACGATTTGTTCACTGCTGCTGGCGATGGCTTCTCCGTGACGATTGGTCGCGAAAGGGGCGGCCTTGAATCGTACCGAGTGGACGGCGTTGAGCTGTTGGCTGAGCCGCTGGCCCCCAACTTCTGGAAGGCGGCCAACGACAACCAGATGCGAAACGGGTACGCGAACCGACTAGGGCCATGGCGCAACGCAGCGGCCAACGCTGCGCTTGTCAGCTCGAACGCAAAGCAAATTGACGGCGTGGTCCAAGTGACCTCCGAGTATCGCCTGCCCGTCGCTGATGCCGATTATGTGGTGACGTACAGAATCGCGACCGACGGCCGCGTTGGCGTCACGGCAACCTACAAACCACAAAAGGAAGCTGTCCCGCTACTGCCGCGGTTTGGCATGAAGATGGCAGTGCCGAAGAAGTTCAGCCAGGTGGGATGGTACGGCCGTGGGCCGCAAGAGACGTACTGGGACCGTAAGACAGGCGGCGAAATCGCGATCTACGAAAGCACTGTCGACGATTGGGTGTTCCCTTACGTCCGTCCTCAAGACACCGGCAACCGGACAGATGTTCGTTGGATGATGTTGACCGACGAGAACGGCAGCGGTCTGCGAATCGACGGCGAGTCGCCGTTAAGCATGAGCGTCTGGCCGTACACGATCGCCGACGTGGAAAGTGCAATGCATCCTTACGACTTGCCTCGGCGCGACTTCAATACGGTGTTCGTCGACCTGCGACTGCATGGCGTCGGCGGCGACAACAGTTGGGGGGCTCGCACTCACGACGAGTACACACTGCCGGGAAACAAGCCCTATCGATTCGCCTTTACGCTGGTGCCGGTACGAGCGAAGGAGTAGGAGCCAGTAACGGAGGATACGAAGGGTTTTGGCCTCTTGCCTCATCTACAAACGCTCGCCGCCCTCCGTCCGCGCATTCGCTTGACGCGGGCTCCTCGCCCCCTGAAGAATACCCGCGCGGAATAAACACAAAAATACGTGCGTAAAGGTTGCCACGGGTCAACCCATCGCTATAATCCATCAAAGCTCGCTTATGCACCTTCTGGAGTACGCGGCTTTTCGGAAATTGATGGTCTTTTCCCCTGATCTTGGCTGCTCCATGATCGCTGGGCTCGCGTTCGTTGCGAAGGCGGGTTTCTACGCATCGTGAGCGTTTCTGCGTGGCGATGGCCGTTCGAGCGCTACTGAATTGGCAACGGACGGTCGTCACTTTTTCTTCTCACTGTTTCAGTACGAACGGAGGTACACCTATGCGATTCGCGCCATTCGCGGTTCTTTTGTTGGTCCCTGCTTTTTCGGCCGCTGTAAAAGCGGACGAGCAAGCCGCAACATCCGAGTTGCCGGCGGCACTTCAACAGATGGGCATTTCTGAGACGAGCGTTGTCTCTGTCAACGAGGCTGCTCAAGTCCGTGGTGAGGGCGGCAACTACCATTTTGGTGGTGGCCTCAGGCAGTCCCTTGATTTTTCCATTTGGGGTGGCGCGGCGACCGGCTCGACGACACTTCTCGAAGGTGTTCTCGGCAACTTCGCCTTTGACAACGGCGCGGGCTTCCAAGCGGAGGGCGTCTTCGGAGGACTGTCCGGCCACATCGGCAGTTCGCCCGGCGGCAGCCTGAGATTCGATCTTCAGGGCAAGGCCGTCAACACGACGATTGATTTCCACACACCCGACGGTTTCCACCTCAATTTCTCTCAGTTCTATCGCAGGTAGCAAACTCAATCCTGTGGCTCGCGGGCCGGTGTCACCACGGGCCCGCGGGTCTTGATTCGTGGACCGCCTTCCGATTGGCATCGGCCGATCGCTAAACGAAGACTGGCCGCGTTGCTCAGTCCAGCTTCTTCTCTCCGCGCGGTCTCTAAATCTCCTCAGCAATCATCATCACGATCTGCACAAACACATACACGACGGGCGCGACGGCAACTAATGAACCGATCATCCCCATGGTCCGTCCTCGACGCGTCCTCTCGCCGCCACTGCCCTCCATCGCCCCTGCTCTGATTGCCCGCAGATCGCGACCCCCAAGCACCCACGCGGAAAACGACATCGCCAAGCCCAGCGGCAACATGGCCGCGCAGAAGTAAATCCAAGTGCCCGCGGCAGCACTGGACGCCAGGAAAATCAGCACCGTGCCTGTTGTGCCTATAGCGGAACCGGACAAACCGATTGCTCCCAGCCAGAACACAAGGCGACCGCGCGATACGAGTGTCGTCTCGTATCCCTCCGGACGGTACGAGACGCCGGACGCTTCGGCCGATGCCGCGTAGGGGTTCTGGCCAGCGTCTTCATCCGGCCCTTCGTCGACAAACGGGTTGTCTCCGCTCTCGTCCCGAAGCGGGTTCTTGTGGTTCGTCCTCGGATGCTTTGGATACTCGAACGGCATGGTCTGTCATGTCTTCATGCCGACGCGGCAGTGGTCCAGCATCTCTGCCGGGGTCTTGACGTAACCGGTGTAGAATGGCCCAAACTCGGCGTAGCGGGCGCTGGCTTCATCGAAACGCATGCGGTATACGATTTCCTTCAGAAACTGGGGATTGCGGGCCCAGAGTGTCACTCCCCACTCCCAGTCCTCCAGGCCGACGCCCACGGTGATCAACTGGGACACCTTACCGGCAAACTCCATACCGCTTCGGGCGTGCTCGGCCATCATGCGATTGCGTTCCGCAAACGGCAGCGTGAACCAGTTTTCGCCGACCTTGCGTTTCTTGTTCATTGGATAAAAACACGTCGCGGGGGAAGCTGGGAAATCGGGCGTGAGTCGGTGCCGGTTCATGAGCGGTAGCCGCGTCTCGTAAGCCTTCACCTTGGCCTTGAACGCCGGACTGCTTTCTTCGTCACCGTCCTCGATCAACTTCTTGGAGTACTGTTCGACCGTGGGAACGTATTCCGAGATCTCGGTCATCGATACAAAGGAGTAGACGGGCCGAAGCGCCGGTCCGAGCTTGCTTGCCATCAACCGTTGGTGGACCGCATCGATTTTCAGTGGATTCGGATCCATCAGCATCAGCCCAAAGTCCGCCTTCTGGCCGCTGATCACACTGGTCTGAAGTCTCGTCGTAGCTTCCGGGCCGTCCGCATCGAGCGCCGCTTCCACGCCCAAACGGCCCTCGCGAATGTCTGCCTGCGTCATGGCGGCCAGAACGACGCGGTCAAACGTGTAGTACAGATGGCTGCAGTGCCAGCCCTCAAGCGGCTCGAGCGAAACTTCCTGAGATTGCTCCGAGGTGGGGCGACCGTGGCTCATAACGCAGTAAGACTCCACAAATCAGGGACGCTTGTCGGCGAGACGCGAATGGATCACCTTTCATGGAGCATCCTAACTCGGCATCGCGCCGCGGCCAAGTAGCCCGGAGAGCATCCGAGTCTTTTCGGTATGACTACGCCTGCGGGTAGCGGAAGGCACCTGCTGGATTCCGAACTGAGCGGTCGCGTTCTTTCTTCGGTCGTCGCGTACTGGGACTTTGACGACATGACGGCGCATGATCAGGTGCACTCGGGCGTAAACGGAGCGCTGGTGGGAGATACGAAGATCGTTCGGGTCGCGGGAGAAAAACCAGTCGGATTTGTCCACCTCACGGTCCAATTGGTAATTACTACAGCAGCGTAAGTGGTTTTTGTCCGTTCAGAGCGAGTCCCAAAACATCAGTGGGGTTCTCCGAGTTCCCTGACCTCCGGGCAAGATGACGTTCCTGGGGCGGACGGCACCGGGACAGTGCTTGCCGCTCTGGTTTCCGGGATACGCGCCCTGACACACACATTGCAGCGTGGGCATGGGCATTCTGCCCGCGGGAGGTGACAAAGAATGACTCTCTTCAAGAAGAAAAATGGACGGCGTCGGAATCGGCTCCAGTTCGAATCGCTGGAACGGCGCGACCTGCTGGCGTTTTACCTGGCTGACGATCAGTTGACGTTCGTCGGCACGCAGGGTGCAGACTACGCGGCCGTATACGCGGGCACGGACTTCTTCACTGGTTTGGGTGTACTTCACGTCAGGTCGAACGGCCAATCGGCGTCGTTCCCGGCGTCATCAGTGGCGAGCATTGCGTTTTCGGGGTATGGAGGCGATGACTCATTCCTCAACCACACGGCCATCCCTTCCTGCGCTCATGGGGGAGCTGGGAACGATAGGCTCATGGGCGGCGAGGGCGTGGATCAATTCTACGGCGGCATGGGCTCCGACACCCTCCATGGCTTCGCGGGCAACGACTGGCTCTTTGGCGAGGCAGGTGACGACCATCTCTACGGTGGCAGCGGTAGCGACTGGCTGTACGGCGGCGCCGACGACGATACGCTTGTCAGTATCGACAACTCCTTTAGTGATCACCTGTATGGACAGGGTGGCTACGACAGGTTTTGGGAGGACGATCTGTGGGGGCTGCTGTACGACCAAGATGACGCGCTGCCGTCTGAGATTGCCACAAGCCGCCACCGGGTGAATTCCTTCGAAAATGGCGCGGACCGAACGCTGGACGGGGACGCTATCGACGACCCCATCCCCATTGACCCGAATGCCCCGCAGGTCCTCGGCTCCTATGCGAACCAGTACCACGGGTACCGCCCGCTATTTGCCAGCGCCGGCCCGACCGCTGACGACATCGACCAGGGAGCAGTGGGCGACTGCTGGCTGATGGCCGCCATGGGGTCGGCGGCCCACAGAAACCCGGAGGCCATCCATAATTCGATCGTCTATCTAGGCGACGGGACCTATGGGGTGGCCCTGCGAGACGACGGCGACGTTCCCCACTACTACCGCGTGGACGCCGACTTGTGGACCTACACGTCGGGGCCGAGTGCGGGGCTTCCGGTCCATGCAGGGCTTGGAATGGAAGGTAGCCTCTGGCCGGCGATCATCGAGAAGGCCTACGTCCACCATCGGGATCCGGCAGATCGCTACGATTACCTATGGAATCAACCCGGCGTTGGAGCAGGTTGGCCCGACGAGGCCTTTGTCGCCTTGAACGCATTCGAAACGGGCAGGACATCTTTCGATGTCTACCCCAACGGCCAAGCCATTATCGCGGCCATCGCACAACACGATGCCTTGGGTCGAGCCGTATCCCTCAGTATGTGGAGCCACGCGTTCACAGTCATCGAGATCAACTCGCCCACATCTGTCCGAGTGCGCAACCCCTATGGCCCAGCCGGCAGTACGCAAACTTACCTCGATATCAGTGCCGGGGAGATTTCCTTCTATCTGATGCAGCAAAAGTCGGGTTGGATCTCCTGGGGCGAATTCACTGACACCTTCGCTCCTCCGTCCTTGGTATGGCCGACGTACTCTGTCAAACCAATTGTCTTTGAACCGCCTCAACTTCAGCAGGATCCTCAGCAGGCTGGCCGAACCCTTCAGAACCGATACGTTCGACAGCCGGAAGCAACAGAGAGGGACCGATCCGCATTCCAGGAACGGGCGTTCCAGGTGGTAGTCCCCGCCAGCCAGCGTATCCATCTGAACAACCTTCTCCCCATAGCGGACCTTGAAGGGACCGCCATGGCTGGCCTGGATCGTTACCTCGATTAGCGTGCCGTCCTTCCGAGCGATGTCCACGGCGAAGCCGTCCGAAAACTGAACGATGATCGCGACAAAAAGGTGAGCACAATTCTATTTGGATGCACGTCCGCGTAGAGTACAATCAGCCTTGTGATATCAACTCGCAAGGAGATTGCCATGCTTCGCGGATCAAGACTGGCTTGGATGTGGATGGGGGTGTGTCTGCTGTTGCCGAGCGTTTCGGTGCAGGCGAAAACGAAGACCGTAACGGTTGAAGTGCGGGTTGACAGCGAGAACCCGGGCTACGAGGGATACCGTGCCTTGGACGGCAACCCCGGCACCATGTGGCATACCGACTTTCAGTTTCGCGAGACCAGACCTCCGCACGAGATCGTGGTCGATTTAGGGACTTCCTACGAAATAACCGGCTTTTCCTATTTGCCTCGTTCCGGCGGTGGGAACGGGACCATCGGCAAGTACGAATGCTATGTCAGCGACGACCGCAAGAAAATGGGTAAACCGATCGTCGTGGGCCAATTCACTGAACATGCGGCCGAGAACGTGATTTCCTTTCCCGCGAAAGTCAAAGGCCGCTACTTTCGGCTGCGCGCGCTGGACGAGGTGGCCAACCGCCCGTGGACATCGATCGCGGAACTGCGGCCCATGGTCGAAGGCGTCGCGTTTCGGGCCAAGGCATCCGGCTCGTTTACCCTGCTGCGGGAAGACGGTACGCCGATGCGCGAGGCGGAGATCCAGCACGCCGTTCTCGAATACGACATGCGTAATCGGGGGCATTTCGCTCGCGTCGGCCCCGAGGTGTACCATCCGCAAGCAATGATCCAAGAGACCGACCGCGATCCGCTGGACATCGTCTTGCGACGCACCGCCGCTCTGCTGGCCGACGTGAAGGCCATGCCGGCGGCTCCGAATCTTGCGGACCTGGAAAGACAATTGAACGAACTGCAGGCAGCCAGCGAGCGTATCGCCGAGGAAGAGATGGACGCTCGGTTCGAGTTGTTCGACAAGGCCTGCCAGCTTCGCCGCAAGATCGCTTTCTCGAATCCGCTGTTGGACTTCGACAAGATCGTATTTATCAAGCATCGCCGGTCGATCTACAACCACATGTGCGATCAGTACTACGGCATGGCGGCTGCACCGGGCGGTGGTGTGTATGTATTGTCGGATGCTTTTGGTGCAGATCCGCAACTGCGCGACGTGCTGGCCGACTCGGTCGTGCGAAACGGGCGGCTGAAAGGCGAGAAGCTATCCGGCGGCCCCAGCGATGTCCTGCCGGCCGTTTCCTTTGACGGCAGCGGCAATCGCCATGGTGAGGACCATGGCGGCGGCACGTTCCTTTCCCCTGACCTCTCGTACGATGCACGTACAATTCTGTTCGCCTACGTCGAGAATCGGGGCGACACGCAGCACCGGCATCACACCGACGCGACGCAGGGGCACTGGCACGAAGGCCGCTGCTACCACGTCTTCAAAGTGAACGTCGACGGCACGGGACTCGAACAACTGACCGACGGTACCTGGAACGACTTCGATCCCTGTTGGCTGCCCAACGGGCGCATTGCCTTCACCAGCGAACGCCGCGGCGGCTATCTGCGTTGCGGTCGCGTCTGTCCGACTTACACGCTGTACGATATGGCGACCGACGGCAGCGACATCCAATGCCTGAGTTTCCACGAAACGAACGAGTGGCATCCGAGCGTGACCAACGAAGGGATGATCATTTGGACTCGCTGGGATTACGTCGATCGGCACGGCTGCACGGCCCATATGCCGTGGCTGACAACGCTGGACGGCTGTGATCCGCGGCCGCTGCACGGCAATTACGCCCCACGGAACATTCGGCCGGACATGGAGGTGGACTGCTGTGCGATACCGGGGTCGAACAAGATCGTGGCCACCGCGGCACCGCACCACGGGCAAGCTTACGGATCGTTGATCATTATTGACCCCAGCCTACCCGATGACGACGGGATGGGCCCGGTGCGACGGATCACGCCCGAGGTCGGTTTCCCGGAAAGCCAGGGCGGCGCCCAGAGCTACGGAACGGCGTGGCCGCTGAGCGAACGCTACTTCCTGTGCGTTTACGATGCGAGGATGCAGCCCGGCATTGGCATGCAGGGCGGCGGATACCGGGGCGGCGACTACGGCATCTATCTGGTCGACGCGTTCGGAAACAAGGAGTTGATCTATCGCGATCTGGAGATTGCTTGTTTGAGCCCGATCCCGCTGCGTCCGCGGCCCGCGCCGCCGGTGGCACCGGAGTTGGCCCAGCGCGGCCCCGGAACGGACCCGGCGACGCGTCCGGCCCATGCCGTCGATGGCACGCAGCCGGAAGGTACGGTCAGTGTGGTCAATGTCTATGACAGTCTCAAACCGTGGCCGGAAGGTACAACGATCGCGCATCTGCGCGTTTTGCAGGTGCTGCCCATGAGCACCCCGTCCGGCGGCCTCCGGCCGCACGAGACCGCGTTGCGCGTAGCATCGGCGGGCGACTCCGTGGTGCCCTGCCGCTGGGTGCTAGGTACGGTGCCGGTCGAGGACGATGGCAGCGTCCATTTTTCGGTGCCGGCCAATCGGGAGATCTTCTTCCAGGCGTTGGACGAGAACGGCTTGGCGGTCCAGTCGATGCGCTCGGCCACACACGTGCGACAAGGCGAGCACCTGACCTGCGCCGGTTGTCACGAGCCGAAGGCTCGCGTCGCGCAATCGCTGGACGTGACGCCACTGGCCCTGAATCGTCCGCCGTCGCGACTGACGCCCGACGTGGACGGCTCGAACCCGTTCAGCTATCCACGACTGGTCCAGCCAGTGCTGGACCGCCATTGCGTCGACTGCCATGCCAAGGAGGCAGACAAGGCGCCGAGCCTGGCCCGTGAACCGCTGGTGCGCAACTGGTACACCTCCTACAACAACCTGGTCCCGAAGTTCGGCTTCTACAATTATGGCGACTCCTACCGCACGACACCGGGACGATTCGGCGCCCGTGCGTCGAAGCTGTACGAATTGCTGCAGGAAGGTCACTATGACGTCAAACTCTCGGACGAAGATCTGCACCGTCTAACGTTGTGGCTCGATTGCGCTTCGATGTTCTACGGTGTCTACGAGCGAGAGAGTGGCCAGGCGCAACTCCGAGGCGAGATCGCACGGCCAACGCTTGAGTAGCATCTTGTGGGGCACGTTTCCAACGTGCCTTGTGCGTCATTGGCACGTTGGAAACGTGCCCCACCTTGAGAAACTGACACGAACACGTAGTGCGGCCGGACCCGAGATGGTAGGTCCCGCCTGCCGGGCGGGACCTGAATTGGTGCCAACGCCTTCGATGCCCCAGGTCCCGCCCGGCAGGCGGGACCTACCCGGTTACGCCCACGTGGTGCAGCCAAACCTGCGGACGAAAAGATGCTTCCATCAGCAAGGAGATTATCCACCATGTCGTTTCATAAATGCGGTGAAAACCTGCTCCGGTTTGGCATTCTGGTCACGATAGTTGCGGTCGTTGCGGCCACAAACGCGTTGGCCCAACCAACGCCCGTTGCCGATGCGGAACGCCAACTGGTCGAGAAGCTCGACGCTCCGCTATTGTTTACCAAACGGCATTCGTACACCGGAATCCATATCTACGACACCTTCTATAAGTGGCCGCCTGGAGGCGGAGGTATCTATGTTCTGGAGAATCCTGCGGCGCCGAAATCCGAATGGAAGATCCGTCCGGTGATCGATCCCACAACGCCCGACACGCTCGGCTTGGGCGTGTACACGCATCCGGAACTCTCCTGGGATGCAAAGAAACTTCTGTTTTGCTTCAAGGGTGAGCCGACCGGGAGCACAAGCATCTACGAAATCGGGGTCGACGGCACCGGACTGCGACGAGTGACCGACCCAACGTCCACCTGTGACTGCTACAAAGGCAGTTTCGCCGGACAGCACGACCTCGCGCCGGCGTTCTTGCCCGACGGGCGGATCGTGTTTCTGTCAACACGTGCCAGCGGCCTGGTGCCCTGCTTCAACTCGGGCGTCGCCATTTTGCACGTGATGAATGCCGACGGGTCGGACATCCATCCGATATCGGTCAACAACGTCAACGAGTTCGATCCAGCCTTATTGCCCGACGGCCGTCTCCTCTTCGGTCGCTGGGAGTACATCGACAAGAATGCGCTGACCATTCAATCGGTGTGGACCGCGAACCCGGACGGGACACAGGAGACGGCGTTGTACGCCAACAACATGGTCTTCCCCGAGGCGGTTCTCGACGCGCGGCCCGTCCCCGATTCGCACCTGATCGTGGGCACGTTCGCCAAACACAATGGCGTGCCACGCGGTTCGATCGCGCTGATCGACGCCCGCTTGGGCAAGAACAGTCCGGAGGCTGCCATCAATCTGGAGCACCCGGAAAACCCGACTTTCGACACGGGCAACTCCTGTGAGCCCTGGCCGGTCACCAAAGACGTGTTCCTTATCAGCGGCCGTCCGCCGGGGCAGACCCGCAATTGCCTGGAGATGATTGACCGGACGGGGCGACGGATCACGTTGTTGTCCGATCCGGAAATCTGCCTGCACTCGCCGATGTTGGTCAAGCCACGGGCGATACCAGCCGTCATCACAGATTCCATCGATCGGAACGCCACCACGGGCCGGTTCTTCGTCCAGGACATCTACAAGGGTTTGAACGACGTCGAGCGGGGCGAAGTGAAGTACCTGCGAGTGATCGAGGAGACATCCCGCGTCAGCCCGACGACTATGGGCGGCAGCCCGTACAACCAAACTTTCCTGGTCAGCGCTGCGTTGGCCTTCAGCGTGAAGAACTACCTGGGCGTCGTGCCGGTCGAAGAGGACGGTTCGGCCTACTTCGAGGTGCCGGCTGGTCGGGCGGTGTACTTGCAGGCATTGGACGCCGACGGCCGGTTGGTGCAGAGCATGCGGACTTTCGTGCAGGCGGCGCCGGGGACGACCCGGTCCTGCATCGGCTGCCACGAACACAAGCAAAGCACAGCTACCAACGACGGGCTCCGCGACCTGCTTGCCCGCACACCCGATCACCTTCAGCCCGAATCCTGGGGCAGCGGTTACGTCGATTACGCCACCATGGTCCAGCCGATCCTGGATCGTCGTTGCGTGAGCTGTCATGGCGGCAAGGAGGACATCGCTGCGGGCATGGACCTGTCGGGCGGATGGACCGAGCACTTCAATATCAGCTACGAGAATCTGGCGAACCGCCGCGAGACCCAACTGATCGCCTACTGGATCTCCGGTATCGACTGCATGAACGGCACGGCCCTCTGGTCCGCTCAACTATTCGCCCCGCGTGGCCACGGTTCGGGGGCCGCCCCGTTGGCCAAACTGCTGGCCGACGGTCATGATGGCTACATTCAGGATTTGACTCGCCCCGAACGCGACTTGTTGATGGCCTGGATCGATACCAACGGGCTGTACCACGGCACGTGGGACTACACGGACAGCGGTTGCGCGATCCGTCACTGGAACAGCCTTAGATCGTCGTTGACTGCCCAGATGCAGGCGGCCGGATGCCTGCGGTGTCACGGCGAAGGGGAAAACATCACGTACTTCGAGAACGACTGGATCAATCTCAAAGATCCGCAGTTCAGTCGCATTCTGCGTGCGCCTCTGCCCAAAGGAAGCGACGGCTTCGGGCTGGGCCTGTGCCGGGACCGGAAGGTCGCCCCTGACCGCCAGCGTTTGCATTTGCTGTGGAGAGGCTATGCGCACGCCGTGCAGCCGCCGGAGGCGTTTCCCAAGCACCCGATCGTCCCTTACGATCCAAGCGGCCAGCCGGTGGTGAGCTTCGGTGCCGTGGACGACCCAAACTACCAAGCGATGTTGACCATCCTACGCGACGGCCGGGAAGCGGCGCTGGCCTCGCCGAGGATCGACATGCCCGGAGCCGAGCGGACCGCGGGCGCCTGCCGTACGTTCTTGCCGCCGCCGTTGCCCGAGGTCGCTCCGAAGCTGGACGCGACAGCGGACAAAGATGGAATCGTCAACGTATCCTGGGATCGATCGGCACGGACCATCGGCCTGGAATTCGAGTTACACCGTTCTGATCAAGAGGGCTTCCAGCCCGACGATAGTACCCTGCTGGTCCGCACCGCACTGTTCCACTACACGGACCCATCACCGCCGCTGGGCCGACAATGCTACGCACTGGTGCTGGTTCGGGACGAACAGCCGAGCAAGCCTGCGTACACCACCATCACCGTACCAACGCCCGTCGCGCCACCTGCGCCGACAGGTCTGAAGGTCTTGCCCGCCTCGTCCGCGGTCCGGCTGCAGTGGGAAGCCCCGCCGGAACACATCGCGAGCTACCACGTTTATCGTGCGACGGCTGGGCAATCCAAGATGGAGAAGATCACCGCCGAACCGGTACGCGGCGTCACTTATTCTGACGGCCGCGTCCAAACACAGACGACGTACACCTACGCGATCCGGGCGGTCAGTCGCCGCGGAGTGGAAAGCGAACCGAGCGCTCCCATCGAGGCCACGGCCACGGTGATCAGGGATCCGATGTTCACAGTCGCGATGGACAAGGACGCCCAAGGGCTTCTGTACGGCGGAAGCTCACTCAAGGGCAGATTGCACGGCGCGGCCGGTATCGCCGACGGAACGCTGGACATGAGCAAAGGCGGGCACTTGACATTCAAGCACCACGGGTACTTCGACGTGACGCAACCGTTGTCAGTCGAGTGTTGGGTGCGATTCGACCGCCAGGGCAAGATGCCCGTCATCGCCAGTTGCGGCGTGTGGAACCAGGCGGGCTGGTTCCTGCAGTGGTTTGGCGGGGCATGGCGTTGGCACGTTGGCGGAGTCGACTGCGACGGCGGCAAGCCGGAACCGGGCCGCTGGATTCATCTGACCGCTACGTACGACGGCCAAACGCTTCGCTTGTTCGAGGACGGCGTACAAGTGGCCGAACGCACCGCGAATCCCAGCACGGCCGTCTGGCCTGGTGAACTCCACGTCGGCCAATACAGTGGCACCCCTGGGCCGGATTACCAAGTCTTTGGTCGCATCTCGGGCCTCAAGCTGTATCATCGTCCACTTGACGCCACCGATACTGCCAAAGCCGCTCAAGACAAGCCGGGCTAGTAGATGACCCGACACCCGGCCATCTTTTCTCGAAGCCGTCTTGCGCCTTCTGGTGAGATACCCGTCTGAGTGATGTCAACGGTTTTCAGGGTGGTCTGCCCGGCCAGTTGGTCGACGCTTGCGTCGGTTACGCCGATGTTCATGCTAAGAATAAGCGTTTCCAGCTTGCCGGCCGCAGCTAAGTGCGTTACGCCGGCATCAGTGACGCGGCAGTTTGCGACGTCCAGGTACTCCAACCGTGGCAGTTTTCCGACGACCGTCAGGCCTTCGTCACCCACCTGCGTTTGTCTCAGTTCGAGACGCACTAGGCTTTGCAGTGTTTGGATCTGTTCGAGAGCAGCATCGGCTACCATGGTCTGACTGAGATTCAGGTGCGTCAGTGTTTGCTTGTCAGCCAAGTGAGTCAGGCCGGCACCTATGATGGCCGTATCGCGAAGCGAAAGGCGTTTGAGATCGCCGAAGCCAGACAGATGACGCAGGCTCTCGTCCGTGATGCCGAAACAACGCGAAACCGTGAGCTCTTCGATGGACAAGTTGCTCAAATGGCTCAATCCGTTGTCGGTGACGCCCGCGTCTTCGATCGTCAGACTGATCAGCGCGGGAAACTGGCCGAGCGTCACCATTCCGGCGTCTGTGATGCCGTAGCCGCCCAGTCGGACACTTGCCAGCTTCGGCAACTCGGCGAGATGAACCAGCCCTTCGTCGCTGATCTGCGAGCATCCACGGAGATCAAGCATTCGCAGGTCGCTAAGTCGCTTCAGGTTCACCAATCCCGCGTTGGTTACGTTGTTCTGAAGCAGTTCGAGATGGGTCAAACGCGGCATGGCCTGAAGCAAAACGAGCGTCTTGTCGGACAGGTGGATGCTCTGGCGGAGATCAAGCACGCGGAGTTCGGTCAGGTGCTTTAGCTTGTCGAACCCGTCGTCGTCGACCTGCGTGCCCTGCAATGCCAAGTCCACAAAACGTGACATGGAGGCAACGGACTCCATCGCCTCGTTGGTGATAAGTTCGCCATACAGGCTAAGCTTCTTCAGATGAGGCAGCCCGACGAGCAATCGAACGTCTTCGTTCGTTGGCATCTTGCGATCCAGCCGATCCCCTGCCAGGTCGAGGCCCGTCAGATTGCCAGCGTCATCAAACTCGAACCGTCCGCCCAACTCATCGCCGCGACACACCGCTTGCACAAATGCAGGATCAGCACCCGCGGGCGTCTCGCCACCACGGATCGCTTCGACCAGCGACCTCTCGCTGGTCTCAGCAACCGTGGTATCCGGCTTGGTTGTCGTGCCGGGCAATGTTTGCGTTGTGCCCAGCGTCGGTTCGCTATGATGATCGTCACCCGGCCTTGACGCGGTTGGCTGCGATCGGTCGCACGCGACGATCGCAACCAGGCACACCAGCGACAAAGTCAGAGCACAACGCATCACGGTCCATCCAACATCTGAACCCACGGTCTCAGATCCTCACAGCGTCCACGGCTCGCGCATTGGCCGCGCCTTGGCCATTTTGGCGGCCTCGTCGTCGCCTACGATCACTTCCTTCTTCGGATCCCACGTGATCTTCCGGCCGGTGCGCACGACGATGTCAGATAGCAGGCTTATCAAGTCGGAACGCACGGCATGGTCCAGCGGACTGACGGCCGGTTTGCGCGATTTGACCGAGTCGATGAAGTTCTGGTCCTGCCGAGGACTGTTCTGCAAGTTCACGTCGTCGGGGCCAATCTTGGACTGCAGAAGCGACGCCGGTTCGGCCGTGATTCCGCCACGCCGGACCTGCACCCAACCTTCGGTGCCGATGAACTTGGTCGAGTCGCCACCCGGCTTGAAGGTAAAGTCGACTTTGCCCAATGTGCCCTTGATGTCCCAATTGTAGACCGTGTCGTACAGACCTTCGGTGGGAATCACGCCGGTCCCTTCCAGCACGACGGGACCGGAGATGTCGGCGTCGCTTCCCCAGACCATAATGTCCAGCGGATGCGCGCCCCAACCGCCCAAGTAACCGATCGAGTAGTCGAAGATCCAATAAGTCCCCGGCGGCTTGCAGCGGTCGGCGGTGAACGGTTTCATCGGTGCCGGGCCGACCCACATGTTGTAGTCCAGGTCGGGCGGCACCGGCACTTCGGTTGTCGAGCCTCCCGCTCCGCCATTGGGAGCGATGACCTCGATTTTCTGTACCTCGCCGATGCGACCACTGTGAACCAATTCGCAGCCGAAGCGGCAGTGCCGCGAGCTGCGCTGCTGCGTGCCGTACTGAAAGATGCGTTGGTTCTCCGTGAACACCTTGCGGCAGATCAAATCCTCTTCGATCGTCACGCCCAGAGGTTTTTCCACGTAAGCGTCCTTACCGGCTCGCGCCGCAGCAATGGCAATCGGCACGTGCCAGTGGTCGGGAGTCGCGACAACCACGGCGTCGATGTCGTCGCGTGCCAGTAACTCGCGGAAGTCCGCGTAGGCTTTGCCTTTGATGGCCGTTGCCCTAGCCTCGCGGCGACTCGTGTAGGCATCCGCCGTAGCCACGCATTGGGCGCCGGAACAATTCAGGAAACCGCCCAACAGGCTGCCTCCACGATTGCCGACACCGATATGCCCCAGCGTAATCCGCTCGCTGGCCGGCGGCGTTTCGGCATTGCCCAACGCAGTCGACGTAATTACATACGGCGCCGCTGCAACCGCCGTCGCTGCTTTCAGAAAACCTCGGCGTGAGATCTCTCGCTTGTTCATCGCTGGCTCCCTTTCTTCCACGGTACGTGTCGTTGGCAAGGGCCGGGTGTATCCCGGCACGACGGATTGACTCAGACCAAATGGCATTCGATCAGTCGCAAGTATAGTCCAACCGAGATTGTCACGAAATCGGCGGACCGCGTCGAGGCTTCTGATTTATTCAATCTGCAGAGTCTGTAACGGCATCGAAACCCGAAGCGTGAGCGAGGGAATCCACGGAAAAGTCCCTCGCTTACGCTTCGGGTTACGACGGTACAGTCCCCGCACACTGAAAAAGTGAAAGGCCCTGAGGAATTTGACGCCGGAATTGCCGTAAGTGGAGATTTGCAGGACTGAGGGCGCGCGATCACAGACGAAAGGTGAAGGTGCGGCTCAGGTACCGGTAGAGCCGGCGGCCCAGCGATTGTGGGGCCGCGACGATCTTGGCCGTGCCTCGGCTTCCGATCGGCAGCCTGAAATCGTGTGTATCCAGCGAGACGCGGGCCTGATACGCGGCCTGGATTGGCCGCGCTATGCCGTCCGGGCCAACGCGAACCGGTAGATCATCAGTGGCCAACTCGCGAGGCGCCACTCGGGCGTCCTTCTTTGCGACCTCGGCGATTACGCCCTCGATGACCCGCCCCGGCAGCGTGTCCAGCCGTAGACGTACCCGCTGACCGGTGCTCACAAACTGCACGTCGGCCTGGTCGACGTACACGACGGCCTCCAGGCGATTCGGGTTGCCGATCATACAAAGCAGCGTTCCCGTTTCCAAGAAGCAACCGTGATTGGTTTCGTCCAACGGTGTACCGGACCACGGCGACAGACGGCCGGTTTCGGACGACTGGTCTGGAACGTGAGGTGGTGGGAGCACCATGCCCGGCGAGGGCGCGGCCAGTGCGAGTTTGTCGTGTTCCCGCCGGCTCTTCTTCAGGCGACGGCGGATGTCGTCCAGCATCTTCTGCGCCGCCGGGATTTGCACACTGGTATCCGGGTCCATTGAACGACGCGCTTGAAGGCTGTCGAGTCGAGTTTGTTGCTGAAGCAGGTCGCCTTCAAGCCGCTTTACCTCTCTCGTCAATTCGATATCCAGAAGCGTGGCCAGTGGGTCGCTCTTCCGGACCGTGTCGCCCGGTTTGACATTCACGACGGCCAACTCGCCCGCGACGGTAACATAGACGCGATCGGCGTCCTCGGGCTCCAGTATCGCCGGCGCGGTCACGCTGAACGGCACGGGCAGACAACACAACGCGGCTCCGAGAGCCAGCAGCACCAGGCAGGTTGTCGCGAATCGCCCAGGCCGGATTCTCCGTCGATTCGAGGGATTGCGGGCAAACTGCCAGCCTTGCGACACGGGCACGGCCAGAATGCCTACGATGACGACCGCCATGATCGACTGGGCGAGTACCTGGAGACGACGAGGTCGGAGTACCTCGAACAAGAACAGCACGATGCC
>JADHUC010000397.1 GCA_016784735.1 Pirellulaceae bacterium | reverse complement strand
AGTACTCCACGTCCCGGCAGCCGAATTTACGCATGACAGAGAAGTCATGCTTACGAAAGAACGGGTGGAACGGGTACCAAACCGAAACCTTGCCCTGGTAACGGGCATCATTGCGTGTCGGCTTCAGCGTGTCTTCCGGTACGCCGAATCGCGAGTCCCAACAACCCACAGGTCCCGTCCGGTAGCCGGGACCTACCGCGGAATCGGCGTTCAAAGCCAGATTCGCCGGAACGTTGCGAATCGCATCGCGCGCGGCTATGGTACTCCGTACTGAGTACATCTTCACCAATCGCCCAGCCAAGGGAGTAACGACCATGCCCCGATGGACCGTATTGACAATTTGCGTTTTCTTGTGCGCCACAAGAGCACCTGCCGCCGACAATCTTCTGACCAACGGCGACTTCGAGGACGGCACCACCGGATGGAACCCCTTCTGGTCCAGGACCGACCAGGGCCGCAGCGAATTTGACGACAAAACCGTTCACGGCGGCAAGCAATCCGTACGAATCGAGCACGAGGGCGCGGAAGATTGGAGTCTTCAACAGCTCGAAGCCCTCGCGGTCAAGCCGGGGCAGATCTACGAGCTGAAAGCATGGGTCCGCGTCCAGGGCGAAGGTACCACTACGCTTTGCGTCACGCCACGCGGTGAAAACGACCGTGTGATCAGTTGGGTCTACGGCGGGCGCACGGCGCGATCCGCCGACGACTGGCAATTGATTCGGTCTCGATTTGTCGTTCCCGACGGAGTGCAGACGATGCTGCCGCGAATGATCGGTAACGGCCCCGCAACCGTCTGGATCGACGACGTGTCGCTTGTGCTCGCGGGCGACATTGCCGAAATGCGATCGGGCGATCTGCCCGCAGAGCTGCTTTTGGAAAACGATACGCTTCGAGTAGCGTTCGACGCGCACGCCGGGTCCCTTGCAGTCACAGATCGGCGAACGCGTCGCACATGGCATCAGCGTCCCACGAAAGAGATGGTCTTGCTGTCCGCGAAAGGCGACAGTCGAACCATCGCGTTGCGCTGGCTGGATACGGTGTCGATGCTCGCCGGTGATGCGACCATTGCACTGTCCGACAAGCAGCCGGAACTGTCGATCGAGTTGTCTGCGGACGGCGAGTTCGAAGGACGGATCGCGTTTCCGCCACCGCTGGTCACCGAACCTGGCATGACGCTGATTCTGCCCGTGAACGAAGGCATCAGCTATCCGGTCGACGACGAAACGTTACCAGCAATGCACTACCATCTCTACGGCGGTCACGGTTTGTGCATGGGATGGTACGGCGTCATCGACGGCGAACAAGGCGTGCTGACGATCGTCGATACTCCCGACGATGCTACAGTCCGCATCCAGCGCCTGGATGGCCGACTGACGCTCGCGCCCGAGTGGCAACCGCAGAAAGGTCGCTTCGGGTACGCGCGGCGGCTGAAGTACGTGTTCTTTGATCGCGGCGGCTACGTGGCCATGTGCAAACGATACCGCCGGCAACGAGAACAACTTGGACTTGTGAAAACGCTGGCTCAGAAGCGTGAGCAGAATCCGGACGTCGACAAGCTGATCGGAGCGGTCAATGTCTGGTGTTGGGACCGGGACTCCGTCGGCATCTGCCGCGAGCTTCAGCAGGCCGGTATCAAACGCATCCTCTGGAGCAACCGTGGGCAGCCCGAAACGATCCAGCAGATGAACGAAATGGGCGTCTTGACCAGCCGCTACGACATTTACCAGGACACCATGAACCCGGAGAATTTTCCGAAGCTCCGCGGCATACACGGCGACTGGACTTCGTCGGCCTGGCCACGCGATTTGATGATTGGCGCAAATGACGATTGGGTGCGCGGATGGCGAGTCATGGGCAAGGACGGTAACTGGTACCCATGCGGCGTGCTCTGTGACCGCCAAGCCGTCGACTATGCCCGTAAACGCATCCCGGAAGAATTAAAGACGCATCCCTACCAAAGCCGTTTCATCGACACCACCACCGCTAGCCCGTGGCGAGAGTGTTACCATCCGGACCATCCGATGACACGATCAGAAAGCCGCGAATGGAAGATGAAGCTGCTGCAATTCATCAGCGACGACTGCGGCCTGGTAACCGGCAGCGAAACGGGCCACGAGGCGTCGGTGCCGCACGTGCACTACTTCGAAGGCATGATGAGTCTCGGGCCGTATCGTGTCCCCGACGCCGGACGCAAGATGGGGGAAATCTTGGACGAAGTGCCCGAGCGGGTCGCCAAGTTCCAAACCGGCCACTTCTACCGTTTGCCGCTGTGGGAATTGGTCTATCACGACTGTGTCGTCGCCCAGTGGTACTGGGGCGACTACAACAACAAGCTGCCGAAAGTATGGGACCGCCGCGACTTGTGGAACGCGTTGTACGGGACTCCGCCCATGCACATGTTCAAACGCCGCCAGTGGCAAGAGCAAAAGGGACGTTTCGTCCAAAGCTACCGCAAGGCCACAACCGTTGCCCGTGCCACTGGCTATTCCGAAATGCTCGCCCATCGCTGGCTGGCCGACGACCATTCGGTCCAACAAACCGAGTTCGCCGGCGGCGTTACTGTCACGGTCAACTTCGGCGACCGACCCTATCAACTATCGGACGGCATGAGCCTTGGCCCGCTCGAACATCACGTGGACGGGTTAGCCAGCACGGTTAGCGAATAGAAAGGGCAAAAGAAGAGACTCCAACGAATCGAAGGAGACGACGAATAAGAACCGAGCACACCCCATTCGTCGTCTCCCTTCATTCGTTGGAACCTCCTCTTCTCTTCCGTACCTCGTTCGATTGCACCACAAGGCAACCGGCGCCATGAGGTCCAATTTCCAGGTGGACGACATCATGCCCATCGACCAAACGAACGTCCGCCGGCCGGTCGTTCCAGGCGTCGTGGTACAAAGCGTCTCTCGAATGAGGCAGACTCAAGACAGGCCCGCGGACCGTGCGATGACGGGCATTGTAGAAGGTGTAGACCGTCTTCTTCTCGACGGGAAAAGCGTTTATGCAAATGCCGCCTTGTTCACTGGGCACGAGGGGCACGGGATTGGTGGTAGCGAAGGCGTCACGATGCTCGCGCAAGATCCGATAGCAACGCCGAATCTCGGCCCGCGTCTCCGGCTCGAACCACTCCGTGGCCGGTCCTTCGAGCCAGATCGCCTCGCCGTTGAAAAACACCCAGCGGACGCCGGTGGCCCAACTGCCAGTAGGTTTGTCGCAGAACAGAATCTCGATCGTCTTGAAATCGGGCACGGCAAAACGGAACAGGTTCAACGGCACGCGTGTCTGTGACCGCTGCGTAGAAAACATGGCATACGTGAAGCTGCCGTCCTGGTACTGCGACGTGACGTCGACCGGGGACTCTTCGGTATACAGAGCCACGTCCGGCTTTGTCCCGTCGATCCGCTGGCGGACGGCGCGTGTCGTGTCTCGCTCGGTGCGAACCACGTAGCTGGGAACCGGATGACCGTGATCCGCAGACCAGCAGTCCTTGTAGCTGCCCGCAAAACCGAATTGATCCAAATACATTCCGTCCACGTCCAACTCGCGTACCTTTGTCGCGTAGGTGGAAGCCTGTACTTCGCGCCAGGCATCCACGCCGGAACAAACGAACATCTCGTCGCTGTCAGGCCACCACATTCCCTGCCCGTCCGATCCAACAAGCTGCCACTTTGGTCCGAACTGTTGGCCCAGCTTGCCGCGCTGCTGAAGTAGATAACCTTCGATGTACAGCCCCACCGGCACACCCATCGCCTGTACGGCGGCGATTTCCCGCCGTAGGCCTTCGCGGCCACCGGCAAGGTAATCGTACGGCGAGTGGTCACCGGTACGCCCATAGATACGGCCGATTCCTGGGCACGAGCCCCAATCGAAAAGATGCAGGTAGTCGATCCCGCCGAATTCCTTCCGCGCTTCGTCTACCGCACGGCGAAGATCGAGTTCGCCCGCCTTGGCGTCATACAACGGATCGTGGCCCCACAGGAACCGTTGGCGGAAATTGAAGATCTCGCGGAACCACGGTTTCCGCGGCGAGAGAGGCCGATACCAGGTGGCCAGCCATTTTCGGTACGCCGACAGCCCATGGTGCCAGTCGCCATCGGTGGCCGATAGCACGGTCGGCGGCGTCTCGAACGCTTGGCCGGGAGCCAACTTCACGCCAGGGTATTCCACGCCGATCGTGAATTCGCCATCGCTCTTCTCCAGCAGGTAGTGTTTCCGGACGCAATCCGTGTCCTCGGTGCGCAGCGTAAATCCACGACCGCAGGCGGGTGCGAAAGTGTCCACAAACTGAACCGGGAACAAGCCGCAGTAGCGTTCGCGATACGAACACGGCCGATTGTCGAACGCGGTTCCGCGCCTGGGAAGGAGGTACCAGGAGTCCTCAGCTTGATCGGACAGACGATATGGACCGACGACCGGGGCCGTCAAGTCGACGGTGTGTTCAACGTCGCTCGTGTTTTCCACGCGGATTCGCACGGAGTACTCCGCCCGGCTGACGCGATCGACGTCTGCCACCACGCGCAGACCATCGTCGGGCGTACTCTCCTTACCGTCGACCCTGAGCTTGACCAGCGGGCAAGGCACGCGCAGGCAGTCCCATCCAGATGCCAAGTGAATTAGCTGTTCGATCACAGGCAGCCGATCCGATTTGACGCCCAATTCCAGCGACACCTGTTGCTGTGGCTCGGCACTCGCGATGCGAAGCGGCGAACTTTCGTCCAATGCTTCCGGAACGAGCCGATCTTCGGCCGTACGCACGGTGATCGCTGCCACCGCAAACCCGGCCTGTCGCGAGCGATCACAAACCACGACGGCTGTCAGCGGTTTCGACGGGTCGGCCGCTGCCACCACGGCCTGCACACCCGAGAAAACTCCAAACTGTCGTGTCGCCATGTTCATCGGCAGACACTCGTCGATCGTACCGTCGGCGTATTCCAGCCGCAGCCGAAACCGATCCACGTCGCGGATCGCACGTAGACGCCCGCCGCCGTAGGTCGGTTCCTCCATGCCGGTCATGGCAGACAGTAGGAGAAGATAGACCTCGGTGCCGCGCTTGTCGATCGGAAAACGGACTTCTGCCTTCCGGCGAACCGGCGTTGCAGCCAAGTTTGTATCACTCGAAACCAGTTGCAACGGAATCCCCTCGATCGTCGCCTCCGACTCGCTGAACCACCGGTCGATTCGCAAGTGACGGCACCACGACGCGCTTTTGCCATTGGCCTGCGACGCCACCGAAGCGGTATGGAAATCTTTCCAGTTTGCAGTCGGAGACCAGACGAACAGATCGTCGAGCCGTCGCGGCATACGATCGTTGGTCAACCGCAGGTCGCTGATCTCCAAAGTCGCCTCCGGCTCGGCTGCCTGCACTTGCACGGCCAGGTCCGTGATCTCCGGCAGTTCCGCCGCCACTCGCCGTGTGCTCAGTGTCAGTGTGTGCCAGCGACCGTCGCAAACCAGTTCTGTGGCCGGGACAAGCGCCCGGTACGCCGACTGCCCCTCCGGCGTTTTTCCCAGCCCGCAAACCGCATAGTCGCCTACGGGCCGCGCACCAGTGGCCCGGTAACGCATCGCCACGTAGCGCCGCCCTACAAGCTCGATCGGAGCAGGCATCCCCCACGACCATTTCATGCCACGTCCCGGTACAGCGACGCGAAAAACGGTTGTCTCTCCGTCCCGTTCGACCGCCGGATCAGAACCGGGATTGTCGAGCCAACTCGGTTGCGCGGTCCACTTCGCCTCGGCCAGCGGCACGATCCAATCGGCTTTTGATGGTACGGTCCGAGTTCGCTCGATGATCTGCGCATCATCAGGCGGCACGTCGACCAACGCGAGTCGATCCATCCACAATCGGGCCTTTCCCGCGCGGCCCGCCTGCACTTGAACCGCCAGTTTGCTCACACCTTCAGCTTCGGTCAGGGTCGTCAAGTCGACCGCCGCCACATGCCACTGACCGTCCGCTACCACATCGCACAAGCGGATCGCGCGTAGCTCCTTGTCCACGACACCGTCGTCGAAGTAGACGACGTAATCCGTGCTAGTTGTGTTCAGGTTCTCGGCACGGTACCGGACGACAAGGAATGGGGATTCGTCCAACGCGATGGACGGCATCGAGGCCGACCACTTCATCCCACGATTCGGCTCGTCCACCTGGAAGCAGGCCGCCGAATCGTCGCGCACCAGCGACGCCGAACCGGCAGGGTTGCCCAACCACGCGGGCAGCGCCGTCCATCGCTCGATGTTTTCGAACCGCTCGGACCAACAGAGATCGTCAAGCTCGCCCGCTGCGGCGAAGGACGCAACGAGAGCGGCCAGAGAAAGAACGCATGGCTTGGTCATTGGTATCACCTCGTGGGCGAGACAAGGAGTCGGTAGTCAAAGTCGCCTGCTAGTGTAACCAAGGATCGCAATGCATTACACTTGTGGGAATGTGAGCAAACGTAATAGCTGCCGGAAGCCATGTTGTGGCCCGGTCTCCCGACCGGGCCACGCCGCCGACCGAAGGTCTCCGTCCGCGAGGCAAACGTCCCTTGATTCGTGGAGTTGGAGACCTGCGGTCACGACAGTGGCAGGGTCGGGAGACCCTGCCACAACACCGTGCCCAGCCGCAGGTCCCGTCCGGCAGCCGGGACCTACCAAGTGGACCGACACAAACGCGACGCAGAGGGAGTGCAACCATGGTCCGATACGTACTGACAGCACTGATCGTTCTGACAGCCCCCAGTCTTTTGATCGCAGCAGAGAATGACGGGACGATCGTCAACTCGCTCGGCATGAAGTTGGTCCGGATCCAGGCGGGTGACTTCCAGATGGGTTCGGAACAAGGCGATTGGGACGAACGGCCGGTTCATCGAGTGATTTTCAGCCAACCGTTTCACATGTCGGCGACCGAAGTCACAAACGCGCAATACGAGCAGTTCGATGCAGACCACCGAAAGCTACGCGGCAAGCTGGGCTTCTCCAAGGAAGACGACGAGGCCGTGGTGTTCGTCGATTGGCACGAAGCCGTAGCGTTCTGCCAGTGGCTGAGCAAGAAAGAGGGCAAGCCGTACCGTCTGCCCACTGAAGCGGAATGGGAGTATGCCTGCCGCGCCGGTACAACGACAGCCTACCACACCGGCGATGAATTGCCCGCAGCGTTCCAGAAGAACGTGCGCAACAGTTGGTTTCCCGCTCCGGACCGCAGCAAACCGGACGAAGTCGTGCCGGTTGCCGTCGCCAAGACGCCGCCGAACGCTTGGGGACTGTACGACATGCACGGCAACGTCGAGGAATGGTGCGCCGACTGGTACGGCCCGTACGTCGGCAGCGACCAGGCCGGTCCGGTCGGGTCGGAAGGCGGCGATTTCCGCGTGACACGCGGCGGCAGTCATTCGACGCTGCTTCCCTACCTCCGTTCCGCCAACCGCAGCGGCATGTTGCCGGACGACCAGACGTGGCTGGTCGGCTTTCGCGTCGTGATGGCCGAGGCGCCCGCGACCAAACCGTCGCCGCAACAGCCGAAGCCATTGAATCAATTGCACGTTTCACAAAAGACTCCCACCGACGTGGCGAACGGTCGCGATCCGAGCAAGCCGTACTTCCGAGGCCCCCTGCCTTATGTGAAGATACCACCGGACTCCAACGGCCCGTTGTTCTCGAAACACAACCACGATCCCGCGCTGGTCGAGTGCCCCAACGGCGACTTACTGGCCATCTGGTACACGTGCCTGACCGAACCGGGCCGCGAGTTAGGCATCGCGGCTGCACGACTGCGCTACGGGGCCGACCAGTGGGATTCCGCATCGCCGTTTTGGGACGCGCCGGACCGCAACGACCACGCGCCGGCCATGTGGGCCGACGGCAAAGGAACCATTTTCCATTTCAACGGCTTGTCGGCCGCAGGCACGTGGGGCAGCCTGGCCACGATCCTGCGCACCTCGAAAGACAGTGGGGCCACATGGTCGACGGCTCGCTTGATCAATCCCGAACACGGCTTGCGCCGCATGCCGGTCGAGTCGGTCTTCCAGACGCGCGAAGGCTGGATGGTCTTGCCCTGTGATGCCGTGCCGGGGGGCGGCGGCGGGACCGCCATCCACATCTCGAAAGACGGCGGCGAGACATGGAACGATCCTTCGTCGGATACCAGCCGACCGACATTTGTGGCCGGCGGCAAGGGCGGGTCGATCGCCGGCATCCACGGCGGCGTCACGCAACTCAAAGACGGCCGCCTGCTAGCCCACGGCCGCGGCGACAACATCGACGGCCATATGCCCAAGAGCATCTCGGCCGACATGGGACGCACCTGGACCTACTCGGCCACCGAGTTTCCACCGATCGGCGGCAACCAGCGGTTGGTGCTGATGCGCCTGCACGAAGGACCATTGCTGTTTGTGTCCTTCAGTCACGATTTCTTCCGGTACCGGCGCGAGCCCGAGAAAACCCCTCCCTATTTCGTCACGGATGCCGCAGGCGAGAAACGTCGCATTAACGGCATGTTCGCCGCGTTGTCGTTCGACGAAGGCGAAACGTGGCCTGTCAAGAAGCCCGTCACGGCTGGCGGCCCGCCGCGCCAACTGACCGGCGTGACGCTTACCGGTAGTTTCCTACTGGACGACACCCATGCCGAGCCGCGTGGCTACCTGTCCGGCTGCCAGACCCCGGACAACGTCATTCACGTGATCTCATCGGGACTGCACTACTCTTTCAATCTGGCTTGGCTCAAGACACCCATTCCAGCAGCACAGCCAAAGGAAGACTGATGGCGACCGAAAGCAACGACATCGTCAGATACCAGCGGAACGTTGGCACCAGTTTGGTTTATTCACGCGACGTCCCAGATCCGGCCATTCGCGATGCGGTAGCCGCGATTATCCCGGTCCACAACCATCCATCCAGCGACCCGACGCCGAACACAAGCTTGACACTTTCGTTCTCCGGGTCTGACTTAAGGAAGGCTGAATAGGCAGCCGCCTCGCTCCGCCTTACGCTACGGCTTGATGCGGCGGTGCTCCGCACTCGCCGCCTCGGCCTCCGCTCTAGGCTCCGCTCTTGCTTGGACTTCCGTTACCTGCCAGACGGATCTGCGGCCACGCGGAAGCCCAGGCCATCGTCCCGGACCTGCGGCTCGAGCCTGCGGCGGTACGCCGCACGGCAGCTCCTGGCGTCGCTGCCCCAGCCACCGCCCCGGAACACCCGGAGCGAGCCTTGCGAAGGTCCTGTCGGATTGGTTACTGCATCGCTCGAATACTCCCCGTAGCAGTCCTGGCACCACTCCCACACGTTGCCGTGCATGTCGTGGAGCCCCCAGGCATTCGGCTTCTTCTCTCCTACCGGATGCGTTTTCTCGTCGGAGTTGTCTCTATACCAGGCGTACTCGCCGAGGCTTGCCGCGTCGTCTCCAAAACTGTACAGCGTCGTCGTTCCCGCACGGCAAGTGTATTCCCACTCGGCTTCGGTCGGTAGGCGATACGTCTTCCCTTCCTTGGCCGATAGCTTCTTGCAGAACTCCACCGCGTCGTCCCAACCGACTTGTTCCACCGGATGACGCGACGTGTCCTTTCCGGACACTCCTTTCGCGCCACGTCCTCCCTTCGAGAACCAGCTTGGATTCTTCCCCATCACTTTCTCGTACTCCGCTTGCGTTACTTCGCACACGCCAAGGTAAAACGGCTTGGTAATCCGGACCTTGTGCTGGGGTTTCACCCAGGACGGTCCACCATCGCCTGACTCGGGCGACCCCATCATGAACTCGCCCGCCGGGATCAGTTTCAGCTTCATGCCGATGCTGTTGGTGATCTCGACCGGCACACCATGATACTCGGCCCAGGATTCTTGATGCTGCCTGGCTTGGTCAGCATCGAAGGGCGCGATGGCTGGCTGGGGGGCATCAGGCGGAAGTTGCCAGTCGGCGGGTTCAGGCTTTTTTGTCGCAGGCTTTGCTTCCTCCATGACATCCGGGTGGCTGACTGCCGCTTTGGATTCTTCTTGCTGTGTCTTGAGTTTCTTCACAATCGGCTTGGACTCCCCAGACGGAACTCCGGCCACGCGGAAGCCCAAGGGGCTGCCCCGGTCCTGCGGCCTGCACCTGCCGCGGATCGCCGACCGGCAGCAACTGGCGTCGTAGGGCCAGCCGGCGCTGCCCCGGGTCACTCGACTCGCGGCTCTCTCAGGACCCGGTGGATCGCTCGGTGGCGAGTTGGCGTAGTAATCCGAATCGTGCCAGTCCGCACACCACTCCGACACATTCCCGTGCATATCGCACAAGCCAAAACCGTTCGGTCGAAATCCGCCAACCGGTGCCGTAAACACGTGGCCGTCATCAGCCTCGATGTAACGCCAACTCTGGTAATTCGTCAGTTTCTTCTTGGCAGTTGCGTCCAATACGTTGCCCACCCGAGCCAAGCCTTCGGGATCGTCGCCGTGGTGATACAGGGTTGTTGCCCCTGCTCGACACGCGTACTCCCACTCGGCTTCGGTCGGCAGGCGATACGTCTTCCCTTCGGTGCCGCTAAGCCACTGGCAAAACGCCACCGCGTCGTTCCAGCTTACGTTCACCACCGGATGAGCGTCCGTCTGAGCAAAGCCGGCATTCCGCCACGTGTATTTTGGATCTTGATGTTCGTACTTGCCCTTTGACTCATTCCACCCGGAGCCACCTCTGCCGTCTTTCTCCGCGTCGGTCTTGTAGTCGGTTGCCTCGACAAACTGCCGAAACTGGCCCACCGTCACCTCGTGCACGCCGAAGTAGAATGGCTTGGTGATTCGAACCTTATGCTGGGGATGCTCATTCGCAAAGTTCACGGGAAACGACTCGCGCAAATCGAACATCCGCAAGATTTCCTGTGGCGATTTGGCACTGCCCATCAGGAACTCGCCCGCCGGGATCAGTTTCAGTTTCATGCCGATGCTGTTAGTGATTTCGTCCGGCGATCCCGGTTCCTCCGTAACGTCCGGCTTGCTGACAACGGTGTCGGGTTCTTCTACCGCTGTCTTGGGCTGGTCGACAACCGGCTGCGGCGTCTCCCCGCAGCCAATCGCGCCACACGCCAGCAACGAAACCAACAACCACCACACCCTTTGTGATTTCATGGCACAGCCTCCGATCTTTCGGGCAAGATAGACCACACTGGACCCCATCACTCGTATCCAGGCAGTGTACCAGCATCGAAGCGTGGTTGCCACAAACGGCCTTGGCAAACCCCACCGATACACGTTGCCGGTGGTGCGTTGTCGTTGGCGGTCTCGGCGAGTCGATGCGATGGTTGAATCGTCGGCACCCCTGGGCCTCCGGGCGCTTTCCCCGTTTCTTGCCCGGAGCCCACCCTCGAATCCTGCCGATTACCGGTAGTTAAGACCGTCCGTCGCTTTGCCACGTTTGCACACGCCGTTGAACATCGAAGTGAGAGATGAAGGGAGACGTGAAAGTATCCGGCGAGTCAACGCCGAACACTAGTATGACACTTTCGATAACCGGGTCTGACTTGAGAAAAGCTGGATAGGCAGCCCCCACGGAGTTTCAGACACCTCGCTCCGCCTTCCGCCACGGCACGAGGCGTCGGGCTACCGCCCACGACGCCTCAGCCTACGCTCCAGGCTCCGCTCACTTGACTTGTTCTTGGCTTGACTTGCTGGGCGGAACTGCGGCCACGCGGAAGCCCAGGCTGCTGCCGCGGTCCGCCGGCACGACCCAGGCGCGGTACGACGACACGCAGATCCCGGCGGGGCCGCTCCAGCACCCGCCCCGGCCCACCCGGCTCGAGCCCGTCTCTGGCCCCGATGGGTCGCTCACCG
>JADHUC010000396.1 GCA_016784735.1 Pirellulaceae bacterium | reverse complement strand
GCCATCACGATGCTGTTTCGCGATCACGGCGACCGCTTCGACCGCAGCATGTCACGCCTGAAGGTCGTCGTCGAATGCCAGGGTATCGACAAGTGCCGCGAGATCGTCGAAGGGTTCATGGACGCCGAAGGTGTCGACTACAGCGATTTCGTCGCGGACTTCGTCGAGGATTGTGGCCCGCCGATACCGGCACGCCCCATGGCCGAACCACAACCGGTCGGTGACGACGGCAAGGCCATCGCCCGAATCATGGTGCCCAAGGGGGAAATCGACTTTCATTCGCTCAAACGCATTGCTGAACTTAGTGAACGGTACGGCGACAAGTATGTCTACACCACCAACCGCCAGAACTTCGAAATCCACGGTGTCGATCCCGGAAAGTTCCCCGAACTACAGGTCGAGATCGACAAGCTACCGGTCAGCAGCGGCTCGTTTTTCGGGCTGGACGACATCGTGCCGTGTGTTGGCACAACCTACTGTCCGCTGGCCGTATCCGAAACGCGCCGCCTGTACGACATGCTCGGGAGTGTCGTCAAACAGGAAAAGTATGACGCAATTCGGGACAAGGCGATCATCAACATCACGGGTTGCCCCAACGCCTGTTCCCCCTACTACATCGCCGACGTCGGTCTACGCGGCATGCGCATCCGCGAGGGGCAAGGTTCGGCGGAAGGATACGAAATCCGACTGGGCGGTACCGAGGATCGCCTGGGCCAAGTGCTCGGCGAGTTCAAGACCGAGGACTGCCCGCACGTGGTCGAGGCTCTGCTCGACGCATTCATGGCATGTCGCCAAGAGGATGAAACCTTGGCCGATACGGTCTGGCGACAGGGAGAGACAGGAAACCCTGAAGTCCTCGGCATGGCCCCGTATCGCGAGGCTGTCGAGGCGTTGCATATCCAATACGACCACGCGCCCAAGCCGGCGGAATTCTCGACTTTCACGGGCGAGGGCCGTACCGCACTGGATCTTAAGACCATGGCGCGCGACATTCCGTGCCAAGCCGCCTGTCCTGCCGGCACCAACGTGCCCGAGTACATTCGCCAACTGGTGTTGAAGAACCCGGACGCCTCGTACCGCATCAACCAGGAAGACAATGTGTTTCCCGGCGTGCTCGGGCGCATCTGCACTCGGCCGTGCGAGCCGGCCTGCCGCCATCAGTGGACCAATACAAACGGCCCTGTGACGATCTGCCACCTGAAGCGTGCGGCCGCGGATAGCAAGTCACAACCCGCCGGGCCGTTGCCCGCCTGGTTCGACGAATCCACTGGCAAGAGTATCGCGGTTATCGGCGGCGGTCCGGCTGGCCTTGCCGCAGCGCGCGAACTCGGGCGACTGGGACACGCCGTGGAACTGTTCGAACGCGAACCGGTGCTTGGCGGCCAGATGGCCTGGGGCATCCCCGAGTTCCGCTTGCCCCGCGACGTGGTGCAAGAGGAAGTCCAGGCAATTGCCGATAGCGGTATCGACGTGCATCTCGGCGAACACGTTGATACGGAACGCCTTTCGCAAATGGCCGAACAATATGACGCCGTGCTGGTCGCCGCCGGTGCGATCCGCGGTATCAAGTTGAAGATCGAAGGCCTGGACGATGACGCGAACGCCATCAGCGGCTACGACTTCATGAAACGTTACAACACGGGCGATCCCATTCCAGTCAGCGGCGACGTAGTGATTATCGGCGGCGGATTCACGGCCGTGGACTGTGCCCGCTCCGCCCGCCGCCTGTTGGGCGAACAGCACCGTGTGACCGCCATTATGTATCGGCGCGGCGAGGAGCACATGTCGGCCAGCCCCGACGAAATCTGGCAACTCCGTCTGGAGGGCATCGACGTCGGCACGCTGGTCAACCCGGCACGCGTGCGTTGTGAGAACGGTCAAGTCAAGGCCGTGATCTTCGATCGCAACGTGCTGGGCGACGAGCCAGACGGCGGCGGCAAACCGCCGATCCATCGCGTGGAGGGCAGCGACTACGAGGTGCCCTGCGACACGCTGATCTACGCCGTCGGCCAAGCTCGCACACTGGAAATCCTCCCCGAAGGCGTCGAATTGACAGAAGGTAATCGTACCACGCACGAGAAGATATTTGTCAGCGGCGACTTCCACACGGGACCGCTGGACGTCATCCACGCCGTAGCCGACGCCAAAGAGGCCGCAAACGCGGTCGACCACTTCCTGATGGGCCAGAAACGTCTAGGGCGGTGGGTCAAGATCGAGGACGCAGACGATACAGGCCGCTTGCGAGATCACGACCTGTACACGCCCGCCCACACGCGGACGCTGCCATTGGAGCAGCGCGAAGGCAACGAAGAAGTCGAGCTGAGCTACAATGCCGAAGAAATCGAGATCAATGCTCGCCGCTGCTACCTGTGCAACTACAAGTTCGAAATCGACCAGGACAAGTGCATCCACTGCGACTGGTGCATCAAAGCATCGCCACGCTCCTGCATTCATGGCTTGACGCGTCTGTTCACGGACGAAGACGGCACGCCGACCGGCCACATGAAATCTGCGAGCGCCCCCGACGCCACCTACATTTGGATCGAGAGTGACCAATGCATCCGCTGCGGCAACTGCAACCGCGCCTGCCCCACCTACGCCATCCCCGTCCGTAAAGCCGACATCGTGTGCGGCCCAGTCAAAGATCGCGAGCGGTAGGCCCATATGTCGGCGCCTACTGAGGCACGAGGAAGGAACAACCTGGGCAGACGCCGCCGAAGCTACGGTCGCCCAGAACCAGAGCTTTCCCCCCCGACCTTAATCCACCCGCAGGCCTCGATCATCGATCGTGTAAGGGTGAATCTCGTCGCTGCACGCGCTGCTACGGTGCTTGGCAATGTACAGTGCCCGCCCGAGGCGATGGCCGTCGCGGATCTTGCCCAGGTAGATCAAGGTGTTGGCATTCGACAGGGCATCGCCTTCGTCCAAAGGCCGGGAAATCAGCTCATCCAACATCGCGTCGTGGGACGTCGTTAGCAACATGCACCCGATTGCGGCGGGATCGTAGGTGTGTTTGGCCGCCGCTTCCGCGTTTTTCCGGTAGCCCTGGCGAAATAGGTCGCGAGCTACCCATTCGGGGTCTTTGCGTACAATTTGGTGATAAACGTATTCCAGTAGATTCAACTGGATGGACTCGTGCGGCCGATCTGCCGGTTCGATGCCGTCGAATACGACTCGCCGCGCGCCCCGGACGAAATTACCGTACAGAAACGCAATGGCCGACTGCAGCTTGGCGTTCAATTCCGCTTGCCAGTTGCGCCACTCGTCCCAATCCAGGTCTTGCTTCGTGACTCGCCGGCCGCTGTAGTCAAATACGTGAAGGTAATCGCCGTCCGCACGTCCGTCGTCGAAGAATCCGTTCAAGTCCATTCGTTCCTGCCCGGCCACGCACGACAGATCCCAGTCGAAGATCGTCTTGGCGTAATGGACATGGCTTTGCGAATCGCCTCGGGCGTTCACGTCGAATATCACGCCCGACCGTTGTTCGCTTTCCTGTTCGAGGCCCGCTCGGGCGAACTGCAGACCCAGTTGCGTTTTGCCGATGCCGGTAGCCCCCACCACCACGGTAAGAGTACCCGGCAGCAGGCCGCCGCCCAACAGTTCGTCCAAACCGGGGACGCCGGTAGATTGTCGATCAGAGGAAGTCATTTCTAGAGGCAGATCTCCGTTGATTCTGAATACTCTCAAGCCTCGTCGAGCAGATTCTAGCATGAATCCCGTGGTGGGCGCAGGGTCGAAAGACGGCAACTTGTGAGCCGCCGGGATTACTGATAAACTGCCGAGTTCGTCATATTCCGAAGGTACACACTAGCAGCTATCAGAAACGAAAAGCTATGAAAATCGCAGTGATCGGGGGCGACGGCACGGGCCCGGAAGTCACGGCCGAGGCCATCAAGGTACTGGCTGCCGTTGCCAAGACGGACGGTTTTGACTTCGAACTTACGGATTACGATTTTGGCGGCGACCGCTACCTGAAAACGGGCGAGATCCTGCCGGATGGCGCAGTTGACGAGTTGCGCCAATACGACGCGATTTACCTGGGAGCAGTGGGCCATCCGGATGTCGAACCGGGCATTCTCGAAAAAGGTCTCTTGCTGGAGCTGCGATTTCAGTTGGACCAATACATCAATCTCCGACCTGTCAAGCTGTATCAGGGAGTCGAAACGCCGTTGGCCGACAAAGGGCCGGAAGACATCGACTTCGTCGTCGTCCGCGAGAATACCGAGGACCTCTATTGCGGCGTCGGCGGCTTTCTGAAGAAAGGTACGGCCGACGAAGTCGCCACCCAGGCAGCCGTCTATACGCGCAAAGGCTGCGAACGGTGCATTCGCTGGGCCTTCGAGTTCACCAGAAAGCGCAACAACCCTGACGGCAAGCTCCTGACGCTTGTGGCCAAGACGAACGTGTTGACGTACGGACACGATCTGTGGTGGCGCACGTTTCAGGACGTGGCGAAGGAATACCCGGACGTCAAGCCGGACTACAATCACGTCGACGCCTGTTGCATGTGGATGGTGAAGAATCCCGAATACTACGACGTGATTGTCACCACCAACATGTTCGGCGACATCATCACGGACCTGGGCGCCATGATCCAAGGCGGAATGGGTGTGGCGGCCGGCGGCAACATCAATCCCGATCCGGGCGGCACAAGCATGTTTGAACCGATGGGCGGCAGTGCTCCCAAGTACACCGGCCAAGGCGTGATCAACCCCATTGCCGCAATTGGCGCCATGGCGATGCTGCTGGAGCAGACCGGCCAGGAGGCCGCGGGCCAACGCGTGCTGGATGCCATCCAGGTCGTTACCGGCACGAAAATGGAGAGCCAGGCAGCCGGAAAGATGGGTTGCAGCACCTCGGAGGTGGGCGACTTGGTGGTGGAATCGCTCAAGACTTGAGCCGCCGCGTTAGTGGGTGAGAGGAATGTTCGTAGTCCCGCCTTCAGGCGGTTCCGGAGCGTAGATCACCGCTGAAGACCGCCTGAAGGCGGGACTACGAACGGCTTTCCACCCGATTCATTCGTTGGCACTTCCGTGACTTGTGTGACGTTTTTCTCTGTATTGCGGTTCTCTCTATGCTGGGACCAAACCTCAGCTTCTTTCGAACCGATCGAGTCAACTCGTTCAAGGCTGGATCGGAAATTGCCAGTGTCAAAGGAGAATCCAATGCAAATCCAAGCTGCGGACCAGCTTGTCGCTAAGAAATGCAAACCGTGCGAAGGCGGCGTCGATCCATGCACGTTGGACGAGGCCAGAGAGCAACTAGGCACCCTACCCGGCTGGCACTTGACTCACGACGGCCAGCGTATCCGTAAGAATTGGACCGTCAAGAACTTCTTGGCCGGCCTGGCGTTCTTCAACCGCGTTGCGGACGTAGCCGAGGAGGACGGGCATCATCCCGACCTGCATATCGAAGGCTACCGCAATGTGTGGGTCGAGCTGTGGACTCACGCCATCGGCGGCCTGAGTGAAAACGATTTCATCCTGGCCGCGAAGATCGACCAACTACCGATCGAAGCGAAGCAGTGACGCGGTGCTACAGAATCAGCCAGACCGCGAAGAGGATACCAGCCAGCGTTACTAGACCGAAAACGCGGGCGTGCCGCAATATGAACTTGTCCACGTCCACCGACTTGTCAAGCCACGCCAACCACCGGCCGGTATCGATGCCGCGACGCGCAAACGTAGCGATCGACCGAAATGTCCGGGGGGATAGAATGGCAACGATGCCGAAAAGCCCGGCACCCACGGCGGCAGCCGCAACCAAAGGCACGATAAGCGAAAGACCGATCTGGCCCATTGTGTCACTCCAATACGAAGATCCCGAGAATCCGCACTCCAAACGTAGGTCACGCTGGGCTTCTGTCAAACGTGACCGCTCGAAGGCGGAAGGGACGATTCTTCGGATTATGCCTGCAAGCCCGCTGGATCCCCCGCGGACTACAACCGTCCCGCGAATACGACGACTCCGTCTCACTCCGTTCAAATTTCCCCGAACATTCGCCACACGACACGGCTCAATACCACCCCACCACCCAACCATTTGGTAGACTGTTTCTCTCCAATTGCCCATGTTGTGTCGCGGTCTCACGACCGCGACACCCGTACGACCGCAAGGTCTCTGACAGACGGGCCGGTCGGGAGACCGGCCCGCAACTTGGTGGAGGAGTCCTACACATGAGTTTCATGCACCAGACCATTTGGATTCTCCTTCTTGCGTTCCTTTTGCCTGTGTCGCCTGCGAACGCGCAAACGGCGGGCGACCAACAGCCGGACGGCGGTGAATTGCTGTACAACGGTATTTGTTTGCCGGAGCAATGGCCGCCGCGACGGACTGTGGCTGAACTACGCGAGCACGAGCCGATGGTCGTGCCATGGATGAACGATCCGCCAGAGATAATCCCGATCGACGTCGGGCGTCAGTTGTTTGTCGACGATTTTCTGATCGAATCTACGACATTGGAACGCGTGTTTCACAAGGCAGAATTCTATGACGGAAATCCGGTGATTCGTCCGGACCGACGTTGGGAACGGGGCCGCGGTACCGTGCCGGCCAGCGCCATGGCGTACAGCGACGGTGTGTTCTACGATCCGCGGGACAAGCTATTCAAGATGTGGTATCGCTTCGGAATCCGCGGTGGCTTTGCCTATGCGGTCTCCGAAGATGGGATGAAGTGGGAAAAACCTAGCATCGACCACGTACAGCCGGGGACGAACATCGTCCTCTTGTCCGGCAATCGCGATTCGGCCACGGTGTGGTTGGACCATGAGACCACCGAACCAGCGCAGCGATTCAAATTGTTCCAGTTTCATCGCGACGCGTGGAAATCGTCAGTGCACACATCGCCGGACGGAATCCACTGGAGCGAGCCCGTTTGGACGGGGCCGACCTGGGACCGCTCGACGATCTTCTACAACCCGTTTCGCAAGGTATGGGTCTACAGTATTCGAACGCATCTGTACCCCGGTCCGTGGGATTATCACAGCAAGCCGCCCAAGCCGATCGGACGCGCCCGCAAATACTGGGAACACGCCGACTTCGTCGCCGGCGCCAAGTGGACGGGCGGGCAGGTGTACGAGGACTGGAAAGAAGACGAACCGGTCTGGTGGTACGCGGCAGATCGCCTGGATTCGCCGGAGATAGGCCCGGACGACACCCGCGCGGAACTCTACAATCTGGACGCGGTAGCTTACGAGAGCATCTTGCTGGGCCTGTTCAGCGTCTGGCACGGCGGATCGTCCGGTTCGCGTCCCAAGATCAACGATATCATGCTCGGGTTCAGCCGGGACGGTTTTCACTGGCATAGACCATATCGACAGGCCGTGATCCCGGTGGCCGACGACACCGAAGCCTGGAACTGGGCCAACGTCCAGTCGGTGGGCGGCGGCTGTCTGGTTGTCCGCGACCGCCTGTTCTTCTACGCCAGCGGACGGAACGCAAAGGAAGACACAACAGGCCTGGCCTTCTTGCGCCGAGACGGCTTCGCCTCGATGCGAGCCGGCGACAATGAAGGGGCGCTCACAACTCGACCGGTTCGTTTTCGCGGCAAGTTCCTTTTTGTCAATGCCGCCATCGAACAAGGCGGAAAGCTCGAAATCGAGATCCTGGACCGCGAAGGCAACGTCATGCCTCGGTTTCGGAGACAGGATAGCCGCCCAATCCATGAGGATGAAACGTTGATTCCCGTGACATGGAGCGATACGAAAGATCTTTCGTCAGTCGTCGGCCAAGCGGTACGTTTTCGGTTTCATCTGAAGCGAGGAGCCCTGTATTCGTTCTGGGTGAGCCCCGAGGAGAGGGGCGCAAGCCACGGATACGTCGCGGCTGGCGGTCCGGGATTTACCGGGTTAACGGACACCGTAGGCGAGAAGACATACCGCGACTGATGAACAGGAGAGAACTGAGGAAACGGAGAGCCCTCCGTTTCCTCCTGTTCAACGACTGCCAGCCACGCGCACTACTCCGGATCGGCGGGCTTCTGTTTGAATGCGTCGGCAGCTTCTTTCGCGTTCACGACACGATTGTAGATTTGCAGGCCGGAGATGTAACCGTTCACCTGGTAGGGTGCTGACGGTCCTCCGCTGTATTGACCGACGTGCAGCGGGCCGTTCCAGGTCGCTTGGATGATGTGGCCGGGTTTCTCGGCCACCTTCTGACCGTCTTGGAACAGACGAGTGGTTCGCCCGTCAAATGTTCCGACCAAATGGGTCCATCGCCCGGGCGCGGGCTTGCCGCCGTCGCAGTCGATGCCGCCCACGTGCCAGCGCCAGCCAGCCCCGATCCGCTGTAGGAACCAGCCGGCTTGCCGCCAGTGACCGCAACCGACAATGACCGGCATCTGCGTTTCAGCGGTGAAGTACAGCCAGAATTCGACCGACAGCCGCGTATTCAAATCAAATTCCGGCCGGTGGGCGAAGGTGACGTGCCCACCTTGGCGAAGGTCGAGTTTGTCGTCTGAGATCCGTGCCTTTCCGTGCACGGTGCCAGGGGCGGTGCCGCCGCCATGGAGTGATGCGTTTGCGTTTTGAGCGAATGTGGCTTCAAAGACCGGCTCTTTGATCTCCGGCAGCGCCGCCGCGACTGCGGGCGAGGAAAACGCGCTTTCCGCCCCACGCCGGTTCACCGCGCGCACGGCGTATGCATGTTCGACGCCTGCCGAAAGATCCACGTCGGTGTACTGCAGTCGGGCAACCGGTTCCCTGGTCAGGCACGCGAACTGGTCGCTGCCCGCCTTGGCACGATAGACGTGATAGCGCAGGCAGACGTCGCCCTGCTCCAGCCACCGTAGTTCGACACGTCCCGGAGCCGGTTCCGCTTTCAGGCCAGCGGGCGCCGGCGGTTCGGGCAAAGCCGGCACCGAAATGGACGTGCGGATCGGCGCGCTACGATCATCGTCCGTGACAAGGACCAGTGCATAGTGGTTTTGCCCTTCGGGCGCTTCGGCGTCCGTGAATTGAAATAGACGCGTGGCTGTGACGAGTGTCTCATCCGTTGGCGAAAAATCAGCTTGTGAGCCTCGGTGAATCTCGCTGCCCAGCCCTATCGTCTCCGCCGTACGCGCCCATGAGAGATGGACAATGCTTTCAGTATCCACGCGAGCCTCCAGCGTTGGCAGCGACTCGGGCAGCGATGGCGGCAAGAGGCGCCGGCAACTGCCCGCATTGATTTCTGCGCCGGGCATGTCGGCGCGAGGCGCGGCCAGCGCTCGGCGGCGTCCATCGTTGATAATCGCCAGCATGGATTGATAGTGTGAATCGTCGGTCGAGGTGAAGCTGACAATCGATTCGCCTTCGGTGTCCAAAGGAACTGGTGTTTGTGGTGCAAAGGACTCAAGTGGCAAATCCGCGTGTACATATCCACCGGTTCGCAGAATGTGGATTCGTTGATGACCAGGATCGACCTGTCGATCGCGACACATCCCTAGTCCCAAGCCAACGGCACCTTCCGGAAGTGGAGCGCGCAATATCCGGCTCTGCTCCGGATGCTGCAGATTGAACCAGTCGTTTTCGAACATGGTGACCTGGCCGTTCTTTCCGTGGCACCGTACGCATCCGGCGCCCTGCATTTCCGCGATCAGTGCGTTCTTGACATCCGGCCAGGCATTGATCTTGCAGCCGTGATCCGTGTAGTCCCACGTTCCGTGGTACAGGCCGTTGGTGTCGATCCAGGCCATCAGCAAGTCGCGTTCGGTTCGACTGAGACTCGTGATGTGCCCGTCGTGACCGGAGACCAAAATATTTGCCAAAGGCGCAGCGCCGGAACCGTGAGATCGGGGCTGGAAGATCTGGGCAGACCAGCGGGCCGTGCCGTTCATGCAGTCGATGCCCGAGATCCAATATGCGATCAACTGGGTCTCCCGGCGGGTCACGAGGTTCTCGTAGCCGATATTGAAATACTCGGTCCAGCCACCCGAGAGATCCATCCTCCCGGCAATCCCTTCTTCTCCGCCGTGGCAGCGTACGCAGTGCTTGTCCATGATCGGCTGAACCATCGAAGGATAGTCAATGAAACCGGACCCCCACGATTCCGGCTTCGGTCGGACCGGCCGGCGCGAAACCGCCAGACGGTCTCCCGAGTTGGCCGGCGTGTGGTACTTGTGTTCATGGCAACCGATGCAGGATCGCGTTACACCGGGCGCGGCCTGGACAAAGGTCCGCATGCTCTGGACCAAGCGTCCTTCGCCGTCCAACGCCTGCAGGTAAAGGGCTCGTCCGGCCGGCACCTCGAAATAGGCCGATCCGTCCGCTTCGACCGGCACCACCCCCAGGTAGTTCTTTGCGCTGAAGGCCAAGATGGCGCTGACCAGAAACGTCTGATTCATGGCTCCCCCAGGCGTAGCACTGGTGCGCGACGTTTCTTCGATCACTCGCAGCCATTTGACTTCACCCGGTTCGACGCCTGCCAGCCCCTCGTAGACATCCTGGACGTACAAGCGGCCGGTCACTTCTGCGTGTTGTCTCCCGTCCGGAATGATCAGCGGCCGCGGTCGCGGCTTGATCAGCATGGGCGAGTGGCAGCAAATGTCCGGTTCGGCATGGGCCAATTGACGATGGCCATGCCGGTCCATGATCTCGATGGCGTTGAACGCGCTGCCTGCCGGTCGGCCGCTGAAGAGGATCACGTCTCCGGACAGCGGCCAGGGCTCGCACGAATCGCCCCGATCGAATGTCGGATCGTCTGGAGTTTCGAAATTGGTCATGGCTCCCGGACTGTTCTTGCCCAGTCGCGTGTCGAGGATCCCGACAGTCCCTCGCGGCGGAGCGTTGTGCCGGGTCAGCGAAGCCGCTACCAGATGCGGTAAGCCGGGCACCGGGCGCGCGTCCAGTAGTGCCTCGGGATGGACCATATTGTTGGCAAACATCGCTGTCTCGTTCGTACCGTCCGGAAAGATGGTCCATAGACTTTGCTGCGTCAGCGCCGTCTTGTCCACGTACTCCCACCGTCCTTGAAGGATCCGGCCGTCCGGCAAAACACAAGGGTCGAATTCATTCACGTTGTTGACCGACAGCGTGCGGATGTCCGAGCCGTCGACGTTCATCACGTGCATGATGTCAACACCCTCGTTGGCACAGGGTACCAGCCCGTGTTGCCGAGTTGACGTGAAGACAATCCGACCGTCCGGCAAATACGCTGGGCTGACATCGTGTACGCCGCCGTGGGATCCGCGGTATTCGTCTTCGCAAGGACAAGGGTCCGTCAGACGCTTCAGACCGCTCCCGTCGACACCGACTTCGTAGATGCTGGTGGACCCGGCGGCTTCGCCCTTGAAGCAGAACAGAAGACGCTTGGCGTCCCACGAAAGCTCCGGATCGCTATAGATCCCTTCGCCCAGTGTCGCGGGGGTGGTCGGGTCGATCACCGCCCGGACCTTGTGCTCCTCGGGTGGATCGCCAGGATTCTCGATCACATAGATGCCGCCGCCCGGCTTCCACTTGTAGAAAGTGTCGTAGATGTGGATGCCGACGTACGAGTGCCGTTTAACAAACAGCAACGGCGCGTCAAGCAAGGCGGTCAGTTGAGGCGTCTCTTCGGCCGGTTCCGCGGCCGAGGTCGGCTGCCATACGCTCGCTCCGACTGTGAGACCCACGAGTAACGCCAGTATCCACGTCTTATTGTTCATTCCATTCCTCGCGATCATGCTTCTGTGTCCATTACCTAGTGCCCCGTCCCAATAGCCCTGCAACGGGTTTCGGCAATTTGGCTTTTCTTGATGGGTCATGGGGCATCACCGCGGCTAGTTCCACTCCGCAACGAATTCCTCGAAGTGAGTCCACGCATTGAGGGCTCGTTTT
>JADHUC010000395.1 GCA_016784735.1 Pirellulaceae bacterium | reverse complement strand
TGTCTGCATAGCTGTGCTCCTTCATCAGCCAAAAACCCGGACCAAGAGAAAACACATAATGAAACAGAAATGGGATATTTGACAAACCCCAGTTTTCCAGGAGAAGCGGGCCAGATTTAGCAGTCCAGGCTGTGCCTGACGGAAACCGGCTCGAACGGGGTGAAACCCCAATTCGTCAGGCACAGCCTGACCTACAAAGCTGGCTTTGGCAACGTTCGTCCAACGCAAAAGTGGGCTTTGTTAGAGTGCCTAGAACTCCCGTGCGTAACCTGCTGTCCAACCGCCATCCACCGTCAGTATCGCCCCATTGACGTAGCTGGCTTCGGGTGCGGCAAGGAAAAGCGCCGCATGAGCCACTTCATCAGGCGTTCCCGGTCGCCCCAGCGGAATGTGGTCCAGCAGCCGGTTCACGGAATCCTTGAACTTCCCATCCTCTCCGTAGAACAACTGCTTGGTTCCTTCGGTAAGGATCGATCCCGGAGCAATCGCGTTGACTAGAATTTCCTCCCCGCCCAACTCGATTGCCATCGACTTGGTCAGGTTGACCACCCCGGCTTTGGCGGCCACAAAAGCCGACTGCAAACGAAGCGGAACGAGTCCGACCACCGAGGCGATGTTGATGATCCGCCCCGATCCCTGCGAACGCATCACGGGGACAACGGCCTTGCTGACGATGTACAAACCCGTCAAGTCGACTCCCACGATCCGGTCCCACTCATCCCGAGGAAACCGATCAATGGTGACTCGGTGAGCCAGCGTATTGACCCCAGCGTTGTTGATCAGGATATCAATCCGCCCGTACTCACCCACGACATCATCCGTGACCGCCTGCACCTGGGCCTCGTTGGTCACGTCCATTTCCATTGCTTTGGCCCCGGACGAAGCGGAAGCCGACCTTTCCGCCTCGTCGCGGTCAATATCCGTGTAGATAACGCGCGCGCCGTTGGCCGCCAGCGTATCGGCGATGGCCTGACCGATCCCACGTGCAGCGCCCGTCACTAGCGCTACCTTTCCCGATAGATCTACCTGCATGGTCATCCTCTCCTGCGTGCCCCGTGCCGGCCAACTGTCCCTTCTCACGCAAAGCTATGGCATTCACTGCCCAGGCATCGCCTCCATACGCTCACGGTGGCTTTCAATATGCCGTTATAGCTCTTCTCGTGCCTCGCTGTGACGACATCACGAATCTTCGACCGCTTCCAGCATCGAACTCGTTCTCCTCGATGATTGACGACCATGAGTCAAAAGGTTAGATATCTGACAGTCTCATGGATGTCAATGATAGCACAAGGAACTCCAACGAACCTACCATGCCGGGGCCGGTTTGAAATGTTCGCAGTTCTCGTTTACCCCCGAAGCCGGAGGAGACTGCTGAAATGCTAGCGGAAACCAACGTGGGGTAAGCTTCCAGCTTGCCAACCTTGTGCATTATTAGTTTCCACGTTTTCCTGAACTACGTATTTGGCAAGCTGGAAGCTTACCCCACGACTAATTCAGCAGTCTCCGGAGGCATCATCCATGAAGTCGAATTAGGGAGGGCATCATGAAACGCGTTGTTTTGTCGCTGGTCGTCGCGCTGTTGCTCGTCGAAACCGCATTGGCACAGATCGACAAGGCGGCGACCTCCCCGCGCCCCGGTCAGCCCGTGAGTTCCTCCGTGACCTCCCTCGATGGCGACGAATGGCTGCTGGCGACCGATCCGCAGAATGTCGGACGTGAGGAGAAGTGGTGGGGCGGGCCGCGACCGGACGCGAAGCCGACCAGGGTGCCTTGGATCATTCAGGAGATCTTCCCCGGCTATCACGGTGTTGCTTGGTACTGGCGTGATGTCAAGGTCCTGCCGAATCCGCATTCGCAAGGCCGCTATGTGCTTCGCTTCTGGATGGTCGACTATCTGGCCGACGTCTGGATGAACGGAACCCACATCGGCACACACGAAGGCGGCGAGGACATGTTTACGCTCGACGTAACCGACGTCGTGAAGCCGGGCGAAGACAATCGCATCGCCGTTCGCGTGCTTAATCCGACCGACAAGCCGATCGACGGGATCGTTCTGAACCAAACGCCTCGCCGGAACAAGACGGCCCCCTACACCCCTGGCTCGGATTTCAACTATGGGGGGATTACGGACTGCGTCGAGTTACTGATCACCCCGGCGATCCGCGTCGAGGATCTCTTCGTTCGCCCGGACCCAAAGACGGGTGTGATTCGCATCCGGGCAAACCTCCACAATGCCGGCAAGTCGGCCGCCAAGGCAGAAATCCTTTTCACGGTCGCTCCGGCCAGTAGTGGCCAGACACTGCAAATGGCTGTGATCGAGCGCGAGTTGCCTGACGGCGACACGTTGATCGAGACTACGTTGAAGGTCGTCGACCCGCGGCTATGGGACCTGAACAATCCTTACATGTACCGAGTGACGGCCCGCGTTTCGACCGAAGGATCGGACTCCTTTGGCGAGCGATCGACGCGCTGCGGATTTCGGGATTTTCGTTTCGCGGGCGGCGCGTTTCGCTTAAACGGTCGCCGGATCTTTCTGAAGGGCTCCCACACCGGGGCCGACAGCCCGATCGGCGTCCGCGTGCCTCCCGATCCGGACATGCTGCGGCGCGATTTACTGAACGTCAAGGTGATGGGCTTCAACATGATCCGCTTCATCGCTGGCGTCGGGCGTCGGTATCAGTTGGATCTGTGTGACGAGATTGGGCTGTTGGTCTACGAGGAGAGTTTTGCCGGCTGGTTGCTGGGCAATTCGCCACACATGACACGACGGTACAACGATTCGTTGTTCGGCATGATCCGCCGTGACCGCAACCACCCCAGCGTGGTGATATGGGGTCTGTTGAACGAAACGAGCGACGGCCCTGTATTTCGCCATGCAGTCGAGCTGTTGCCGGAACTGCGAAAGATCGACGATTCGCGCATGGTCATGCTCAACAGTGGCCGATGGGATCGGCAGGACGCCGGCGGGACGGCCGGGTTGCAGCTCTGGCAGAATCCCGACCGGACCGATCCGTGCGTGAATCTTAACTCGACGAAGCGTGTGATCGAGGCGCTCGGTATCACTTGGCAGCCCGGACAGATGGCCTTCCACCCAGGCCGCAACGGTGAGCACGCGGTGGTGCGATGGACAGCCCCGGATGACGGCGATCTCGAACTGTCGGTTGCGTTCAACGCCATTTCCCGAACCGCCACGACCGATGTTCACGTCGTGCACAATGGCCGCCCGATCTTCGGCGGGCTGATTAACGTCGGCGGGCAGGGCCCGGAGGCACGGTTTGAGAAAACGCTCCCGGCAAAGGCGGGTGACACGATCGACTGCATCGTCGGCTTCGGTAACGGACACTACGGCGCGGATACGACGTCCTTGGCCATCACGATCAAGACCGCTTCCGGCAAAACACATAACGCGGCGGTCGACTTCACTACAGAAAAGAACCCCAATGGCCCGTGGAGCTACGGGCAACTTGCACCGGGCAAGCCCGATGTGGCCACGTTCAAGCTTTTCCCCAAGGGCGTCACGCTCCGCGCGATCGGCAGTCTCAGCAATCCAGGTTCTTCCGAGTGGGAAGACGTACTGGCCGACGAACACCCCTATCGGCGCGTTCCTCACACGGCCGACATCATCCAGGAGTTTCGAACGTTCGACGGTAACGGGAAACCGCTATTCATTTCGGAATACGGCGTTGGGAGCGCCGTCGACCTGGTACGCCTCGCTCGCCATTATGAGCAACGCGGAAAAACGCACTGCGAAGACGCCCGTGCGTATCGCGGGTTCCTGGATCAGTTTCTGGCCGATTGGGAGCGATGGCGGCTGGACGACACCTTTGCCGGGCCGGAGGACTACTTCCGCAAGTGCCTGGACAAGATGGCCGATCAACGGAAACTGGGGATCAATGCGATCCGTTCCAATCCCGCTGTGGTCGGTTACAGTCTCACCGGAACGCAAGACCAGGGTCTTACGGCCGAGGGTTTGACCACGACCTTCCGCGAACTGAAGCCGGGCACGATCGACGCCCTGTTCGACGCATTCTATCCCTTGCGTTGGTGCCTGTTCGTCGAGCCGGTCAACATCTATCGCGGGTCCACGGTCAGGCTCGAAGCGGTGCTGGCCAACGAAGACGTGCTCGTATCGGGCGAGTACCCGGTTCGGCTCCAGGTGGTTGGACCAGACGGACGACGTGTGTTCGATCGCACGATTCCCTTGAGCATTCCCAAAGCGGAGAAAAAGGTGACAGGCACCTTTTCTGCGAAGCACCCTTCGGGCCGTTCCGGGAAAAGGTGCCTGTCACCTTTTTCTGAGCCGCCGTTTGCCATGCCCGTCTTCTCCGAAGAAGTGGCTGTCGACGGGCCGTCGGGCAAGTATCGCTTTTTGGCCACGTTCCAGCGCGGCGGAGCGGCCAGCGGCGGCGATGTCGAATTTTACGTGGCCGATCGAGCCGATATGCCACCGGTGGAAGATGAGGTTGTGCTCTGGGGCAAAGATGACGAGTTGACGGCGTGGCTGGAGAAGCACGGCTTTCAGACCCGCCCATTTGTGCCCGGCAAGCAGACCGCCCGCGAGGTGATCCTGGTCTCCGGCCAACCGCCTGAGAATGCGGCCGAGGCTTACGGCGATCTGGTTCGTCGGATCGCTCGCGGCTCGACGGCCATTTTCCTTACGCCAGCGGTCTTCAAGAAGGCCGACGATACGGTCGGCTGGCTGCCGCTCTCCGATAAAGGACGGCTGGCGCCCTACAGGAGTTGGGTCTATATCAAGGACGAATGGGCCAAGGAGCACGCAATCTTCGACGGTCTTCCTTGTGGAGGTTTGATGGACTATACGTTCTATCGCGAGATCATACCGGACCTCATGTGGTCCGCTCAGGAACCGCCGGCCGAGGCGGTGGCAGGCGGGATCAACACCTCGTTGGGATACGTGTCGGGACTTCTGGTCTCGGTCCACGATCTGGGCGCCGGCCGTTTTTTCCTCAACACTTTGCGGATCCGCGACAATCTCGAAAAGAACCCTGCGGCCGAACGCCTGTTGCGCAATATGCTCCGCTATGCGGCGCGCGATTTCGACGAGCCGTTGGCGGACTTACCGGCCGACTTCGATAGTCAACTCAAAGCCATGGGATACCAATGAGGAGGCACATGAGCATGTCAGTCAAACGCGAAGACTTCCAACGTTGGCAGGGGTGGTGGATCCTTGCGATAGTGCTCTGCGTCATATCCCCTCAGATTATCGAAGCGGCTTCGGTCTGGGCGGAAGAGATGACGGAGCTTCAGCTTTGGGTGGCGGCGAAGTTGGAGGGGGCAGAAGAACAAGAATGGCCCGATTCGGCACTGGTTGTGTTCGCCAACCACGGCCACGTGCAGAAGAACGCCCGTGGCGGCAAGCCGATGAGGATCGTCGACGCCCAGTTCACCCGCGGACTCTACTGCCATGCGGTAAGCAAGGTCGTCGTACGCTTGACTGGCCCCGGGAAGACGTTCGCCGCCGTGGTCGGCGTCGACACGAACGACCAAACCCATCCCGGTCGAGGTAGTGTTGTCTTCTCGGTCCGTGCGGGCGGCGAAGAGAAGTTTTGCTCGGGCGTGATGCGCGAGGGCATACCCGGCGTGCCCGTCAAGGTTGATCTGGAGGGAGCCAAGGAGTTTACCCTCGAAGTAGGCGATGCGGGCGACCACATCAGTTGTGACCAAGCCGACTGGGCCGACGCCAAGGTGGTGCTGGTCGACGAGAGCACGGTCTGGCTCGGGGACCTGCCTTTGTTCGAAGCCGATCGATCCTACACGACCGATCCACCGTTCTCGTTCCAATACGATGGCAAGCCCTCCAGCGAGTTTCTCAAAGACTGGAACTGCGAGCGGGAGGTCCGTGAACTCGACGGAAAGCGGACCGAGCACGTTGTTTCCTACACCGATCCGCAGACCGGCCTGGTGGTGCGCCAAGTGGCCGTGGTGTATCAAGATTTCCCAACGGTCGAATGGACGCTGTATTTCAGGAACACCGGCAAAATGGATACGCCGATCCTGGAAGCCATCCAAACCCTGGATACGCAGTTCCAGCGCGGGTCGGAGGGCGAATTTGTCTTGCATCACCTTCGGGGTGACTCATGTACGCCGGACAGCTACGAGCCGCTGGCGACGACGCTTGGCCCGAAAGCCCATCAGCGGTTTGCCCCGGTGGGCGGGCGACCTACCGACGGCCAGTGGCCCTACTACAACATCCAATGGGCCGACCAGGGAGTCATCGCCGTGATCGGCTGGCCCGGCCAATGGGCAGCCGAGTTCACACGCGACGAGACCACCGGCCTGCGGGTTCGTGGAGGGCAGGAGTTGACCCATTTCAAGCTGCATCCGGGCGAGGAGGTGCGCACGCCGTTGGTCGTCCTTCAGTTCTACCGGGGAGATCGGATTCGCGCACAGAACACCTGGCGCCGGTGGATGCTGGCCCACAACCTTCCGCGGCCCGGCGGAAAGCTACCTCCTCCGCAGCTCACCTCGTGCAGCGGCGGGTTCTTTCCGGGGCTGAAGTGCAACGAAGCCGACGAGAAGCGGTTCATCGATACGTTCACTAAAGAAGGCATCAAGCTCGACTATTGGTGGATGGACGCCGGCTGGTATCCGTGTGACAGTTGGCCGCAGGTCGGCACGTGGGAAGTGGACCGGGAGCGCTTTCCAGGGGGCATCCGTGCGGTCAGCGATCATGCGCACTCCAAAGGCATGAAGCTGATCCTCTGGTTCGAGCCGGAACGGGTGGCACCCGGCACATGGCTTTACGATGAACGCCCGCAGTGGCTGTTGGGGCGGGTGCTACTCAACCTGGGCAACCCCGAAGCTCGAGAATGGCTCACGGACCATACTGACAAGCTGATCACGGAGCAAGGAATCGATCTGTACCGCCAGGATTTCAACATGGCTCCGCTAGGTTTCTGGCGTGACAATGACGCGGAGGACCGCCAGGGAATTACCGAGATCCGCCACGTCGAAGGCTATTTGGCCTACTGGGACGAACTCCGGCGTCGGCATCCGAATATGCTGATCGATTCCTGCGCGTCGGGCGGTCGGCGCAATGATCTGGAGACGATGCGCCGGGCCGTACCGCTTTTAAGAAGTGACTACCAGTCCTTCCATGGTGATCCTCGTTTCGCTTGCGGCAACCAATGCCACCTGTACGGCTTGGCTCTCTGGCTGCCGTATTTCGGTACCGGCACCTACTATAACGACAATCAGACGCTCTATTCCGGCCGCAGCTTCTTCTGCCCGGCGTTTGGTTATTGCTATGACGTGCGCAAGCCGGGGGCCGATTGGACGACCATCCGCAGGCTCGTCGACAACTGGCACAAGATCGCCCGCTGCTTCTTCGGCGATTATTACCCGCTCACGCCGTACAGTCTGGAACGGACTTTCTGGATGGCTTGGCAGTTCAATTGTCCGGAGGAAGGCGAAGGCATGGTACAGGCGTTTCGACGAGGCGAGAGCATCTATGAAGTGGCTCGTTTCCATCTACACGGTCTGGAGCCCGATGCGCACTATGAAGTGACCGATCTCGACAAGCCCGGCTCGACCGAGATGACCGGGCGCGAGTTGACCGAAAAGGGCTTGCTCGTATCAATCTCGGAGCGGCCGGGCTCGGTAGTGATAACGTACAAGAAGGCAAAATGATGGGGCCAAAGTAGTAGGCACACTCCGTGTGCCGTGACGAGCGGACGGCACACGGAGTGTGCCTGCTACTAATAGGGAGACACCAAGATGCACCTGAATTGCGACAATCGTGACACGTTTTCGCTGAGCACGGGTCTCTGTGTAGTTCTGGGCTTGCTTGTTCTTTTTGCCGCATGGCCATCAACCGCCTTGGCGCAGGGACCACGTTCTTCCACAGCCATTTCCCTGGACAGCGACGACTGGTTGCTCTTGCCCGATCCTGAGAATTCCGGACGTGAGGAAGAATGGTGGAGCGGCCCGCGACCGGACGCGAAAACGACCAAGGTGCCTTGGATCATCCAGGATGCCTTTCCCGGCTATCACGGTGTCGCCTGGTACTGGCGCGACTTCCATGCGCCGGTCAATCCGCACGCCGAAGGACGGTACCTTCTTCGCTTCTGGGCGGTCGACTACAAGGCCGACGTTTGGCTCAACGGAATCAGCGTCGGCGGGCATGAGGGAGGTGAGACTCCCTTTACGCTCGATGTGACAGAGGCGATCAAGCCAAATGCTGCTAACCGCCTTGCCGTCCGAGTATTGAATCCGACCAACGAGCCAATCGACGGGATCGTCTTGAGCCAGACCGCCCACCGCTGTAAGGTCATTCCGTATCGGGCCGGAGCTGGCTTCAATCATGGTGGGATCGTGGATTCGGTGGAACTGCTGTTGGTGCCATCCGTATACGTAGACGATCTTTTCGTGCGGCCGGATCTTGATACGGGCAAGATCAAGGTGCAGGTGAACGTTGAAAACGCGGCGGGAGCCGCGGCAAATGGATGGATCGAGTTGACTGTCACGCCGGCCTCCGGCGGGACAACGATTTATTGCGTCCGTCACCCACGCACCTTCGCTCCAGGCAATTCCCATATGGAGGCGGACCTGCAAGTGGAAAGTCCGCACGCCTGGGATCTCAACGATCCCTATCTGTATCGAGTCACGGCCCGTGTCGCGACCGAAGGAACCGCGCAATTCGACGAACGATCGACGCGTTGCGGCTTTCGCGACTTTCGTTTCGAAGACGGGTACTTCCGACTCAACGGTCGTCGCATTTACCTTCGTTCCACGCACACCTGCAATCACTTCCCCATCGGCCTTCAGTTCCCGCACGATCCCGATCTGGCGCGCCGCGACCTGTTGAACCTGAAGGTCATGGGGTTCAACGCCGTTCGATTCATCTGGGGTGGCGCCGCCCGGTCGCAATTGGATCTGTGCGATGAGATAGGGCTTTTGGTCTATGAGGAATCGTTTGCGGCCTGGCCGATCGCGGATTCCCCGAAGATGGCCGAGCGATTCGACAGCTCGGTGGCCGAGCTGATCCGCCGCGACCGGAACCACCCGAGCGTCGTCATCTGGGGCCTTCTGAACGAGGCGCGTGACGGCCCGACGTTCCGTCATGCCGTCGGGATGCTGCCCTTGATTCGCAAGCTGGACGACACTCGCATGGTCATGCTGAACAGCGGACGCTGGGACAGGATGCGTGGCGGTTCCGCAATCGGCAGTGTTGGCGGTCTTGACATCTGGCCGCGGGTCGCACCCGTCGAGCCGTGGGTCGCCAAGAACCGAACCGACCATGTGATCCAGGCCCTTGGGATCACCTGGCCGGCAGGCTGGTTGGCTCTTCATCCCGGCCCTGAGGGCGAGTACAGCGTCGTCCGTTGGACCGCCCCGGCGGATGGCGACATAGAAATCTCGGCAACGTTCACCGGAATCGCCGAACGGGCGACAACCGACGTCCATGTCCTCCACAACGGACAAGCCTTGTTCGACGGCCATATCAATCTTCACGAGTACGGCAACTCGTCGCTCTTCACGAAGGAGCTTGCTGCCCGAGAAGGCGATACGATTGACTGCGTCGTCGGTTTCGGCAACGGCAGCTACGGAGCCGACAGCACGGCCCTGACTGTCACCATCAAGTCCGCAAGCGGAAAAACCTACGACGCGACAGCCGACTTTTCCGTCGAACGGAATCCGAACGGTGTCTGGAGTTACGGACAGCTCGCGCCCGGTCCGAAACCGAACGCCGCCACGTTTTTCAGGTATGGTGCCGAAGAAGATCCGGTCAAACACGCGGCGGCAAACATTGGAGGTGTCTGCAATCCCGGATCGACGCAGTGGGAAGACGTGGTGGACGACCAGCATTTCTATCCGCGCGTTCCCCAAACCGCAGACGTCACCGACGCCCTGCGGACCCTTGAAGCCGGACCGCAGCCCGTGTTCCTTTCGGAATATGGCATTGGCAGTGCAGTGGACCTGTGGCGCGCGGTCCGCCACTACGAGCGGCTTGGCGCGGACCGGCTCGAAGACGCGCAATTCTTCCAAGACAAACTGAACCGTTTCCTGGCCGATTGGCAGCGGTGGCAACTTGCCGACACGTTCGACCATCCGCAAGACTTCTTCATGGCAAGTCTGCGCAAGATGGCCGGGCAACGCTTGCTCGGGCTGAACGCCATCCGTTCGAACCCAAACATCGTCGGACACAGCCTAACCGGCGCGATCGACCACGTGATGTGCGGCGAAGGGCTGGCGACCCTGTTTCGCGAATTGAAGCCCGGCACCATCGACGCGATGTACGACGCCTGGTCGCCGCTGCGCTTCTGCCTGTTTGTCGAGCCACTTCACATCTACCGCGGTTCGCGTGTCCGTCTGGAGGCCGTATTGGCCAACGAGGATGCCCTTGCCGCAGGCGAGTACCCCATACGTCTTCAGGTCGTCGATCCGGATATGGCTCGTGTATTCGAACGCGTCGTGACCGTAAAGATACCCGGCGCCGATGAAAATGGGGAGCCTCCGCTGGCCACTGCCTTTTTCTCCCAGGACGTGACGATCGACGGCCCAGCCGGCAAATATCGATTCCTGGCAACGATGGAGCAAGGCGGGGCGCCGACCGGCGGCGAGGCGTTGTTCCATGTCGCGGACGCGGCCGAAATGCCGGCCGTCGATACGGAAGTCGTCCTTTGGGGCGAAGATCCTGGTTTGGCGAAATGGCTCACCGATCACGGCATCCGGACGCGGCCCTTCTCGCCGGACTCGTCAGGGGTGCGGGAACTCATTCTTGTTTCATCAAAGCCCGCTCACGGCGGCCAGGAAGCCTGGCAAGAACTCGTCCGACGTATCGGGCGCGGCGCTTCGGTGGTTTTCCTCTCTCCCGGCGTCTTTCGGCGCGATGACAACCCGACCGGATGGCTTCCGCTTGCTAACAAGGGCTCGTTGAACAGCATCCGCGGATGGCTTTACCTCAAGGACGAGTGGGCCAAGCACCATCCGATCTTCGATGGCCTCCAGGCGGGCGGCCTGATGGATTACACATTCTATCGGGAAATCATCCCCGACGCCGTCTGGTCGGGCCAAGACCCGCCCGCCGAAGCTGTGGCCGGAGCGATCAAAGCCTCCCAAGACTACTCCTCCGGTCTCATGGTGGCCGTCTACGAGTTGGGTGCCGGGCGCTTCATCCTCAGCACCTTGCGAATCCGCGAGAACTTGACGACGAACCCGGTGGCCGAACGGCTGCTGCGCAACCTACTGCGTTACGCCGCGCACGAGTCCAACAAGCCACCGGCGCAGCTACCGGCCGACTTCGACGCCCAGCTCGAGAAGCTGGGCTACTGACATGCTGGAATCCTGGGCGTGGAAAGGGCGAACTCGAGGCCATCGCCCAACGCCTGCAACACACCAAAAGTCTGACCCCGCGGGTCGGGCCCTTCTTATTTCTCAAATCTTGGTGGACCATTCCCAGGTTGGCCAACATTAGTGATTCACTTTGGCGGTCGCCGATTGCCTCGGCAATGGCAAAAGACCCTTCATAATGCTCGATCGCAGGTTGGGGATCGCCCAGATCCCGTTGGATGTTTCCCAGGTTGCCAAGTGTCCTGCTCTCACTTCTGCGATCACTCACCTCACGTGCGATGGACGTTTTTCAGCTCAACTTCGCCCCGCCTGGATGCTCTCCCAATCCAACTCGAAAAGCTCTAACTGGTTTTGGACAGTTGTGGGAAATTTTCTGTGCGTCAGGGTGGCTTTTCCTTGGGAGATCGCGACATCGGGGTTCCCTGGTCGCATAATCCTGGTGCCACAGGATATATTATCTACTTGCAAAACGTGATGAATTC
>JADHUC010000394.1 GCA_016784735.1 Pirellulaceae bacterium | reverse complement strand
AAGGCCACACATCACGTGTACCGATCGGCCAAATACAGCTCTCAGCTTAAGCTACGCGTGTTGCCGCCGTAGATCCGGTCGTATGGAAACACTCCTTACAGGGCTTGCTGGTCGTCGCCAGACATGTTGGGCTAGTAGATCTTTAGGTGTGCGCACTCGGAGCGTACAATGACGTCCGTCGAAACAACAGGTCATATTGAGCGTCAAAACCCAACCGGAAGCAAAGTGAATTCCCAGGAGAAGCGCAGCAATGCTATTTCGCTCTTCAGTCAATGTTCGCCCGTCCCGTATCGTCCTCTGGGTCATGGTTGTCGCGACTGCCGCCGTCGGTGTGTCGGCCGCAGTTGCCAGGCAGGCCGGCGAGGCGGGCTTGGCGCGTCCCAATGTGGTGTTGATCGTGACCGACAACCATGGTGCGTGGACGTTGGGCTGCTATGGGAATCCAGATATCAAAACGCCGAACCTGGATCGGATGGCCGCCGAGGGCGTTCGCTTCGCGCGGGCGTTCTCCAACAATCCTGTCTGTTCGCCGACGCGCGCGACGCTGCTTTCGGGGCTGATGCCGTCGCAGCATGGCGTGCACAACTATCTGAATGCTCAATACAACACACTCGACGAGTTCGACACACTACCTGAGATCCTCAGCCGAGCGGGCTACACGTGCGGGATCGTGGGCAAGTGGCACCTGGGGCAGTTCGATCGGCCGGGACAGGAGAACTTCACTCATTGGGTAGTGAAGCAGGGCGGACACACGCCGTCGTTCTACAACACGCTGGTGATGGATGACACCGGTAAGATGGAACGAATCGAGCCCCACATCACGCCCTTCTGGACGGGGCACGCGGTCAACTTCATCGAAAAGAACAAGGACAGGCCGTTCTTTCTGTACCTGGCCTACAATGGCCCCTATGGCCTGCACACTTGCATCCGCGGCGAACCGAAGAACCGCCATGCCGCCACCTACGCCGGCAACGAGATGAAGTCGTACCCTCGCGAGCCAATGCATCCGTGGCTTCGCACAAACCGCGAGCACGTCGGCAACGTCTCCTCGATGCGAAACTACGCTTCGCAGGTGAGCTTGGTCGATGATGGTGTAGGCGAATTGCTGGCGACACTCGACAAAGCTGGGCTCGATCAAAACACACTGGTCATCTTTACCGCGGACCAAGGGATGGCCGGCGGACATGGTGGATTCTGGGGCATGGGCGACCATACGCGACCGCGGACCATATACGACTGGACACTTCATATCCCGCTGATCGTGCGCCAGCCGGGCAAGGTGGTGGCCGGAAAAACGGTCGATCATCTTGTGGCCAACTACGACATCCTGCCATCGCTACTCAGCCACGTCGGCCTGGCCGACCAGATTCCCGACAAGCCGCGCGGACCGGGACGAGACTTCTCGCCATTATTGCGCGGCGAGCAAGTCGAATGGGAGGACGTGCTGTTTGGCGAGTATGGCAAGTCGATCCGGATGGTCCGGACTGATCGCTGGAAGTACATCGAGCGAGCAGACGAGGGACCTTGGCAATTGTTCAACCTTGCGGCCGATCCCGGCGAGAAGACCAATCTGCACGGCAATCCGGAGCACGCCGCAATTCAGGCGACATTGCAGCAGCGATTGCACGAGTTCTTCGCCTCGTATTCCGACCCGCTGTGGGACATGTGGAAACCGGGCGGCACCAGCAAACACCTTCACACCAAAGAGCGGCCACGATGACCGTAACTGAGCAGGAGACGCGCATGATACAGGACCTACGTTCGTACGTGCTGGATTTGCCGGTCTTCGACGTGCACGAGCACCATATGCCGGAGATACTTGGCAATCAGGACGTTGGTCTGATCGAACTCTTCTGGCAGAGCTATGGCGGCTGGACACAGGCTCGTCCTTATCCGTTGGCGTCCGAGACGCACTTCGAGGATCCCATGTTCGCCAGTGTCGGCGGCGGAGGCTGGGAAGAGGTGGCAAGGTTCGTCGAACACAGCGGATCGAACGCCTTCATCCGAAACCTGATCCGAACGTTGACCGACCTGTACGATGTTGGCGAGGACAGCATCACGCCGGACAACTGGGAACGCCTCGACACCGAAATCCGCCGGCGCCACCGCGACGGTGCCTGGCAATCGGAAGTGCTGGACCGAGCCCGCATCGACCGTATCATCACCGATCCGTTCAACGACCCTTTGCTCGACGCGCACGAGGCATTGGGCGAGCGGTACTGTTCCGTCCTCAGAATCAATGCGTTGGCCTTTGGCTGGCACCCGGAATCGCTCGACCACAACGGCAACAGCGCGCATCGGTTTGCGCAGCAGATTGGCCACCGTCTCGACTCGTTCGACGATTACCTGGCCATGCTCGAAGTGTTGATGGACACAATGGGCGAGCGGCATCAAATCGGGCTCAAGAACGCGCTGGCCTATGATCGATCGATCAATTTCGACGATGTGGACGAAGAACTAGCTCGACAGGCTTGGGGCCAACGGGATCCGACGCCCGAACAGCGAAAGGCATTCGGCGACGTGATCGTGGATCGCCTGTGTGGCCTGGCTGGCGAGCGAGACGTGCCGTTCCAGATGCACCTTGGATCGGCGCAGATCCGCGGTTCGCATCCTATGAATGCTGCGGGGCTGATCGACCGCCATCCGAAGACGCGTTTTCTGCTGATGCATCTAGCCTTTCCTTGGAGCCGAGACTTGCTGGGGTTGGCATTTGTCTATCGCAATATCTGGCTGGATCTGACGTGGTCGGCGCTGTTGTGTCCAACGTACTTCAAGCAATCGTTGCACGAAGCCATCGAAGTGTTGCCGGACGAATCGCGTCTGATGATCGGCGGCGACAATTGGCATGTCGAGGAAACCTACGGGGCAATCCACTTGATGCGCCGGCTGATTGGCGAGGTACTCCAGAAGAAGGTCGACAGCGGCTATTTCAAGCCAGACGACGCCCGTCGCTTGGCACGAAAGATCCTCAGCGAAAACGCATCGCAGTTCTTCGGCGAGCCCTAGCCGTGATGTCCGCAGTCGATTTGACGAGTTCTGCCATGACGGTTATGTTTTGAACTCCGCATGATTTTGCCCAACAATCATTTTGCTCGAATAGGACATAGCAAAATCATTCGTGGGCAAAATAATAATGCAACTATCGGGTTGAGCGTAGAGACAAAAAATCAGACCACGGTCAAACGCAAGCCCCAAATTACAGGATGAAAGACATGTTTGGTGGATACAGCAAGGCACCTTGGGCCGCCCTGATATCAGTTATGTGCGGTCTATCTGGTTCGTTGGCAGCCGAAGCCGATCAGCCCTCAGAAGAAGCGACCGCGATCCTGCAAACTGCAGGCGTCAAGGGCGGCTTGGTCGTGCATCTCGATTGCGGCGACGGGACACTCACCGCGGCTTTGTGCGCCGGCGACCGCTACATCGTGCAGGGGTTGGAACACGATGCGGAGAAGGTCGAAGCGGCCCGAAAGCACATCCAGTCACTCGGTCGCTACGGCCAAGTTTCCGTGCGACATTGGGACAGCAAGCGACTGCCCTATGCGGACAACTTGGTGAATCTGGTGGTGGTTAGTGGCGAGTGGCATGTGACAGATGAAGAGATTGCCCGAGTACTAGCCCCAAACGGCGTCGCCCTCTTCCTCAATCGGAAATCGAAAATCGAAAATCGGAAATGGACCAAGCCCTGGCCCGATGACATCGACCAATGGACCCACTACCTGCACGATGCGGGCAACAACGCCGTGGCCGATGACGACCGTGTGGGCCCGCCCAGGCACCTGCAATGGAAATCCGGGCCGATGTGGAGTCGAAGCCACGAGTTTGCATCCAGCGTTCAAGCACTCATATCGGCCAATGGTCGCCTGATTGGGGTCATTGACGAAGGAATCATCGGTCAGCCTCGCGGCGTTCCTGCACTGTGGACATTGATTGCTCGCGACGCGTTCAATGGAATCTTGCTTTGGCGGCTACCGTGCGACCAGATCAACCCGCACGCTTTGGCAGCGATAGGAGACAAGGTCTACGTGACATTGCGGAACCGCGGGCCGCTTTCGATCCTCGACGCGGCCACGGGCGAGATACTTCACACGTGCGACGAGACCGGCAGAGTCACCGAAATCGCATACTGCGAGAATCGACTGATCCTCGGCACGCAACTCTCGGCTTCGCAGGGAGCCTCCGGTCCGCACGTAATCGCCGCCGATCCCAAGGACGGGCATATCTTATGGAAGAAACCGGTCCAGGCCATCGCGAAGAACACATTGGTCGTCGGCAGCGGTCGTGTCTGCTGCTTGGCGGGCAGCGAATTGGTCTGCCTGTCGCTGGAAAACGGCAAGGAACTCTGGCGCAGCGATACCAAGAGCCGTGGTAAGGGATACGCGGTGTTGTACAACGGGGCCGTCTTCTTGACGGGCGGCAGTACCAGAGCTTTCTCGTTGGAAACGGGCGAACTGCTGTGGACCGGACCCGACGGCAGCCCACACGCCCGCAATCCACCTGGGCTGTTTGGAGCGGGTGGCCTCCTTTGGACCGCGTGGGGTCACGTGGATCCGAGGTCCTTTTTGTGGCAACATCGGGAGGAAGAGCGAAACGGATACGATCCGATGACCGGCGAGATAGAGAAGACGGTTACGGCGCAGCGCCTGGTGACCGCCGGGCATCACATCCGCTGCTATCCGCCCAAAGCGACGAAGCGTTACCTGCTGCTGAACAAACGGGGTGTCGAGTTCTTCGACCTCGAAGGAACGAACCACATGCGTGCCAATTGGACGCGCGGCGCATGCGGCTTCGGGATACTACCGGCCAACGGTTTTCTGTACACGCCCCCAGCACAATGCTTCTGCTACCAAGGTGTCCTCTTGACCGGACTGAACGCGCTGTCCGCCACGCGCGAGGCCACAACGCACGAGCAGAAGCCACGTTTGGAGAAAGGGCCGGCGTTTGGAGCGGTCAGCGATCAGCAATCAGCGGTCAGCGAAGATGATTGGCCGACTTATCGCCACGATGCCTTGCGGAGCGGTTCTATCGATACATCCTTGCCGGTCGAACTGGACCGTGTCTGGGAGACATCACTGTGCGCCCCGGGCTTTGGCCCTACGGACGTCCCGGCGGCCGACGACCAAGAGGACGTGGTGCTTCTAACGGGCGCGACCGCGACGATCCACGGGCAAGGTGCAAAGAAAAGCGGAGACGCCATTATCGCTTGGCGCGGCAAGGACACGTTCATCACGTGGGAAACCCGCATCGACAAGACCGGCAAGCAGCCGGTGTGGATTTCCCAGTCGAACGCGGGCCAGGGAGGCTCGACCTTCGAATTCTCTGTCGGCCAGGAAAAGTTGCCCGGCAAGGTCCGTCACACCAATGGCTGGGAACAGTATGTATGGATCCGCTTGGGCGAAATCGACGTTCCCGAGCCCGGCTCCTACACGGTCAGTGTGACGCCCGTCGAGCAGGTCGAGGGCCGGCTCGGTAATGTAGCAGCCGTCGCGATCGGTGGCGAGAAACCGCCTCGTGGGCCAGTGGAAGCACCGAGGCTTCGCGAGCGTCCCAAGGGCGGTCTTACTCCGCCCGTAGCCGCCGATGGGAAGGTGTTCGTCGCAGAACCAGACGCGCACATGGTCCACGCCATCAATGCGGAAAATGGAAAACGCCTGTGGAGTTACATCGCAGACGGGCGGGTAGACTCGCCGCCTACGATCTATCAAGGACTTTGCATCTTTGGGTGCACCGACGGTTATGTCTATTGCCTGTCCGCTGCGGATGGCCAACTCGCGTGGCGTTTCCGCGCGGCGCCCGAAGAGCGTCAAATCTGCGCGATGGGTCAAGTGGAATCTGCCTGGCCCGTCCATGGGAGCGTGCTGGTGCGCGAAGACAAGGTCTACTGTACGGCAGGACGATCGAGCCATCTGGACGGAGGCATCTATCTGTTCGCGCTAGATCCCCGCAGCGGTGAAATCCTGTACGAGACACTGTTAGAGAGTGAGGAACCCGACGTGTCAGAGTACGGCGGCAGGCCGTTCGATATGGAGGGATCGCGGTCGGACATCTTGGTTGCTGGAAAGAAGGACATTTACCTGTTCCTGAACAGGTTCAACTCCAGCTTGACGCCTCAACCCATGCCCCGGATCACCAAGCTGGGTGACCGGCTGGGCGAACCGCATTTGATGACCAACGACGGCTTCCTGGACAAGACGTGGTTCAACCGGACGTACTGGAGCCACAGCGAACGCTGGCCCGGATACTACTTCACCTATCGAGGGCCGAAGTCCGGTCAGATTCTCGTGTTCGACGATACGACGACCTATGCTCTGAAGGTCTACACCGAACGGCACGGTCACAGCCCCGAATTCAAACCCGGCACGGGCTACCATCTGATTGCCGACCGCAACACAACCAAGCCGGTACTGGACGTAATGGACATCGGAGCCGAAAAGGGACGTGGTTTTTCACGGACGGAATTGCCGATTTGGTCTGAAAAGGTACCGATTCGCGCGCAAGGCATGCTCGTGGCCCGCGAGCACCTGTACCTTGCCGGCCCGCCGGACCTGGCACCGGAGGAAGGTGCCTACGAGGCGATGATCGGCAAGCGAGGGTCCACCTTCCGAGTCGTCTCGACCTCCGACGGAAGCGCTCTGGCAGAGTTCAAGATGAAAGAGGTCCCCGTCTTCGACGGCTTGATAGCGGCCGGCGACCGGCTGTACATGTGCACCATGGATGGAACGCTGATTTGCTTTGGGGGGAAGAAATGAACAAGCGGCAAAAAGAAACGCGGAACCAAGGTCTTACTAGGCGGCGTTTTTTGCGAGGTAGTGCCGTCGCGGCGAGTTGCTGTTTCGTTCCTTGTTCGGTGCTCGGCGCGCAGCGGAAGCAAGGCGACCAGAGCGCAACCCTGCCCCCCAGCGAAAGACTGAACATCGCCGGTGTCGGCTTGGGAGCCAGGGGCTTGGGGAACGTCGAGAAATGCGAAGGTGCGAATATCGTTGCTCTTTGCGACGTGGATTGGCGCACGGCAGCCATGGCGTTCAAGCAGTACCCCGATGCGGCCAAATACAAAGACTTCCGCAGAATGCTGGACAAGGAAACGGGCATCGACGCCGTAGCGATATCCACACCGGACCATACCCACGCGGTGATCGCTGCCGAGGCGATGAAGCGCGGGAAGCATGTTTTCGTCGAAGCGCCGCTTGCACACGACGTCTGGGAAGTCCGCGAACTGGCCCGTCTGGCCGGCGAAACCGGCGTCACGACCCAGATGGGCAACGAGCGTCATTCGGGTGCGGGCATCCGACGCGCCGTCGAGATGATCTGGGGTGGCGGACTCGGCGCGATCCGAGAAGTCCACTGCTGGACCAACCGGCCTCAGTGGCCGCAGGGGATCGGACGCCCCGAAGCAAAATCGCCGCCGCACGAAGGATTGGCCTGGGATCTGTGGCTCGGGCCGGCATCCGAGCGATCCTACGACCCGGCCTACCATCCGTACCGATGGCGCGGCTGGCTGGACTTCGGCACCGGGGCGATGGGAGCCATGGGGTGCCATCTTCTGGACGCGGCGTTTTGGGGTCTAGAGCTAGGTGGTGCCAAATCGTTCACCGTCGAGGCGGAATCCTCCGGCACAAACGACGAAACGTACCCCGAGGCCTCCACCATCCGATATCGTTTCCCAGCCAGAGGCGACCTGCCGCCGGTCGCTATCACTTGGTACGACGGCGGACGCCAACCATCTACGCCCGACGGGCTGCCGCATCTCAGGGAAGTCGGCAGCAACGGCTCGCTGTTCCTTGGCGAGGAACACGCCATGATGTTTGGTCCGACGGTCTTTGGGACGAATCCAGGCCAGATTGGTCCCAGGACGATCCCGGAATTCGCCAAGATCGAGAACAAGAGAACTTATGAGAAGATCCCTCAGGTGAAAGAAAGTGCTTGGACGAAAGGCAACCGGCATATCCAGGAGTGGATTTCCGCCTGCAAAGCGGGCAAACAGCCTTGCGCTGGTTTCGAACACTCGGCCCCGCTGACCGAAATGGTACTACTCGGCAACGTGGCCCTCATGAGCGGCGAGCCGATCGAGTGGGACAGCGAAAAGCTGCAAGTCACAAACGTCCCCGAGGCCAACCGTTTCATCCGCAGGGAGTACAGACAGGGTTGGAGTCTGTGAGGGGAATGCCTGCCACTAAGGGGACTCGCCAGCCTGAGTGAGAACTTGCTCGTAGAGGTTTCGCGTCATGAAGAAGTCGTGACGAATCAATTCATCGAGACAAGGGCGGATCTCGGCAAGCAAGCCACGGCGTTTAGCTGCTAAGAGGATGCCGAGCGTACCTACCATCGGCAGGTCTAGTGATGCGGCAAGACGCCGAGCTGGACGATCATCCAGGATTATCCAGTCTGCGCTGGATTCGATCGCCAGACAAATGGCTTCCCGTTCGCCTGCCCCCAACGATGCCGCCAGCACCTGCGCGCCAATCGGCTGCGTGAGCGGCTGTTCAATGACCCACGGCGGCAGAATCAGAAGGGGATTCGTTTCACGAACAACAGCGGGAGGGACTGTTACCTCATCGAACAGTTGACTCAGTACTGCCAAACGCCCGATTTGGTCCAGAGCGATCAGAGGGCTGGAATTGGATACAACGTTATCTTCGTTCATAGCTGCGAACTCTGGGTCGCTTCAACGTGGAATTCATCCTCGGTCATTTCGAAAAACGGAATGCCCAGACGGGAGGCGTGCGAGATGAACCCCCAGCGTGAGATGCCGAGAAGCTCGGCGGCCTTCCCGCTGGAAATCGTTCCACGCCGGTACAACTCCAGCACCATCAGTTCTCGCGCCGAGTCGAGAATTGGCTGATTTAAGGACTGCAGCAGCGAGACCAAGTCGCTTTCAAGCGGTATGTTAATCGTAGTCATAGTATTCGTCTTCCGCGGAGTTCGTGAACGCATCCACCGTCTCCGTCTATTCTAGCAAGTCCTAATGGGTGAGGCGATATGGAAACAAGGTCCGTCTCGGTCGCCTTTGCGTGACAGCTTGGCACGGGCATTGAATTCAGCGTGCCGTTCACGGATGATGGTGGTACGTGCCGCGAGACCGGGTGTGCGACTTGGTGATAAGTGGGCGCAAACTTGAACCACTCAGAGAGGCAGAAAAGGAGAAGGCCAACAATGTCGTCGGTACATGGATTTCTGTCGATGGGCGGTGAATCATTCTCTTCGGCTGATACTCGTCGGGGCGCGGCCCGTGGCGATTCCAGGGGGTGGAAGAGCAAGTTGCGGCGAGCAGTGCCGCAGTCAGCGGCGATCTTCGCCGCTGTCCTATCTGTGACAAGTCTGACCGCCGTCGTGTGGGCCGCTGAGCCTTCGGCTCCGTCAAGTGACGCTGCACAGAGCAACGATACGCGGCTGCGATATCGCGGGAAGAAGGACGAGCCTCACGCGTATCGCTTTCGCATAGAGATGGCAGTGGGCGACGATCGTGTGGTCACCACCGACGGCTCGATCACCTACACGGCGCGGCCCGCCAGCGAGGTCTTGCCGGAGGAAGAGTCAGAGGGGACCGGAACGGCGTTCGTTGTCAGCAGCGACGGTTATTTGGTCAGTTGCGCTCACGTTGTCGAAGGCGCGACGCGCATCGAGGTCACTCTGGCAGACAAAAAGTATCCCGCTCGTGTGGTCGACTGGAACAAACAACGTGACTTGGCGTTGCTGCGTATCGAGGCCAGTGGTCTTCCGGAATTGCGACTGGGGGCGACGAAAGACGTCGAATTGGCGCAGGAGGTTCGCGCGGTCGGCTACCCTCTGACCGATGTCTTGGGGCAAAGCGTCAAGATCACACGGGGTACGATCGCAGGCTGGGATCGGTTACACTGGAAGCACGGCTGCCGTTTGCGCTGCATGTGGCGTTTTTCTGTCGGCCAAATGCGGCGGTCTGCGTTGCGCGAATCATCTTTCTTCGTGTCGAAGTTTTCGACCTCTTCGGGTAGCACGCGCACGCCATGATCAACGATACGGTTTTCTTTGTCCTCAAAAGCCCCATACCGGAGGATCCATGACGCCCTTATGGTACCACATAACATGGGCAGTGTAACTGATCCCAGCCTGCATGTCCTTTGCGTAACAAGAAGAGAAATTCGCAGGCACCGCTCTACGGAGCGACCGCTGCAGCTCGTTTGACCTGCGGCATTTTTTTGCGCTGGAGGCGGAAGGACAGCAGCGGCGTTTTTCTGTGAAGGCCGTTGGGGAACGGACGGCTTTGGAAAGCCACTGCGTAGACATCTCTGGAGGTTGCTCTCTTAGCCCGGTTCACCGGGCTTTTCCGCGAAGCGGTACTAGCCCCGGCATTCATGCCGGGTTGGGTGGAACGACGAGCGAACTGATTTAGCCTGGTTCCACCGGGCTTCCCGCTGTCTGGCTTGAGCCGCAAATGCAGGCGGTGTGGCTCAAGCCAAACAGCGAGAAGTCCCGTAAACGGGACTGGATAGATCACAGGCTTCTCCAGCCCGCCGTAAACGGCGGGCCTAGTACCGCTACGCGGAGAAGCCCCGTAAGAACGGGGCTAGATCCTCACTCGAACATGTTTACAGCAGTGGCTTTGTCAAGCCATCCTACTGACAAAAGCTGATGCAACGGGATACGGGAAGTGGTCTGGAAACGGCTCCCGGGCATCCTATTCAGGTTTTGAAACTGCCTCTGGAGAAGTCGCTGGCGTAAACGGTTGAGTCGGTAGTATAATTGCACTTACTCACGCCTCGTCGTTGCCTTCGTTTTTCAGACGTTGCGAAGCGCCCACCGTCAGAAGAATCGGAAAGCCCTCCTATGGAATCCCGCCAAGAGTCTTCACGCCCGGCAGAAGGGCCTCCGCGCCGGAGTTCGTCGCGGCGTTGGTTGGTGCTTCTGTTGGCCGCTTCGCTGACCGCCTTATTGGCTGGCGCGGCGATTGCCGGTTGGTGGCTCTCGGCCAATCACGCTCGGCAGTTCTCGGATGCTGAGTTCTTGAAAAGTCGACTGGAATCGCTGGGCGCAGATGCGGACGAGGGGCCGGCGCAGCGTCCGCCGGCGCTGGTACGCGTATCAGAGGCGACTCGGCGGGCGATTCTTCCCACGAAGCCACTGTACGGCCGGTTGGTCGAGGTGCGCAAGGTGACGGTGTCCTCGGAGGTCACAGGCAAGATCCTCGATATGCCCGTGGAAGAAGGAACGCTGGTCGTAGAAGGCGAGACGCTGTTGGCGAGTGTGGACGAAGTGTGGTCCCGGCTGGCCTTCCAGCAGACCGATGCGGAGATCGCCGCGATCAAGGCCGAGTTGGAACACGAATCCCGAGAACTCGAGCGATTCCGGCAACTCGCCGAAGGCGATACGATCACCAAGAGCGAACTCGATGACCAGGATAGTCTTGTAAGGCAGTTGCAGGCACGTCTCACCAAAACGCAGGCGATGCTCGAAGAGGAACGGGAACGACGGGCACGATCGAAGATCTATGCTCCATTCGATGGCACGGTAGTCGAGAAGCACGCGGAAGTCGGCCAGATGCTCTCGCCTGGTTCGCCCGTGGTGGAGATCGTTTCTCGCGGGTCCATCGACGCCGAAATCCGCGTGCCCGAGTCGCTGGTCGATTGGGTCTACGTCGGCCTGGAGCTTCCGATCGTTGTCGAACCGCTCCGAATCGAAACCGAGGGTCGTGTGGTTTCCGTCATCCCGTACGGAATGACGGCTTCGCGCACGTTCCCGGTGCGACTTCGTCTGGACGATCAAAAGGGCCGTTTGAAGGTGGGTATGAGCGTCCAGACGCTGGTACCCAAAGGTGAGCAGATCGAAGAGATCTTCGTGG
>JADHUC010000393.1 GCA_016784735.1 Pirellulaceae bacterium | reverse complement strand
GTTTTGAAGCCGGCGGCCAAAGAAGTAGCCCACCGCCGAGAACCCGCCCACGCTGTCCGGCTGGCAAACCCGCCAACTGCCCGGGCATTTGTCCTGCGGCAGCGGAGCCGTGGTGTGGCCGGGAACGTCGAACAGACGGATCTGCGGATGATCGGCCGCTTCGATTTCCTCCTTGGCGTTAAGCGAGCCCGCCACGCGCCATTCCATGTTCGATTGTCCCGAACAGATCCACACTTCGCCCACCAGCACGTCCTTCAGCCCGATCGTATTCTTGCCGGCAATGGTCAGTGCCTGCCCTTCGGCGTTGGCCTTCAGTGCATCGAGCTTCACTTGCCAGCGACCCGACGCGTCGGTCACGGTTTCTTTCGTCTGGTCGCCGATCGCGACGGTGATCTCCTCGCCGGGGTCGGCCCAACCCCAAACCGGCACCAGCAAATCGCATTGAAGCACCATCGAGTCGCCGAAAATCGACGGCAACTCCACATCGGCCCGCGCCGCAGTGATCGAGAAAAGGCAAACCAGCGAAAGACACAAGCAACGAACGCAGTGTGGGAACTTCATGATAAACTCCTCGGGGATATGTGGCGTGACATGGTGACAGTCTTCTGGGAATGACTATAGGGGATGCCCGGCGGGAATGCAAAACGCCCAACGGAGATTCGCGAATGGGCCAGTGAAACTCGATTTCCCTGAACGCGCACATCGGGGCAATACTGGATATACTGTTGAGTCGCTGGACGCGGGTCTGGACGGAGGTCCAATGAGGAAAGCCGATTCGAAGGAGGGTCTTGTCATGTGTTTGCGGTCTCTGGTGTTTCTCTCGCTTCTTGTCGTCACGCCGGTAGTGTCCGTTGTGGGCGCCGACCGACGTGTGGTCGAGCCCCTGCCGGGCCATCCCGGCAACGTGTATATGATGGGCGATGAAGTCACAGTACCCGTACCGGCCTCTGTCACCGAATGGCGTGCCAGTGACTACAACGGCAAGGTCGTGAGTCAGGGACAGGTCGGAGCAGGCGAAGATCGCATCACGCTCGGCCGGTTGCCAATCGGCTGGTACCGCATCGACTTTGGCGACGCGCCCGGCACGTCTCCGGCTTGGACCACGGCCGCCGTCATCGCCCGTCCAGCCGGGCCCACGCCTTCGGACTCGCCGGTCTGTGTCGATTCGGCCACGTCTTGGTTTTCGAGCCGGTATCGGGACCACGAAGAGGCGACGCAGGAGGCGTTCGCGAACCTGGCCGCGCTGGCCGGCGCGAACTGGATCCGTGATCGGCTGTCGTGGGGAGCCATAGAAACCGAGCAAGGCCGATTCGCCGAGGAGTCACTTTACGACAGTTCCGCCTCGCTGCAGGCCAAGCACGGCCTGAAGGTGCTGCAAGTGTTTCACAGCACGCCCGGCTGGGCCGTGGACAAGACGCTCGACGGGCAGGCTGCCTGGCAGAGGTTTGCCCGCGATCTGCGGACGCACTATGCCTTCTGCAAGGCCATGGCCGAACGGTTCAAGGGGAACGTGGTTGCGTGGGAGCCGTGGAACGAGGCCAATATCGCGCCCTTTGGTGGACACACCATCGACGAGATGTGCAGCATGCAGAAAGCGGCCTATCTCGGGTTCAAGGCCGGCGACCCGGACGTGACCGTTTGCTGGAACGTCTATGCAGGGTCGGGTTCGGCCCTGCATACCGAGGGTGTGTTGGCCAACGAAGCTTGGCCCTACTTTGAAACGTATAACATCCACTCATACAGCCCACCCGACCGATACCTGGACCAATTCGAGACGGCACGCCAGGCGGCCAGCGGCCGGCCGCTCTGGATCACCGAGTGCGGCATTCGGCTGCAAACCAAGAGCGAACCGCCATGGGGCGATCTGGCGCCCGACGACGAACGGCGACAGGCGGAGTTCGTGGCCCGTTCCTATGCGAGTAGTCTGTTCTCCGGCGTGAGTCGGCACTTCTTCTTCATCCTGGGCAACTACATCGAACGCGGCGTGCAATTCGGGTTGCTGCGCCACGACCAGACTCCTCGCCCCGGTTATGTCGCACTGGCCGCCGTCGGCCGGTTTTTGTCCGGCGCCCGTTGTCTGGGACGCGTGTCGCCGACGGTGTACGCCTTCCGGGCCCGGCCTGACGGCAAACCGCGCGACGTGCTGGCGGCATGGGGCGACGGCGTGTTGCCAGAGGGCCTGGAAATTGAGGCGGTCTACGATCACCTTGGTCGGCCGCTTGACGAGGACGTTTGGGGCAAGCTGTCTGACGCGGCGATGTTCGTGATTCTGCCTGAGGGTGGGCTGGAAAACATCAAGTTGGAATCGCCACCCAAGATGTCATCGTCGCGCGAGGGCACGCCGAGTTCGGTCGTGTTGCAGGTGTCATTGCCTCGCCATACCACACGCCTGGGCAGTCAGGCACACGAAGTCGAGCCCGGACGCAAGGTGGATCTGCCGGTGTTCGCCTACAACTTCAGCGACAAGCCGGTCACGGGCAAGATAGCCGTGGCCAAAGCGCCGACCGACTGGCACGTAGCGTTGGCGTCGGAGCGTATCGAGCTGAAGCCGATGGCCCGCCAGCAGATCCCGGTAAGTGTGACGCTGCCGGACGGCGGTAGGGAACTTGCGGACGGCGGATGGGTCCACCTGCGCGGCGACTTCGACCAGACGAGCCCGGCTATGCTCGCCTTCCGGTTGGCGGCAGATTTGGAGAAGCTGCGTCCGGCCGAAACGCATCCCATCCAAGCCGGCGATCATGCCGAGAACTGGCAGGACAACATCGTACACCAGGGACGTATGAGCCATGGCTCTGCCGATCCCGCGGGCGTGTTGTTCGAAATGCAGTTTGCCGACACCGATCCCTGGGCTTATCCGAGGCTGGATTTGGCGCCGGAGGATGTACCCGGCAACAAGTTCGACGCTCTGGCCCTGACCGTCCAACTGCTCGAAGGCACGGGAACCGTGCGCGTGCAGTTTATCGAGGCCAACGGCGCGTCGTACATGGCTGACGCCGGCGTGGACCCGGACAATCGGTCGCCCCAGCGAGCCCTGGTACGGTTCCGCGACTGCCGATGGGGTTCGTTTTCGAAACGCGATTCCGACGGCAGGCTGCAGCCCGCGAACATCCGCACCATCCTCGTGGGCATCAACTCACGCCAAAACACGAAGGTCCAAATGATGGTATGCGACCTGGAGTGGCGCAGGTTCTGAATTTGTTCTCTATGTTGTAGAAAACACGCTGGTTACGAGGCTCCGCCTTGTAACCCACTGGACGCGAGGCTCTGCCTCGCAAGAGCCGGCAGAGCCGGCAAGACAGTGCGTTCCCAGGCAGGAGCCTGGGAACGAGGGCCGCGAATGTGTTGACTTGTCCGCAGCGTCACCAAATGACAACGCCCCACTTGCCGAACTCGACACGCTCGCCTTTGACCAAGTCCTTCTGGTAAAGGGTGCAAATGTTACCTGTTATGTTGGCGAACAGCAGGTATTCCTTCATGTTGACCTTTTCGAAACCTTGCTTCAGTAGCTGATCGACCACCGAGTCACGGTTGCGGTCCTTGGCAGGCGTCAGCACGTATACCATCCCCGGAGTCTCGCAGACAAAGGACGATCGGTCGATCGAATCGCGCAACATGCGTTTGTCTCTCAGCTCTTGCGGCGGATCCCAGGCCCTGTATTCGCGGTCGGTGAACAGCACAGCGCCTTCGCGGAACTTGTCGACATCGCCGACTGTCGGCGTGATTTCGGCCGCCGGTCCTTTCTGAAACGCCACGCCGTCGGCGTTCGTCTTGGCTTCGAATTCGAGTCTCGGCTTGCCCATGCCGGTAGCCTGGTTTACTTGCAGGCGAAGTTTCGAGTTGTCTGCCACGAGCTTGCCGGCGCGGACGTCGTCCTCCGTGATTCGAGCCATCAGGATTTCTTTGCTCCCGGTTCGGCTGTAGTCGTAGATAATGTAGATCGTGCCATCCGGATTCTGCTTGCCATCGGGATAGGAAACGCCGGATCGTTCGTCCAGCAGCAGGCCGCCCGTCCAAGTCGTGCCGTCGTCGTCGGAAACGAACGCGGTGAGGTGCGAACGTCCGATCTTCTCATCGACCTTCAGACCATGCTTCACCAACAGCAGTGCGCCGGAGTTTAGTCGTCGGATGAAGAATCGAGCCGACGTGTGTTTGATGGCCGACGGTGTCACTGGCGTGAACGTCTTTCCGCCGTCGGTGGAGGTGGCTTCGCCGATTCCGTATTTTGTGCGCAGCAACACCCAGAATGATCCGTCCTTGCGTTGGACGATGATGTGTTCATCAAACGCGGCATCCGGTTGCGGAGTCCTGGCCTGCCCCAAATGCGAGAAAGTTCTGCCCTGGTCGGTCGACGCGAAGATGTTCGCGCCTGCAAGTTCCCCCATGTCGCGTCGCAGTTCGGGGATCGAATTCGGGGTGACCTGCCAGACGGAGGCCGGAAAGAGCCATCGCCCTTGGTCGTCGACGGTCGGTCGACACATCATGATGCCGTGGAACAAGCGTCGCGGAGCAGACCAGTCAGGCTCGGCGGCGTCCGGGTTCTCACACGTCATGGCCCAGGTACCCGCTCGCCCGTCCCACCAACTGCCGCCTTGCGCCCAGAAGAGCCAGACGGTCCCGTTGGGGTCAGTCCACATTGCCGGGTCGTAGGCACGGATTTGGCCCGGTCCATCAGGGTCGATGGCCAGGATCGGTTTGGTCCAAGTCTCGCCGCCATCATCGCTGCTTACCAGCAGGACGTAGTTCAGGTGACCTTCGGTGGGTCCACCCGTGTACCAGTTGGCCCAAAGCCGACCGCCAGGCGATTGGGTCATGCTGGGGATACCCTGGAAAATTCGCTCTTCGTCTGAGTATTCCTCGGGCACGGGGCAAAGAACCCTCGGCGGCTTGAGCGCCGGCTCGTCTTGAGCGACAGGTTTGTCCTGCGTAAGCGCTTTCGTGGTGAAGAGGGCAAGAATCAGCAAGAATAGTAGCGCAAGGGTGTTCTTCATCGCAGGAGTTCCTTAACTTGGATGTGTCATGCCGGTGTGCAGCGTTTAGGTCTCTTGGTGTTGAACGAGTATACTGCAACGAGTGCGGTTTCTCACCCCGGCTCGAATGAGCAGCGCGAAAACAAAACCGTCGTTTAACCGCAAGCCCAACGGGCTGGGCGTTTGCCAGGGCGCGCGGCCCGTTGGGCCAGCGGTTAAACGAGCATTCCTTGCACAGCCTATTGAACACGACACTAGAACGACTATCCGTCAGTAGGAGGCCGAGCCATGTGGATTGCTCTGATGTTGTTGTCTGCCGCCCCTCCCGTTACGGAATCACCGCAGCCCGCTTTCAGCCTTGACTTCGAGAGCGCTGGTCTACCGGGAGGAACGACATCGGCGGGACAAATAGACATCGCACCGGGTAAAGAGGGCAAAGCTGTGCGACTCACTCGGCCGGACTTGCCGCCTGACCTCACCAACACCGTGCATAAGGCGAAAGGCCGGCATTGTGGCTTTCCATGCCTGATTCGTCTGCAGAACGGCGAACTGCTCGTACACTTCCGCGAAGGGCCCGGGCACGTCGGTTGTGGCGTGATCAAGCAGATCCGCTCCGCCGACGAAGGCAAGACATGGTCCAAACCTGCCACGATCTTCGAGGATCCTGAGTGGGACAGTCGTTCGCATTCGACGGGCATCCAACTCAAGAGCGGGACCATCTTGCTCGGCTTCTATCGGCACGATCGCCAGCGCGGCTTCCCACTTGCCCGCGTGCTTCGTTCGACCGATGGCGGCCAGACGTACGACGCCATTGATCTCCCGAATCCGTACACCAAGACGTTCGTCTACAACATCGGTCGGCCGATTCAACTCGATGACGGCAAGGTACTCATGCCCTTTCACGGCGACCTGCCGGACGGCCGCGGCCGCGCAACCGGCATCGTTCGCTCCAGCGACGACGGCCGGACCTGGGGAGACTTTTCGGTGATTGCGGCCGGCGGACGTGCGTACTACGAGGCAAACATCCTGATGTTGCCGGGCGGCGAACTGCTGGCCATGAATCGGACCGAGCCCGAGCCGTGGATGTGGCGATGCCGTTCCACCGACGGCGGCCACACCTGGTCCGAGCCAAAGAACTCCGGGATGCAGGGCGACGTGGGCGAACTACTGCTGCTGGATAGCGGCAACATCATGTGCGCCTACCGCAGCCAGGCTCCGCACACTTCCGATACCCGCGCATCGATCAGCCGCGACAACGGGCAATCGTGGACAGACGAAATCGTGCTCGATCCCAACGGAGGCGACCGCGGCTATACCAGCTCGATCCAGTTCCCCGACGGCCGTATTCTGACCGTTAACTACTCGACCATGGACGGCTGCGTGCAGATCCGGAGCCGTCTATTCGACGAAGCGACGTTTGACAAAGCCGAGCCGCGGCAGTTGCCCGGGCACATCAAGATCCCGTACTCTGCCGACGCTCCGCTGCGCGAGTCGCTCACGCTGGCGGCCTGGATCAAGCCACTGAAAGAACACCGGTGGCAACGCATCTTCTGGAAGGACCGCATCCTCTCTCTCTACCTGAATCAAGGGAAACTGGATGGCTGGGTAATGGTCGCTTCCGCTGGCACGGCGCAAGATGCGGTCAGTGAGGCCCAGATCCCCATAGGTCAATGGACCCACGTCGCCATGACGTACAGCGCGCGTGACCCGAAACATCACGTGCGTCTCTACATCAACGGCGAGGAAGCCGCGTACGCGATGGTCGAGAAGACTTCCGGCGACTACCTGATCCGGGCGGCCAAGCGTCCGTTGTTCATATCAACGCCCGAGACACGACTCGCATTCGACGGCCTGATCGACAACGTACGCGTCTATTCCGAATCGCTGAATGCGGACCAGATCCAGCGGATCATGGTCGCGTCGTCAGGTCGCGATTGAATCTGTGTCCTTAGAGTTCCCCTTCGACCGCTACTCTTCTCACGGGGATTTCGACCGTCGCTGTCATGGTGTCGAACAGATTGTCTGTGTCCTGGGTGATGGTCGCCGTGTAGCGGATCTCGTCTCGGTCGTCCGGCATGGCTTCGGGTACTCGCCACGAGTACTCGCAGATGCTGCCTCATCCATACTCCATCTTGTCACGATGGACCGTTTTGCCCGATTGGTCTTTGATCACCAATTGCAGTGAATCGGGCGGCGGATCGCCGCGGTAGTAGAACGAATAGGTGCTGCCGGTCGCGGGGTCGGATGTTGTAACACCGATCTCGACCTTACTCCCAGGCTGAGGACCTTTCCACTCTTCGGTTTCGTCATTCGGATTGTCTTGCGTCGTCGACCAAGCCCAATCGCTCACGTACGGAAAGGGATATTCCTCGATCGCAGCGTGCGCTGTCATGTTAAGCGACTTGGGCAGACGGTACATCGTCCGACGTCCTTCTTCAATCGAGAACTCGCGGGGAGAAGGCGTCAGGCTACGGCTTTTCGATTCAATCACGACGGAGCCCTGCCAGCCGCGGACAAGCGTCAATCGGGAGACCCCATGATCGCCGACTGGGAGAAGCTGTTTGCGGTGCGATAGTATGAACGAGGGAAATCGTGGTATGGGGATCCAACCTGGGCTGTTGATCATATGCGGATCATTGCCGTGCAGCCAAAGACGGAAGTCCGCAATAGCAAGTGACTCGCCGCTGGCGGTCTCGGCACACAAGGTACCGGTCGGTCCGCGGTACGGTCCGTCGCGAAGCTCTCGCGCGTCGGCATCCAAGGTGCATCCCCAGAAGGTTCCTCGCTCGTAAGTCCATGCCGTGAGCGGCTGTCGAGCGATCCCGTCGTGGGCGGTACTCCAGGCCACAAGTGTTGGGCCACCGAAACGGCCGAATCGCGTGTCGTTGGGCGAAATGACGATGTCCTCCGTCACATCGCCGCTTGTGATTCGCCCCTTGCGATAAGAGATGGGAGACATGGACAGGTTCAGTCGGTCCAGATCCAATGTGCCGTCGCGGTAGGTCACGGAGAGCGTCGGGAGTGCCCGGACGGTGGCGGGAAGTGTCTCCCCGCCGACCCGCCCACGAGCGGTTCGCGAAAGCGTTATGGGTTCAAACGCTCGGACGAACCATTTGAATTTGGCACGCGTATTCTCGTCTTCATGCGACCACACGTCGGAGAGCGTCATGACGGGATCGTCGGTCAGATCGCGATTGCGGTTTAGATCGACGATCAACTCGGCGGCATCTTCATGACGCTGCGACGGATCAAACATCAGCGCCACGGTGTAGGACAATGCCGGGTCGAGGGACTGGACAAGCGCGTCTCCGCGCTCGGCGGGCATGTCGACCCAAAACACGCCGGCGTGGAAGCGTCGACCCGAGAGGTCCGGCAATGTCAATTCCTGCAGGATGTCGCCGCACAAGCGGACGAATTCTGTGTCACGGTGGCTCGTGCCCTCGAGATCGAGAACAGGTTCCTTCAGTTCGTCTAGCGAGCCCTCCACGAGAAACACCCTGCGGGCACCGCAAGCGCCCCATGCGGAACCGAGGCACTGGGGCGTGAGACGCGCGGCCGTTTGCCAGTCGATGTCCTCCAACGGGCACACGGTCGTCTCCCACGAGCGGGCTGGCCAGCCGTGACGCCAGCCGGCATAGCCCAAAACGACAAGCAGAGCAAGGACCACCCGAAGCTTGAGCCAGCGTGGCCACAAACGACGCTTGCGTCGCTCCCGTTTCTCCGCGGGGGCTGGAGCATTCTGTTTCATAAACACACACCCTCACGGCATTGACATCCGTCAAGAAGCGATCTTTGGGAACTCTACCATGATTCTATGAAGAATCTGTTCCCGTAGCCAGCGTTCGGCTGGACGGGAATCCGCGGCCAGCGAGCGAGGCCACGAGCAGCCGACGGCGCGTTGGTTGACGTGGCCGTCACGGACACGAAAATAGAGTACAGTTCGTACACATCCGTGCGGCAAGAGTAGCGACGAGTCGGCTTCTCGCCCTAGGAGCAGAGCCATGTCTGACACGTTCGAACCGAATGCTGAGCCGTCACAACACCTGCCTGGACAATCTCCCCACGGGACGAACCTCTCTCCGTTGTTGCTCGGATGCGGTGCGCTGTTTCTGGCGCTGTTTGCGTTGGGCATCTTGGCTGTCGTGACTGTCGTGATCGTCGCCGTTCATCCTGATTCGGCGCAGAACGACGGACGGTCTGTCACTGCGGCACAGCCGAGACCTACTTGGGCGATGGCCGAAGAGATGGTGTCAGCCCAGTCGGCCCAACCCTCCAGGTCGCCGCGAACTCCCGCGCAGCGTCTGGCAAGCGCGCGACGGGCGATCGAAAACGGAAGACAAGCATTGGCCGCCAACCCAAACGATGCCGGAGTGCTGAACAATTTGGCTTGGGCCTACGCCACGGCTCCCGAAGGGCTGCGAGACGGGGATCAGGCCGTCGACTTGGCCGAAAGGGCCGTCTCGTTCGAGCCGGGGAACCAGAACCACATCAACACCCTGGGTACAGCTTACTACCGGGCAGGCCAGTACGACAAAGCCATTTCGACGCTTGAGGGCAACGCCGCCGGGCGGACAGACGCGTCAGTCGGGTTTGATCTGTACCCGCTGGCCATGTCCTACTTCGCGCTGGAGCAGAAGGACAAAGCCCGCGAGACGTACGAGCGGGCCGCCGAGTTTCATCGTCGTAACGAGGACCGTTTGTCATCGAACCACTGGCAGGAGATGCACGAATTCCGTATCGAGGCGGCCACGCTACTGCTGGGAGAAGCACCGAAGCAGATCTTCGATCGCGCCCAAACGATGGCCCGCAAGGGCGAATGGGAGCAGGCGGCTGCCCAGTTCGCGAAGGGCTTGGATGTCTACAAGGACGATCACTGGCACTGGTACCAGAGCGCTGCATTGCAGGCTTATCTGAGCCAATCGGACGAATACGGCAACCACTGCCGCAAGATGCTAGAACTGTTCGGTGACACCGAAGATCCGTTCATTGCCGAGCGGACAGCCAAGCTCTGCTTTCTTCTGCCTGACGCAGCACCTGACGACCCGCGCCCTGCGAAGCTCGCAGAAGAGGCCGTCGGGATGCGGTCCGACAATTCGTGGTTCGCGCTCGCCTCGGCGATTGCCAAGTACAGGGCTGGGCAGTTCCAAGAATCCCTCGATCGGCTTCGGATTGCCCAGGTACGATCAGGCGACCAGACCTACTGTAACGTACTGATCGAGCTGTTCCGGGCGATGAGCCAGCATCAATTGGGAGAGCAAAACGCCGCCAGGAAATCGCTCGGCAAAGCCATCGACTTGTTGAATTCGAACGTCCCGACGCCGATCGACGATGTGGTGGACTACGGCCCCAGTTGGCACGACCGCCTGATAAGCCAAATCATCCTCCGCGAGGCAAAGGCATTAATCATGACTGAAGACTCCGCACCAGTTGAGCCCGGTGGGGAATCTGTGTCAGAGACGCCGCAGTAGGGTAACGGGAGTTTCAAAATGGCCACTTCAAAGTCGAGTCGGCGACGTTTCTTGAAACACGGTGCCGCGCTGGTTAGCGCGGGTGTCGTGGCTCCGTATGTGATTCCATCCGGCGTATTGGCAACTTCAGAGAACGCGGGGGCGAACGACCGCATTGGGATTGGCATGATCGGTTGTGGGCGTCGGACGCACCAGTTGCTTGGTGAAGTGCGACGCGTTACGGGCCCCGGGGGCGACGCCCGGATCGTGGCGGTAAACGACATCTGGCCGAAGAAGTCGCACGAGTGGATCGCGGCTTACGAAAAGGATATGCAGGAGAAAGGCGCCGATTACGGCGTGTACCTCGATTACCGCGAGATGCTCGAACGCACGGACGTTGACGGAGTAATCGTTACCACCTGTGATCACTGGCACGCTCTGCCCGCGATTCATGCATGTCAGGCGGGCAAGGACGTCTACGGCGAGAAGCCGCTGACGTTGACCATCCGCGAGGGTCGGTTGATGGTCGACGCCGTGCGCAAGTACAAGCGAGTCTTCCAGACGGGGACCCAACAACGCTCGTACCTCCGCAACCGCCAGGGATGCGAGTTGGTTCGTAGCGGGCGGTTGGGCGACATCAAAGAGGTGATTTGCACCAACTACGAAAGCTCACGACCGGCCAGCGAGTACGAGCTTCGCGAGGAGCCCGTACCCGATGGCATGGATTGGGACCGATGGTGCGGGCAAACGGCCGTAGTGCCGTTCAGCATGAATCGCTACTTGACCTACGAGAATCCGGGCTGGCAACGCATCCGCGAGCACTCGGGCGGTCTGTTGACCAATTGGGGCGCGCATGGTCTGGACATGGTCCAATGGGCGTTGGGCATGGATGACACGGGACCAGTGGAGATCGAGCCGCATGGCAACGAGTTTAACAGCAAGGTAACGTGCCGCTATGCCAACGGAATTCTGCTCAAACTGGCCACCGATCACTCAGTACTCGGGGGCGGGCACTTTGTCGGGACCAAAGGCGAGATGTTCATGACTCGCGGCAAGTTCAACACGGTACCCATCGCTATCTCGAAAGAGGAAATCACCAACAGCGACATCCGGCTACACAAGAGCGACAACCACATGCAGAACTGGTTGAACTGTATCAAGTCGCGCGAGCGTTGCGTGGCCGACGTGGAGATCGGCCATCGCACTGCCACGGTCTGTCATCTGGGCGGCATTGCGCGACGACTGGGGCGGAAGCTCCGCTGGGATCCGGAACGTGAGATCTTCCCCGACGACAGCGAAGCCAACGCGCTCGTCGACCGCCCCAAGCGAAAGCCGTACGAGTTGCCGGATCCGGTTTGACAACCTCTCGCCGAGTGGGAGTCATCCCCCAGCAGTTTTAGCACTTCGGCAGTTTCAAATCCGTGGCCGTCCTGAATCCGTGGGGAGTCCAGAGATGTAGCCCCACGGATTCAGGACGAC
>JADHUC010000392.1 GCA_016784735.1 Pirellulaceae bacterium | reverse complement strand
TAGTGACCAATCCAGTGGTCCGGTCAGGAGACCGGCCCACAACCCGGACGACCGGCCCACAACCCGTGTCCAGTGCCAGCGAATCGATCACCACTGAGATCCGTTAGGATGAGGACCGAATCATGTCAACACACAAACTTCGAACGACCGTGTTCTTGTCGGTGATTCTTGCGACACCAGCACTGGCGCAGCCAGCGGATGACACCGCCTCAACGGGGCAAGAATTGCAGCGTGAACGGTTCACCGTGGACGATCGGCCTGCGTTCGTCTTTAGGCCGACGAAGGAACTGCCCAGCCCGACGCCGTGGGTCATGTATGCTCCTACGCTCGGCAGCAATCTGCCGGGAAAGGCCGAGACTTGGATGTTCCGACAATTCCTGGACGCGGGGATTGCCATTGCCGGTGTGGACTTGGGTGAGTCGTTTGGAAGCCCGAAGGGTCGTGCCGTCTACAACTCACTTCACAAACGACTGACGTCGGAAGAGGGCTTCAGTCAACGCGCCAGTTTGCTTGCACGAAGTCGCGGCGGTCTGATGCTGTATTGCTGGGCCGCCGAGAACGCGGAAAAGGTCAATTGCATTGCCGGCATCTATCCGGTCTGTAATCTTGCCAGCTATCCCGGTCTGAAAAGGGCTTGTGGGGCATACGGCCTGACCGAGTCGGAGTTGGCCGCACGGCTGAACGAACACAACCCGGTCGATCGTGTCGAGCCTCTGGCGAAAGCCAACGTCCCCGTCTTCCACATCCACGGCGACATCGACAAAGTCGTTCCGCTCGCAGACAACTCCGCTCTACTCGCCAAGCGGTACAAAGCGGCCGGCGGCTCGATGCAGGTGAAGATTGCCGAAGGACAGGGCCATAACATGTGGCGCGGCTTCTTCGAGTGCCAGGAGCTGGTGGACTTCGTGATCAAACACGCGACCGCAGAGCAAACGCCGCAGTAGCGATCATTCCGAGACGCATTCGACGTTGTCGATTGCGTACTTCGGTCGTTCACTCATCATCAATGCCGCGTGGCGATAAAACGGATAGACGCTCCACTCGACGCAGCAAACCAGGTCGGGTTTGCCGTCGCCGTCAAGATCGCCTGCCCAGGGATGAGGGCCGTGATTGGTGATCCGGATTGGCTCGCCGAAGCATCGCATGGTCTGAGGCGCCGCAAACACGGGCTCGGCTTTCGTGCCACAGTTTCGCAGCAGGTAGATACTGCCGCTGTCCTGCGTGCCCGAGTGTGATCCAGCGACGCTGTAGATCAAATCCATCAGCCCGTCACTGTCCCAGTCAACGGCCCGAAAACTCTCGGTCCAATGCGCCTTGCGGCTGACAATCCGATCGTCGATGGGGCGACCATCGGCCAGCTTCAACTCGGGCCCCCGCCGCAATCGTAATTCGCCCTGGTCGTTCCGATACTGGGCGAAAAGAGCGGCTCGCCGGGAGTATCCGTCCAGCGTCACCAGGTCGGTTAGCCCGTCCCCGGTCCAGTCGGCAAATGCCGCACCGGTGCGCCACATGAACGGTCGCTCCTTTTCGAGCGGATATACGCCGTTGTTCGACTTCGGATCGCTGGCCAGTCGGGCAGACCGGGCTCGCTGTTCGGGCCCATCAGGGTAGCCGTCGCATAGAATCTGGCGTCGTTCGCCAAATCGCGGCTCTTTGCGAGTGCCGACGTTCTGGTACCAGAAGATGCGATTGGTCTCGTTGGGAAACACCAAGTCACACAGGCCGTCGCCATCCCAGTCCACGAAGCTTAGATACGAGTAACCCATATCATGCCAGTTGTGCGGCTTGCCTAGGATTCTGTTGCGCACAAGGCGGATCGGCTTGCCCGCGGCCAGGATTCGTCTCGCCTCGGCAAACGCCGGTCGATCGCGCGTGCCTTGATTGATCACGATGCGCGGCCAACCGTACCCGCCCCCGACAAGCAAGTCCAAGTCGCCATCGTCATCCCAATCGCAAACACACGGCCAAGCCTGATCGCTCAGTGACAGAACCGCCGAAATGGACTCCGCTCGTCCACCGTGTGCGAAGCGAGGAGGCTCCGACGGCCCGTTGACTTGCTCGAAGAACGAAACGCTCTGAAAAACGTCGTGTTGGACCAGTAAGCCTGATCGGTCGTCATCCCTGACGGCAGCGACCAAGGTGCACCAATCCAGCTCGATCCCATCAACGGGCTGCTCCGGCGCGAAAGCAGGGGGATTACCCGAGAGGTTGCGTCGCCACGCAATGCGATATCCGTCTGGCTGGGTTGTGGCGCCGCCTTGCAGGCAAACCGCATCGAGCCGCCCGTCCTGATCCACGTCGAGAAAACAACATCCACGCCCCGCGTCCAATTTGACCGGCTGGTCCGCGCGAAATGGCCAGCCGTCTGCATTTACATTCCGGATGTACTGTCCGTCGACCACCAAATCCAGCACGCCGTCGCCGTCCAAATCCACGGCCCGGCACGCCTCCCAGCCAGGCACAGCCACCGTGTCGGATGGAGCGAAGATCGGCATGCCTCCGTGGTCTCGCTTTCCGCTGTTCAAGAAGAACTGAGCTTTGCCGAGGCCCCGGCGCGTATAAACGATGTCGACCAATCCGTCGCGATTGAAGTCCGCGAAATCGGCCGACATGTAGGTATGGCGGAAATGCTGCAGACGAGTCTCATCATCTCCTTCGCTGTATCGCAACCGCTGAAGGTCGCCGAAATGCAGCTTGTCTGCTTGCCCGACTCGCGGATAACAGACGATCCCGTCCCACGGCTCTCCTGGACGATAGGCATAATTCCAGCAACCTGCCAGGTCCAATCGCTCGTCCCCGGTCAAATCAACAAGCGCCGCGGCATAAAACAGCGTGATGGGACGCGCCGCACCCGCGTTGTATCGCAGCAAATCACCAGTCCCAATCGGCGGCGTGTACGATGACGGTTCCAGCGGCGACCGTTTCGCCACAACGCGAAACCGGATGTCGAACTGGCGATGCGAGGGATCTTCGATCAACCACTCGATGCGGCCTTTGTCGCCGTATGCGAAATCTCCGCCGCGGGTATGAGGGAGACGATCGCCAGTTGCCACGTTGATGACTTCGACCGAATCTAGATCCGCCACCCCCTGTAGCCCTGCCTGTCGAATCACGGCGTCAGAGTCGATCACGGGATCCATCGGCACGTTGCGGTACACCAGCGGCGTGGTGACCGTCAACCGAAAGCGGACCCAATCCGCGGGCACCGCCTCCGTCGAGCACTCTGCGGTCGCCACCAGGACCGCGGTCCAGATTACCACAAGTGACACCGGCCGGGAGTGTCGCGCCGTCGTCGAATTACCACGCATCGCTTCGTCACCTCTGTTTCGCCATCACCGGACCTCACGCCTACTCCACTTTCACAGTCTACCAAGCACGATACTCGTACACACCAAGATTATCGTGTTTTGGCCCGCCCTCGCCATATCAGCTCCGTTCGATTGGGTACAATCTTTGAGAGCTTGTGTGCCGCCAACGCGAACGACAGGGGCAGAGTAACCCGAAGCGTCAGCGAGGACGACGTTCAAATCCGTGGGATTCCTCACTGACGCTTCGGGTTACGATTGGTAAGCTACTCGCCGCCGGATGCCAAACACAAAGGAGGACGTTCGTTATGACAAACGCCAAGTCTTCGCGACTGCGATCAGTCATTGCAGCAATCTGTGCCACCGTGACTATGATGGTTCCCTTTTCAGCTTCTGCAGCCGAACCCAACGTCGACAAGCCCCAGAAGCCGGAGAACGGAAAAGTGCGAATTGCCGTCGTCCAGCAGGATAGCGTCCCTGGGGCCGTCGAAGAGAACCGAGCCAAAGCAATCCGTTTCGCCCGCGAGGCGCTTCGCAACCACGCGGACATCATTCTGTTTCACGAAGCTCTGTTGGTGGGCTACGTCCCCAATATCCTCGAGTTGGCCGAACCTGCGGATGGGCGCACGACCCGCGCGTTTCAGGAAATCCTAAAGGGAACCGAATCGCTCGTTCTGTACGGGCTGGTCGAACGAGACGGCGAGGACTACCACACGTCGGCAGTCCTCGTTGATTCAGACGGTGCGACAGCCTGCTATCGAAAGACTCATCTATGGTGGAGGGCCGAAGGCGCCCGTCACGAACCGACCTTCTTTCGCGCGGGCGAGGAACTCGTGACGTTCAAGGTGAAAGGCCACAAATGTGGCGTGATGATCTGCTACGACGGCGACTTCCCCGAAATGACGCGCGCCTATGCCAATCTGGAGTGCGTCATGTTGTTTTGGCTAAATAACCGAGGCAGCCGCGGCCACGGCGAGGTCCATCCTCTGGTGCGCGCCAACACGATGATTATGGCCACATGCTGCTGTTGCGGCAAGAACGAAGCCGGCAACGAATGCCGCGGTGGCAGCAATATCACGGACAAGGATGGATCTCTGATGGCCGAGATCTGGGACAAGGAAGGCATCATCTATGCCGACGTGGACCCGAGCACCGTTCCGGATGCCCGCAAACAGAACCCATGGTATCGAGGCCAAAGGCAAGACCTTTACCGTTAGTTCGAATCCACGCTTCTGCGACTTGTCCCAAGTGCGGAAGGCGACCCGCGCCACAAATTCGGCTAAGATAAACGCCGACAGACTTCTTGAACAGCAAAGGATCTGACAATGCACGAACATGATCCGGCCGACGGAAACGGCTGCGGATGCGATCGTCGTGACTTCTTGAGCGCAATGGGTACGGCTCTTGGCGGACTCGCGCTTACATCCGTCAGTGCAGACGGTGCCGAGGGACCGACGGCGACATCGGTGAAGAAAGAAGACGCGACGGTCCGCGTGGTCTTCATCTATCCTTCCTCGAAAACGCTTGCGGACAATCCAAACGCCTGGTGGAGTTGGCCGGGCAACGACTTCGACGCCGAAGGACGTCAGAAGCAATACTTGACGGCATTGGGCGAGATGCAAAAGAAGCTGGGCGTCAAAGTCGCGGCCGAGGAAACGTCGATCGCCACGGCGGCTGATGCCGAACGCTTGGCCAAAGAAATCGAAGCCAAGCCGCCGGACGGCCTTTTGTTGATCCTGTTCCACGGTCCTAGCCGGCCTTTAGCCGACCGACTGCTAGAGACGGCCGAGAAGCTGACCATTCCCGCGGTCTTCTTCATCGGCCTGGGCGTGGTCCACGGGCCGGTGAAGCACTATCGCCGTGCCGGCCTGTATTTCATTCAGTCGTTGGACAACTTGGACGCAATCGAGTACGGACTGCGGATGATCCAGGCCAAGAAGCTGATGAGCCAGAGCCGGATCTTGAGCATTACCGAAGCGCCGCGGCCAAGCGACAAGGTAGAGCCGTTTTTCGGCCTGACGGTCCGCACGGTTCCTTTTGCCCGCTACGCTGAAGAGTTCCAGAACGTCGTCTTCGGCGACGAAGCCCGATCGTGGATCGCAGGCGTCACAGGCGGCGCGAAGGAAATCCGCGGTGTTAGCCAAGAGGCACTGGACAACGCAGCCCGGGCTCACTTTGCACTCAAGAAGCTGCTGGCGGACGAAAGCGGCGACGCCGTGGCGATGCATTGCCTCCGACGCGGTATGCTGAAACCGTGTGTCAGCTTTTCCTCGTTGAACGGCGAACTGACACCGGCCGCGTGCCAGAAAGATCTGCAGAGCGTTTGCACGCAACTGTTGGGAAAACTGCTGGTCGGGCGTCCCGGCTTCATCCACAACATCTGCTACGAGACCGAGGGAAATCGCTTTTACGCCTCGCATTGCACCTGCGCGACAAAACTCCACGGCCCCGACGGCCCGGAATCGCCGTACCTCCTACGCCGATTCGCGCACTCGAACGAAGGGAGCTGTGCTATACAGGTATTCTGGAAGGAAGGGGACCCGGTGACGATGGCTCAGTACTATCCGGGCGCCCCAGCAGCATTGGACGTCTATGCGGGCAAGGTATTCAAGTCGCACGACAATCCGCCAGCCACGGGCTGCACAACAAATGTCGACGTTGAAATCATCGACCGCGCCGACGCGTGTTCTGTCGGCGGCGACGACTGGCACAACGTCTTGTTCTGTGGCGATTTCGCCCGCAAGTTCCGGTTGTTCGCCCAGTTGTTCAAAATGAATCTGGCCGACACCGGGCTCGAAGAACCCTGGCCGATCTGAGAGCGCGGATGACGCGCCGAGTTGGCAGGTAGGGTTGGCCGAGTCTTCGCGGGCCCACCGGGAACCGAGTCCCGTGTACTGGATCGGTGGGCCCGCGAAGACTTGGCCCACCCTACGGAAGAGACCAAACGCAACACGACAATCTGGAGGTAACCATGCGTAAGAACGATACACAGGCGAGAAGATCGGGCCAAAGCAAATTGGTTCACGCACGCTGTTCTGGTGGATGTGGCCGCCCGGCGTTTGGACGCCGCCGGTTTCTTACGGCCGCCGGCGCCACTGTGCTGACCACGCAAGCGAGCGTCCTCGATTTCGCTTCGTCCCTTTTCGCGGCCGAGTCCGAATCGGCGGACAGACCTCGCGTCGCCGTTGTGTACTTCCGTCGCGCGGAAGGCGGCGGCTGCGTCTGGCCGCCTTCGTCCACTGGGGAACTAGCGCAGACGCAGCAATTGCACAACAAGACTATGCAGCAGGCCGCCGCGAAGTACGGGGTAGACTTGGCCGTGCTGACCGAACGGGTGACCGACGTGAACGCGACCTTGGAGCAAATCAGCCAGCGCAAGCCGGACGGCCTGATCGCTATTGGCATGGACTTCGACGTCGCACCCTGGATCGAGTTTTGCCAGAAACGCGGGGATATCCCGACGGTTGCCTACGCCAACATCGTCCACATGGGACGCAACTTCGAACCGCTACGCAAACTGCCGAGCACGTTGCTGGCGCACACGCCACGCGTCGAATGGTTGGACACAGCCATTCGTCTTCATCGAACTCTGTGGGACGTCAACCGACTGCAAGTCCTCGATTGCCCTTGCGAAGGCTATTACGAGGAACTGGAAACGGTGGGTGATACGGACGAAGTGAAGGCGATCGCGGATTTCTACGAAAAGAACGCCCAATGGGTCGAGCCGACGTGCAAGCCACTGATGATGGATTCGGCAAAACACTACGTGGTGCTTCGTCGGATGATGAAACGCCACGGATCGAACGGCGTCGCTGTGACGGGGTCGCTGTGTGTCGGCGCGGGTAAGGACGGCTATCTTCCGGCCTGCATGGCGTTGTCGAAGCTGCTGGACGAAGGTATTCCCGCACAGTGCCAAGCGAAGCATGGCGGGCACGCACAAGCCTACGTGCAACGACTGGCCCTTTCGCTGCTTGGACGTCCCAGCTACATGGGAAACATCACTTTCGACAACTTGGCGAATCGTCTGATCCTGTCGCACTGTACGAGCGCCCTGAAACTGGACGGCTTGGACAAGGATTACCGGGCGCCGTTTAAGATTCGTAATTTTCACGCCAACGAGGGCGTAAGCCTGCAAGTAAGCTGGCCCCTTGAGCGCGAGGCGACGATCCTGGACCGCGTTTCCCTGGCGAATGACAAGTTCATCGTCGCTTCGGCCAATGTGACGGCCAACAACGACGTCTACCAACAACCGCCCTGCGGCGGCTGTCGAACGATCGTCGAGTTCGATTTGGACTGGGACGGCAACATCATGGACCTGGACGTCACCGACCTGCACGGCTCGGCAGTGTTGGGAGATTTCCGCTCCACTGTCCTTCAGTTCTGCAAGCTGGCCGATCTCACGCCAGTGGACATCGCGGGCGAGCCGATTTCGGCATTGTGACTCGGCCAAGCTACGAGTGAAGATATCCACCAACATCGCGATTCTGTTTTGAACGAGAGGATATGGCCATGAGATACTTGATTGGTGTGCCCTGCGTCTTCGCGATTGTTTCGCTCGCCTCGGCCGGGGAGACTTTGTTCACAAAAGGGCCACAGGAGTTTGGAGGCCGAAACTACTACTGGCTGGCCGAGTGGAAACTCGAAGTAACATTGCCGGATGATGTGGCGCCGAATGACCGATTTGAGGTGTTTTACGGCACGAAGGGGCCGACTAGACGACCGCTTCACTATGAATACGATGGCAAGAGTGGAACGCTGGCCGAAGTCCGGCCGCAGGCATTCGAGTGGATCGAGCTCCCCTTGGGCGAGCTTGCCGGTGGCAAACAAGTGGTGCTCACCGGCAAAGGTAGCGGGGCTATCGCGTTTCTCGCGGGCGTGCGAATCACGGGAAAGTCGACTGCTGAGTTGAAGGTCAAGGCGACTCGAATCGCCCAATTGTCATCGCCCGGCAATCAGTCGGCCGCCTGGGCGAAACTTCCCGGATTTGAGGCGACCGACGAAACTCGAAGTCTCTGGGAACCATCACCAGCAGAGCCCGATTGGCGCCGAGCGGAACGTTCGTCGCAATACGCAGGTACTGCGCTCAGTAAAGTCCAGCGTTGGCTGCACGACCACTGCCTTCCGATCCGCGACGAGCGGTCTGGGCTGTTCCGACCCACCGGGCGCGAGTGGAACTATCGCGATACGGCGGCCGACTGTTATCCGTTCTACGTCTGGGCAGCTTTCTACACTGACAAGGCGGTGCTCGACACGGTAATGATCGACGTGCTGGAGGCCGAGCAGCGGCTCTGTAATCACCTGGACAGCTTGCCCGTTCGGTACGATATGGACGCAGGCGAGAAGATCGTTACACCGCTGGACACCATGATCTTCGGTGCCAGCGAATACGCAAAAGACGGCCTGGTTCCGATCGTCGAAATCACGGGCAAGGACTATCCGTGGTTCGACCGCATGCGCTCGATTGTCGATGACGTGTTCAAGCACGCCCCGATCGACACGCCCTACGGCAAGATCCCTTCGACGAACATCGAAGTCAACGGGGAACTGCTGCAGATTCTCCCGCGACTTTATTGCATGACGGGCGAGGAGAAGTATCTCGATTGGGCGCACCGGCTGGCGGACTACTACCTGTTGCCCGGCAAATTCGTCCCGTCGCGTCTGTCGGATCACGGCTGCGAAATCATCGGCGGCTTGGGATTGCTTTTCGCCGTCGATAAGAAAGCATGCCCGGAGAAGAACCAGCAGTATCAGCCGCACATGGAATACCTGTTCGATGAAATCTTGCGTAGGGGAACCAATTCCGACGGAGTTATCATCGGCGTCTTACAAGATGCACCGGGACCTCATGATGACGTGTCGATTCGCGACGGTTGGGGATACGACTTCATCGGCTTTCTCGACTACGACTTGGCGTTAGGGACCAAACGCTATCGCGAGGCAATCTGCCGGCCAATGACGAATCTGCTGAAGCCGCGTTACCTGGAGTTCAATTGGGACCACCCATCCCGCGACAACGTTGCCGACTCGGTCGAAGGCGGATTGTATCTTCTATACAGGTACCCGACTCCGGAAGCCTTCATCTGGGCCGACCGCGAAATCGCAACCCTGCTGGTCGACCACACGGACCCCGATCGACTTTGGGGCGTTCACAAACTGGAAGCCAACACGGTCCGTACGGTCCTGATCCACACAATGCTGCACACGCGTAACACGATCGCCCGTCCTTGGAAGCAAGGTCTTCAGTTGGGTGCGGCTCCGTGTGGCGACGGAATCTGCATCTTCATGAAGTCCGCGGAAGCCTACGAAGGCCGCCTGCAGTTCGACATCCCGCGACACCGTATCTACATGGGCTTCGAGCAAGACTGGCCGCGGATGAATGCCGTGCTGGAGTGGTTCACCGTCGAACCGGATGAATCCCATCAGTACCGAGTGGAAAACGTCGATACCGGATCGACGGAGTTGGTTTCGGGCAAGATGCTCAGTGAAGGGTTGCCCGTGTGCGTCGATCCCCAAGAAAAGCCGCTGCGATTGGTGGTTCGACCGGAAAGGACAGAAGAATGACCGCAAGCCCGGATCGGTTTCGTTCGTATATGGCTTTGTTTGGTGCCTTGTGCCTTGTCGATGCTCTGCTCCCAAGGCTCGTTTTCGCCCAGGATAACCGTGCTCCGCAATTGGCGAATGCAGGAGATCTGCTGAGCAACGCCGGCGACTACGCGTACATGTGGTGGACACACGGACTGCGGGATGAACGAAAGACTTTCAGTATCCAAACGAGTCGCTTTGCCATTCAGTTTGACGTACCGAAGCTGCAACTCACTCATCTGCTGCCTCTTCTAGACCCACCGGCCATGTCCGAGGCTTTGACGCAGCGGAACGGCGATATCTTCGGCAGCCCGAACGCATCGCTGTGCTTCACGCTCGAAGCCGATGGCAAGAGGTTCGAGGCCACGGGTGCCAGTCCTCGTTTCGAGCAGTGTCAACTGATTGAAAGCGGCCGTTTTTTTCAGCGGCGAATGATACAGGGCATTCGCTGGCGGGCAGGCGCGCCCGAAGTTGACACCGAGTGCGAAATCGCAGCTTGGCCGGATCGTCTGATCCTGTTACTGCGAGTGACGCCTTCAATTGGGCTGAGAGAAGGGGCGTTACAGATTGCGTTGCGAGCCGAGGGCAACTGGTTCGTCAAGGCAGATCGGCCCACGGCTACGATCGCCAAGGATGGGAACGTTTGGAACGTGCGTCTGGATGTCGGCGACTGGCCGGGCGGCGAGGAACGAACCGTGGCGATGATCGTTCAGTCCGACATCTCGGATGATGCCTCGCCCGTGATCGTTGCTCGGCAAGTCGAGCCGGCGAAGGCGCCGTTGGACGTTGCCTACGATCACACCATGGGCTGGCATCGCGTACTTCTGCGCAACGATCCGCCGGCGCGGACGTACGACCAATCGAGCAACGATCGCATCGAACGAGTCAAGCTGTCCCTGAACAATCCCTCGACGACCGATCGTACGGCTCGTTTGAGCTTCGCCAAGGGGCGACCGGCAAGTGGCGGCGTGTTCGGCATTACGGGGCTGTCGGCCATCTTGCGCGATGCCGACGGGAACCCCACTGGCATCCCCATCCAGATCTCGAAGAACTGGCACGCGGGTAGGCCCGCGCACGCGAGCGACGGCTGGAAACCCGGCCGATACCGCGGCTCGTGGTACCGCGGTTTGACGATGGTGACCGTGCCGGCGAAGACGGCGGTCGAGTTGGAATACGCTAGCGTCAATGCCTTTTGGGGCGGTGTACCCGCGGCCTCGCATTCCCAGTTGTGCCTGGTCGGCTGGGGCAGCAACCAGCTTTGGGAGCAAGCGGCCATCGGCTCGTGGGGCGAAAGCCTCTGCTTCGAGCCCGACCAGGGCCAGCGTGGCGGCGCCGTCCTGGACACGCGCCCGCTGATGGTCTCCGGCCTTGGTAACCAGCCCAATCGCAAATGGAGCTGGACCTCGAACGTGGGCGGCGCCGACTTCCTTGTCTACTACGACCAGACGGGCCGAAAGCAATGGAATTCGCGAATGAAAACCCTTCACCGCCGGAACGGGCCCGTTCTGACCGAGGTCACGTACGCCGGCCGGAGCCAGGACGCGAAGATTGACTTGCGATACACGGCAAGCCTGTATCGGACCGACGACATAACGCGGGGCGTGTACCGCTTCCGGTACGACGTGCGCGAGCCGGTCACCTTCAGCCGTTTGGTGCTGTTTCAATGCGGCAGCGACGATTACAGCTACACGGGCGAGCGGAAGTTCGCCGGCGGCAATGAAGGTGGACTCGTCGAAGAATGGCAAACTGAATGGGGCGGCGATCGCTACAAGACAGAGCCTGTCGAAACGACCGGCCGCATCCCCTGGTTCAGCATGCATGAAGCCGTCCCACGGTCTGACGGCAAGGGAGCGTGGGCCAATCGCGGCATCGTCATCCGTGAGTGGGACGCGCGGCTCGGCGGACGAAACGTACGCCCCTGGGCGGCCGAGCGTGGGGCCAAGGTACGAGGAACCGATACGTCGCTCATCGACATTCTTCCGCCACCGGAGATAGATCGGCTGGAAG
>JADHUC010000030.1 GCA_016784735.1 Pirellulaceae bacterium | reverse complement strand
AGGTGACGTCGATTCCAGCAATGGATATCGAGGGTGTCCACGATCTTTATGTGACCGACCCGCCCTATGGGGACGCAGTCAAGTACGAGGAGATTCTCGACTTCTTCATCGCGTGGCTGCGGAAGAGCCCACCCCCGGAGTTCGCAGATTGGGTCTGGGACAGCCGTCGTTCGCTCGCCATCCAGGGTGAAGGGGAGGATTTCCGCCGCGGGATGGTGGCCGCCTACAAACGGATGACCGAATGCATGCCGGACAACGGCATCCAAGTGATCATGTTCACCCACCAGTCCGGATCGATCTGGGCGGACATGGCCAATATCGTCTGGGCGTCGGGATTGCGAGTTACTGCCGCCTGGTACGTAGCGACCGAGACCGAGAGCGCCCTGCGTCAGGGCAGCCATGTCAAGGGCACGGTGCTGCTCGTCTGCCGCAAGCGCCAGGGCACGCACAAGACCACCCGCGACGATCTCGCCTGGGAGATCCAGGAAGAGGTTGAATCGCAGGTTCAAGCGCTGACCGGCCTGAACCAGGAGGCCAAGGGCCTGTACCGCGACGAGAACGTCTTCGAGGACGCCGATATCCAGATGGCAGGCTACGCCGCCGCGCTGCGCGTGCTCACCCGGTACGCCGTCATCGACGGCCGGGATATGACCGCCGAGGCGTTACGGCCGCGAGTCAAGGGCGAAACGACCTTCGTGGACGGCCTGATCGCCTTTGCCGTGAGCACCGCCAACCAGTGCCTGGTGCCGCAGGGAATCCCCAAGCCTCACTGGGATAAGCTCAGCGGGGCGGAGCGGTTTTACCTGAAGCTGATCGAGATGGAGGCCCGCGGGGCCAAGGCGTTGGACAACTACCAAAACTTCGCCAAGGCGTTCAAAGTCCGCGATTTCAGCGCCCTGATGGGCAGCCAAAAGGCCAACCGCGCGCGGCTCAAGAGCGCGGTCGACTTCGGCCGGACCGAGATGAGCGAAGCCTCGGAACTACACCAGTCGGTGCTGCGGGCCGTGCTGTACGCCATAATGGAACTGGTGAAGAATCTGGACGGCAGCGAGGTGCTGGCGCATCTGACGCTGAACGTTCCGAACTACTACGGCGACATGACCCAACGCGAACTTGCGGTCGAACTGGCCGACTATCTGGCCAAGAAGCTCGAAACCCTCCGCCCCGACGAAGCCACCGCCGCCCGCGTCCTGCGCGAGTTGGTCAAGCACCAGCGGCTGGGATGAACCTGGGCGGACAAACGAAGTCTCTGTGGAGAGGATCGGACGAAAACATTGATGACAGAAAAATGAAGGAAATGCTGGGCCGACCTTCTTCATTTTTCTGTCATCCATCTTTTTGTCATTTGCCGTTGGACGTCGCGATCTGCGTACTCTCGAAGGAGCTTCCGGCTGACGAGACGGGGACCGAGGATGAGAGTGGCCATTAGTCTCAGCAAACAGGACATAAACAGGACGCCGGACATCTAGTCCTTGGCATTCTGTCGGCGTAAGTTCAATTCGGTCAGTGATTTATCTGGCTACGATCGGAAGGACTAAACAGGACATGAGCGCGGCTCCCGTGACGAAGACGGCGGCGATTCAGCGGCTGCGAAACATGCAGCCGACAGTCGTGAACACAACTGGCAGAGCTGTCGAGACGGGGTCACCAAGAATGGCCCAAAAATGGCCCAAATGGCCCACGTCGCCTTCACGGCATTGCCGCAATCGGCTTTACCGATTCCTTCGGGCGGCATTACCGATACGGCGGCGAATTTCAGCTATACCGGCAAATGCCCAATTCAGACATAATTCGGACATCGTGCGCGATGCGAGAGCACGTATCTCGCTGTAACTACTGTCCTGTAAGAGACTTGTGGTTCAGTGCGCGAGTTGGGTAATTCGGACATAAACGGGCCAAACGGGACATGCACACCATCCACCGCTTCTCCTCCCGCCGCGAGCGGTTGGACCACGCCTTCCTGAGTAACAAGCTGCAGGGCGCGAAGTCCTACCGGCGTATCGCCGGCTACTTCCGCAGTTCGATCTTCGAGTTGGTGGGCGAGGAGATCGCGGGCATCCCCAAGGTGCAGGTGGTCTGTAACAGCGAACTAGATGCGGCGGATGTGACCGTGTCGAAACACGTCCGCGAAACGGCCCTCAAGGAACGCTGGAACGAAGCGCCGGCCGAAGTCGAGGCCCTGTTACACCGGGAGCGCTACCGGCGACTGCACGACCTGCTGACCAGCGGCCGCGTCGAGATTCGGGTGGTGCCCAAGGATCGGGTGTTCATCCACGGAAAAGCAGGCGTCATCGAGGCGGCAGACGGCGAGAAGACCTGTTTTCTCGGCTCGATCAACGAAACCAAAAGCGCCTTCGCGGAGAACTACGAGATCCTCTGGGAAGATACGTCGCCCGAAGGCGTGGCCTGGGTCGAAGAGGAGTTCGAATCGCTGTGGAAGGACGCCTTCCCGCTGCCGGAGGCGATTGTCGAGGAAGTCCGGCGTGTCGCCGACCGCGTGGAAATTCGATTCGCTGAGGCCCTACCCGAAGAACTGTCGGCCGCCGTGCTGGCGGAGAGCCCGATCTACCGAGGCGGCGAGCAACTGCAACCTTGGCAGCGGTCGTTCGTGACGATGTTCCTCCAGCATCGGGAGACGTATGGGAGGGCGCGATTGCTGCTGGCCGACGAAGTGGGCGTGGGCAAGACGCTGTCGCTGGCTGCCAGCGCCATGCTCGCGGCGCTGCTGGACGATGGGCCGGTGCTGATCCTCTGCCCGTCCACGCTCACGCTACAGTGGCAGGTTGAACTGAAAGACCGGCTGGGCATTCCGAGCGCGGTCTGGTCCTCGACGAAGAAAGTGTGGGTCGACCCCCAGGGGCACGTCATCAACACCCGCGGCGCCGAAGACATCGCCCGCTGCCCCTTCCGCATTGCCATCGTCTCGACCGGCCTGATTTTCCACGATTCCGACGAACGACACCACTTGCTGGAGCGCAAGTTCGGGACCGTGGTTCTCGACGAGGCCCACAAGGCTCGACGGCGTGGCGGTCTGGGTGAGAAGAAGAAGGAGCCGAACAATCTGCTCGACTTCATGCTGCGGATCGGTCCGCGCACGAAGAACCTGCTGCTGGGCACCGCCACTCCCATCCAGACCGAGATCTACGAGTTGTGGGACCTGATGCGGATTCTGAACTCCGGCGCGGATTTCGTCTTGGGACGGGAGTTGTTCGGACGCTGGAGCGACTGGGAAATGGCCCTGCCGCTGGTCAAGGGCGACCAGACGCCTGCGGACGACCGGGACGCTTGGGAGTGGCTGCGCAATCCGTTGTCCGCTGGCAGCGAAGACACGTTGTTCGCTTCGCTGCGTCTGCAGTTGGGGCTGCCCGAGCGGGCTTTCTTCACCGACCGGGGCTTCGGCTCGTTGGGGTTCTTCGAGCAACAGGCGATCGGGCAGACGCTGGCTCCCGGATTCTTCCAGGACCACAACCCGCTGGTCCGGCATACCGTCCTGCGGCGACGGCAGACCTTGGAAGAGGCGGGGCTGCTGGAAAAGGTGGGCGTGGAAATCCACCCCGACCCGGACGCGCCCCCCACCGCGTATCCGAGTGTCGGCTTTAGTGGCTTCGGCCTGCTGACGAACCATCCCTTCGACCTTGCTTACCAGGCTGCCGAAGCGTATACCGCGGTTCTACAACAGCGCACGAAGGCCGCCGGTTTCATGAAGACCCTGCTCCTGCAGCGTATTTGTTCCAGTTTTGCGTCGGGACGAGCCACCGCCGACAGGATGCTGCGGCGCGAGAGCCCCGGAAATGAGGAAGAGAACCCAAAGGCCGTGGAGGCCATGCTCAGTACTCTCACTGACGACGAGGCTGGTCACCTCCGCACCATCATCATCGAACTATCCCGCCCCGAGGCTCGCGATCCGAAGTTGGCTGCGGTTCGGTATTTCCTGACCCAGCATCGCTCGGAGGAGAAGACTTGGCTAGAGCACGGGTGCATCATCTTTAGCCAGTACTACGACACGGCCTACTGGGTCGGCGCGGAATTGGCCAAGGCGATTCGGGGCGAGCCGGTTGCCGTCTATGCCGGCCTGGGCAAGAGCGGGCTTTTCCGTGGCGAGGACTTTGCGGCCGTCGAGCGGGAAGACATCAAGACCGCGGTGAAGAAACGCGAGATTCGCCTGGTGGTGGCCACCGACGCAGCCTGCGAGGGGCTGAACCTGCAGACCCTTGGCACCATAATCAACGTCGACTTGCCCTGGAACCCGTCCCGGCTGGAGCAGCGTTTGGGACGCATCAAGCGGTTCGGTCAGGCCCGGCGGATCGTGGACATGCTGAACCTCGTCTACCATGACACCCAGGACGAGAAGGTCTATCGGGTACTGTCTCGCCGCCTGAAGGACAAGTTCGACATCTTCGGGGGACTCCCCGATACGATTGAAGATGACTGGATCGAGAGTGAAGAGAAATTGGAGGCAATGATGAATCAGTACATCCACCTGCGGCAGAAGGCCCGGGACGCGTTCGAGCTGCGCTACAAGGAGACGATTGATCCGGATAAGAACCGTTGGGAACTCTGCTCGCGAGTATTGGCTCGGCGGGATGTGGAAGACAAGCTGAGCGAACCCTGGTAAGCCCACGACAAGCACAAGGATCGGCAGAGACCATCGCTTGCTACGGACCAAGCGGGTCACCGTGTCCCAGTGATCTGGCAGCGGTGGATCATCCAGCCGATGTCTGGCGTCCAGCACTTCAGGTTTGATTCGCACCTGTTCATTGCTTGACCACTGCGGGAACCCGTATCGCACGAAACGTTGCGCAAGCTCAAGGCTCTGATCCGCTGGTAATGTATCAAGCCCACATTCCACACTGATTGTTCCCATCGCAGTAGTTTTCCACGTTCCGTGTACCGCGAAGCAAGCCACCGTATCAGTCTCTCATCTTCTTTGCTGTATGAAGCAGTCGGTGTCATCGTTGGCCACCTTGATAGACAATCGGCGATGGTTTGTTGGGACCAGACTGGTCGGAATCGAGCCGTCAAACGGGTGTCAGCGGGAGACGGTCGGCATTGCCAAAACGGTACAGTACCGTTTTGCGCATCGGTTGACGAGGAAAATACCGCCATTTCCTAGGGAAAACTGCTATGCGGTGCGACTACTTGCAAATACTGTCTTGGCCGCTAGAATTCGTTGTTTGTAAAGGAAAGGGCCGAAAAACTCAGGGTTTCGCGGGTATTTTGCCAACGTTGTTGTCGTGGGTTCGAATCCCATCACCCGCTCTTTTTTACTTTTCCCCCAACTTTTCGCAGTTGTTGGTACGAGCATCGAACATGGCGGAATCTGAAAACAACGACGTCCCGGAAACGGAAGCGGCTGAAGAGCAGTTGGCCGAGCAGGCCGAAGAAGTAGCCGAAGAGCAGTCGGTCGAGCAGGAAGAAGAGCAGAAAGAACCGCTCTCCCTGGAAGTCAAGATCGACAAGCCTGGTACGTGCCAGCGGCACGTGACGGTCACTGTCTCTCGCGAGGACATCGACCGGTACATGGAAAGCCAGTTCGACGAATTGGCACCCGACGCCGAAGTACCGGGATTTCGGCCCGGACGCGCCCCACGCAAGCTGGTCGTCAATCGCTTCAAGGACCAAGTGGCCGATCAGGTCAAGGGCAAGCTGCTGTTGGACAGCATAGCCCAGGTGAGCGAGACAGACGAATTCGATTTCTCGCCCATCAGCGAGCCCGACCTGGACTTGGGTGCCATCAAGATGCCTGACGATGGCCCGTTGACGTTCGAGTTCGATGTCGAGGTCCGCCCCGAGTTCGATTTGCCGCAATGGAAAGGACTCGACCTGGAAGAACCGGCGTACGAGATCACGGATGGGGACGTCGACAAGCACCTTGAGAAGGTTCTGACCCGCTACGGCGAACTGAAGCTCAAGGACGGACCTGCCGAAGCCGGCGACTACGTTACGCTGAACATGACCTTTACTCGCGACGGCGAGCAGTTCTCCAAGGTCGAAGATGAGACAGTGCCCGTGAAGCCGAAGCTTAGTTTTGGGGACGCGCAACTTGAGAATTTCGGCGAATTGATAACCGGCGCCAAGCAAGGGGACACCCGAGAGACAAGCATCAAGATCAGCGAAGAGGTCAAAGACGAAGAGTTGAAGGGCAAAGACATTCAGGCCACTTTTGAGGTTCTGAAAGTCGAACAACTGAAACTGCCGAAACTGTCTTCTTCGTTCTTGAGCGAAATCGGCGATTTCACGGATGAAGAGGACTTGAGGGGCGAAGTCCGAAAGGAACTGGAGCGACAACGACGTTTTCGGTGCCAACAGCACGTGCGCCGGCAGATCACCAAACAATTGACGACCGACGCCGACTGGGAGCTGCCGGACGAACTGCTACGTAAACAGGCCCAACGCGAGTTGCGCCGCATGGTGCTCGAATTGGAGGCCGCCGGATTCAGCGATGAAGTCATTCAAGAGCATTCGAACCAGTTGCAGCGGAACAGTCTGGCCCATACGGCCACGGCTTTGAAGGAACATTTCATCCTTGAACGCCTCGCGGACGAGGAGAAGATCGATGTCAAGGAGCCCGAGGATTATGACGCGGAAATTGAACTGATTGCCGAGCAAGAGGGAATTCCGCCGCGGCGTATACGGGCTCGGCTGGAAAAACGCGGCGAGATGGACGCGTTGCGAAATCAGATCGTCGAGCGCAAGGTCATTGAGAAGATCAAGGCCCATGCCACGGTGAAGGAAGTGCCGTTCAAGCCCGGCACGGATGACGTGACGGCGGTCGATCACATGGTCGGCGGTGTCAAAGAAAGGGCGGAGATTCCCGAAGCCAAGCACGCCGACGGAGGCAAGCCACTGCCCGCACAACCCGATCGCGGCTAGTTGGGTGGGCGACCGCTGTGTAGCTGAATTCGCAAGAATTCAGGCAGTCTTGAGATAGTTGGAATCTCCTGAATTCTTGCGAATTCAGCTACGGCCAACGCAAGTTGACGCTGCGAACGGATCGCTTCGCTGTGCGGTATCTGTCTAACGTTTACAGACAGGGCTGCCATCAGACACGATTGAAAGGGAACGACAAAGCATGAGCGGAAACATGCCGGAATCGATTTTTGATTCGTACACGTATCAGTCGTACCAACGGCAACGCCAGTTGACGCTTGGTGACTTGTTGCTGGAAAACCGGATCGTCTTCCTGCAGGGTGAAATCTACACCGGCAACGCCAACGAAGTCGTCATGAAGCTGCTGTATCTCCAGAGCGAGAATCGGCGCAAGGACATCCACTTCTATCTGAATTCGCCGGGCGGAGACGTCGTGGCCACGTTGGCGATTTACGATACGATGCAAGTCCTCACCTGTCCGATTTCTACCTACTGTGTCGGACAGGCTGCTAGTGGCGCTGCCGTGTTGTTATGCGGCGGTACCAAAGGCAAGCGATTTGCGTTGCCTCACGCGCGTGTCATGTTGCACCAGCCTTACGGTGGCGTCAGCGGACAAGTCAGCGACATCGAAATCCAGGCGCAAGAGATTCTTCGCAACCGCGAAATGCTCAACGAAATACTGGCCAAGCACACCGAACAATCCATCGAAACGATCGCGAAAGATACGGATCGAGATTTCTTTTTGAATGCCAACGAGGCAAAAAAGTACGGGCTGGTCGACGAGATTCTCAGCAAACCACCCGTGGAGGTTGACGAGGAGGAGGAAGCGGCCGAAAGCTGAAGCAGACAGTAGGCGTGCCGTCCCATCGTACGTTATTTGCGGAGATCGTAGTTGCCATGCCATTGATTCCCTACGTTGTCGAGAAAAGCGGCCGAGAAGAGCGGGCGTACGATATCTACAGCCGCCTGCTGAAGGATCGTATTGTCTTCCTGGGCTCGGCCGTAAACGACGAAGTCGCCAACGCAGTAGTGGCGCAGATGCTGTTTCTGCAGTCGGACGATCCCAAGTCGGACATCCACCTGTACGTCAACTCGCCGGGCGGAAGCATCACCGCCGGCCTTGCGATTTACGACACGATGCAGTTCGTCACCTGCGATGTGGCCACGTACTGCATCGGGCAAGCGGCATCGATGGGTGCTATCCTGCTGACCGCTGGTACCAAAGGGAAAAGGCACGCGTTGCCGAACACCCGGATTATGATTCACCAGCCGCTGGCCGGCATGCAGGGAAGCGCCGAAGAGATCATGATCCACGCCCGCGAACTCCAGAGGATCAAGATACGAATGAACGAGATCCTCATCAAACACACCGGTCACACGATGGAGAAGATCGAGCAGGACACGGATCGTGATTGCTTCATGTCCGCCGACGAAGCGAAGGACTACGGTCTCGTCGACAACGTCATCGAAAGCATGGAATTGCCGACATAGGCAGTCGCGGGGAAACAGCTACTCTGCGGCCTATGCGCAAACAGCCGAAATGGCGGCTCCGCCTGTCCGTCTCTTGGGGCTCGATCACAACTCGGACAAATGCTGGCAATGCTCGTACGTGGGGCACGTTTCTAACGTGCCGTAGCTCTATAACTTACAGCCATTGGCACGTTGGAAACGTGCCCCACATTGCCGACGCTGCGATCAACGCTGCCCTCTGCGAGCCAATTCGCCTGCTTTTTGCAGGAATAAACTACGCGAATGGGTCGGGCTCGTCTTGTGCTAACTGCCGTTTCTTCCTAATCTCTGCCGCCGCATCTCTGTGTGTCCATCGGCTCGTTGCCCAAGTGGCGGAAATGGATTTTCGCTATCTCACCGCTTTCGTTCTTGTATGTCTCGCTACGGCGGGTTGTCGTCGCGATGCGTACATGGACGCGTATCTGGAGATGCTGAATACCGAGAAACGCGTCTTGGAAGACAGGGTGTACGAACTCGAGTACGACTACGAACGAGCCCTGGAGGAACTGGAGGAATATCGGGCGAGCCAGAAAAGCGGTATCGGCGAGCGACACTCAGATCTCGACGAGCCCATGGACGACTTCGATTTCTCGCCGAACATCGAAATGCCACCGGAGTTGGAGGACGGGACAGGAGAGTCCGCCGCGCCAGCCGTACCGGAGCCAGCAGCGACAGAGGCGCGGACGCAACCAAGCGTGGGGATATCCGGACGACACGTCGCCTACCATGACTCGTCCGAGCCGACGGTTGCGGACGTGGACGAACGCGTCGAGTTCATCTACATCAACCCGCGTCTTACCGGCGGCGAGGATTTCGACCGCCAGCCCGGCGACGACGGCCTTTCGGTCATGATCGAACCTCGCAACAAGGACAGAGTCTTTGTCCCCAAAGCCGCGGAAGTCACGATCGTGCTTCTGGACCCGGCGAAGGATGGCGAGGCGGCACGCTACGCCAGTTGGGTCTTCGACAAAGACGTGGCCGGCGAAGTCCTGCGATCCGATTCGCTGGACCGCGGGCTGTTCTTTCGCATTCCCTGGTCCGGTGCCCCGCCAGACAACGAACGCCTGCATTTGTTTGTGCGTTATCACACCGACGATGGCCGGAAGCTGGAAGCCGACCGCCTAATCACGATTCGACCACCAGGCCGAGTCGCCCGAGGCTGGACGCCCCGCACCTCGGATTCGCAGGGAATGCGTGCCACCCGCTGATCCTTAGCGGGGTTGCCGCTACCTTTGATCGACGGGGACGTAATCGCGTTTGACCGCCCCCATGTAAACCTGACGCGGTCGGTTGATGCGGGTCTCTCCGTCGTGGACCTCCTTCCAATGGGCAATCCACCCGGGCAAACGTCCGATGGCGAACATCACCGTGTACATGTTTACCGGGATCCCCATCGCTCGCAGCAGCACGCCGGAGTAGAAATCAACGTTGGGGTACAGATTGCGGCTGACGAAGTAATCATCGTTCAAAGCCGTCTCCTCCATACGGCGGGCGATATTCAGCAAGGGGTCATTCACGGTCAGCTTCGAAAGCACTTTCGGCGCGTGATCTCGCAGAATGTGAGCCCGCGGATCGTAGCTCTTGTACACGGCATGGCCGAAGCCGTACAACCGTTCTTCCTTTCGCTTTACCCGCTCGACAAGCTGTTCCACAGTCATGCCCAACTTGTGAATCCGCTCCAACTGCTCAACGACCATCACGTTAGCCCCGCCGTGCAGCGGTCCCCACAATGCGCAGACGCCGGCCGCACACGAGGCAAACAGGTTTGCGCCCGAAGAACCGACCATCCGCACGGTTGCCGTCGAGCAGTTTTGTTCATGATCGGCGTGGAGGATCAAGAAGAGCCGCAACGCACGGACCTCGTCAGGATCCGGTTCGTAGTCCTTGTACGGTATCGAGAACATCATGTGAAGGAAATTGCGGCAGTAGCTCAGTTCCGGGTGGGGATACATCATCGGCTCCCCCACGGAGGTCTTGAAAGCGGCCGCGGCCACCGTGCGGATCTTCGACATCAAACGGGCGGCTGCATTCTCGAAGGTGAGTTCGTCTTCCATGCGCATCACGTCCGTGTTGTAGCACGAGAGCGTGTTGATCATGGCGGACAACGTCGCCATCGGATGCCCGCTGGGCGGGACACCGGCAAAGCTGTGACGCATTCCTTCATGGATCATCTCGTGCTCAGTCAGCGACGCCCGGAACTGTGCCAGGTTTTCCCTGGAGGGCAATTCGCCGTTGATCAGCAGCATGGCCGTTTCGACAAACGTGGAATGCTCGGCAAGCTGTTCGATCGGAATGCCCCGATAGCGAAGAATCCCTTGCTCGCCATCGATGTACGTGATGTCCGATTTCACGGAACCTGTATTGCGGTAACCATCGTCGAGCGTGATATAGCCCGTGTCTGCGCGCAGATTCGTGATGTCGATTGCGTGTTCATCCTCGGTACCAATGACGATCGGAAGCTCTACCTCTTTCTCGGGCAAGATCAACCGAGCCATCTGAGTCGGTTTGTCAGTTTCTTTGCTCATGTGGTCACTCCACTTTGACGGATTAGGCACGGCTGGGCGGCAACCGAGTGGGGTGGGCCAAGTATTCGCAGCCCTACAAGTCGCCAGGCAACCAGCCGGTGGACCGAAAAGACTTGGCCCACCCTAAAAAGATGCGCCCATCATGTGCGCATCGTACGAAGTCGGACTCGAACCATCTCCCGCGCTAGTTTTTGCGGAATCCTGTCCCGGACGATATTGTGTCGGTTTTCGGGACCAATAATCAAGGGCCCCGACGCAAATGCCCTATCTAAGGTGCCAGCCGAATTAAGTGGTCTGCACCGGAAACCATGGCTGAGTAAGCTTTTGCGGTGCTTGTACAACGGAGAAAAATACCCCAAACTGTGACATTGCGTCAAAGATGCCAGCGGAGAAAGACAGGGAGCCAAGTATGTCGGAGAAGCAATCAGACGATCGCCCCGAGCAGGCGAGCCAGGGCGACGATGGGCTGGATCAGGCGTTGCAGGAGCTTCGCGAGCTGGAGAACAAGCCGTTTGGGGAACGTACGATTGGATACGTTAAAAGGACCGGTCCTGGACTGCTCCAAAGTGCTATGACACTTGGTGCCGGCAGCGCGGCCGCGTCGGTCATCGCGGGTGCTTCGTTTGGATACAAACTGCTGTGGGTCCAACCTGTTGCCATGTTTCTTGGCGTGATGATGCTGGGAGCTCTGAGCAACGTGGTCTTGACGACGGGCGAACGTCCGTACAAGTCGTTCGGCCGTGAAATCGGCAAATGGCTTGTGATCCTTTGGGCACTGGGCACGATCATGTCGTCCATCATCTGGCATTTTCCGCAGTACGGACTAGCCGCGTCGGCCGCGCGTGACCTGGGAGCCTTGGGCAACGTCGTGAGCGTACCGCAGGAAGTCCTCGATGCGAACGCGTCGCTTGCCGATGCGGAAAAAACGGAAGACAAAGCCAAAATCGGAGAAGCGGAAGCCAGTCTGAAGCAGGTCAAGAAGGACTCGACGCCGTTGGGACTGGGATTCACCGCGGCAGGGCTGTGTATCAGCTTCGGGATCGGATTGCTGATCCTCTGTACGAACATCACGACGGTGTTCAATTATGGTGGCGATTCGAAGGGCGTCCGCATTTACGAGTGGTTTCTCCGAAGCTGCATCGCCTTGGTCGTGGTCATGTTCGGAATCGTCGTGGTGGCCAAAATCAATGTCGTCATCGCGGAATCCGGTGAGATCCTCAAGGGCTTCATCGGCTGGTACGGCATCCCCAACCTTTTTACGGCCGACGGCAGCTTGAATGGCACGACAGTGACGCAGGTATTAGGCATGCTGGGCGCCGCGGTTGGCATCAACATGACGTTTCTCTATCCCTACTCGCTATTGAAAAAAGGTTGGGGCAAGGACCACAAAAAGCTCGCCCGCTGGGATCTCGGTATGACGATGTTCCTCCCGTTCGTGCTGGTAACGTCGTTGGTGATTATCGCGATGAAGGTGGGCGGAGTTTACCAGGGTGCGGACGTGGTGGACACGACGATTCGGCCGCTAGGCGCCGCCAAGGCATTGGGTGGCGTGATTGGCGTGAATGCGGGTCGGATTATCTTCGATTTGGGGCTGATCGGGATGACGTGCGGTGCGATCAGCACACACATGGTCGTCTGCGGTTTCACATTCTGTGAAATGCTGGGACTGGAACAAACCAAGTCGCGGTTCCGGATCTTTGCTCTGGCCCCGGCGATTGGCTTGCTGGGCGTTATCGCATCGCTGCCGATCTGGTTCCCGGTCGCCGCGTCCGCAGTTTGCTTTACCATGCTGCCGATCGCTTATTTGACGTTCCTGATCATGAATAACAAACGCAGCTACATCGGCGACGCCGTGGGGCATGGCTTCAGCCGCTTTGTCTTCAACACGCTGTTGGTCATCGCGCTGCTGGTGGCAACGATCGGATCGCTGATTCAGATCAACAAAAAAGTGATACAGAACGAGACGGTTCGCGAGATATTCGGTATCACTTCCGCCTCGGCCGATCCGGCAGACGAAAAACCGTCGGACGAACCAGAGAAGGAATAGGTAGTAATAGAAAGCAGTCATGCAAAAGAAAACCGTACGCAGTGGATTGGTCGGCGCTGGGTTCAGCGCGACGTTTCATTTCGAAGCGATCGAGAAGGTCTATGGCGCGAACGTGGAAGTCATCGGCGTGCATGCCAAGGACATGGACATGGCTAGGGCATTCGCCCAGAAGCGCGAAATCCAAGCGTTCGAATCGCTGGACGAGTTGATCGCGAATGTCGACGTGGTGCACGTTAACACGCCGCCTTATGCTCACGAGCCGGTGTCCGTCGCCGCGTTGGCGGCAGACAAACACGTCATTTGCGAAAAGCCGCTGACCGGCTATTTCGGCGACGGTTCGGACGATTTTCACTGGGACAACGCGGACATGGAGGTGGCACTCGAACAGGCCCTGACGAGCGTCGAACGAATGCTGGAAGCCGAACGGAATTCGAAGGGCCGGCTGATGTACGCCGAGAACTGGGTCTACTCGCCAGCGATCCAGAAGGAGAGGGAGATCCTGGAGAAGACCGGGGCGCAGATTCTGTGGATTCATGGCGAAGAGGCTCATAGTGGTTCGCACTCGGTCGATTACGCCTACGCGGCCCGCTGCGGTGGCGGCGTGCTGATCGGCAAGGGATGCCACCCGCTGAGCGCAGCTTTGTATCTGAAACGTGTCGAAGGCAGGGTCCGCGACGGAAAGCCGATCCGGCCCAAAGCCGTTTCCGCCCGCGCTCACGCAATTACCAAGGTTCCCGATTTCCGCGACGAGGGCCACATCCGCTGCGACTACTACGACATCGACGATTTCAGCATGATCCACATCGTGTTCGAAGACGACACGATCGCCACCGTATTCGCATCGGACATCGTGCTGGGCGGGATCCACAACTGGCTGGAGATCTGCGCCAACAACCATCGCTCGCTCTGCAACATCAACCCCAACACGGCGATGCAGACCTACAACCCGGTCGACGCCAACTTCAGAGATATCTACACGGTCGAGAAGATCGAAACCAAACAAGGCTGGGCGTGCACTAGCCCGGACGAGGACTTCTTCACCGGCTACCCGCAGGAGATGGAGGCATTCTATCGCTGTGCGGCCTACGGCGATTCGATCGAGAGCGATATGAATTTGGCCGCCGACAGCATTTCCACGATCTACTCCGCGTACGTTTCAGCCGCCCGCAAAGGCGCCGAGGTGCCGGTCAAGGCGTACGGCTGATACCGGTTTGTAGTGCCGTCTTCAGGCGGTTTCCGGGCCGGAATCGGTGCAGCGAACCGCCTGAAGGCGGCACTACGAACGACGGTGCCGCGAATGCTTGGTTGACTTTCAACGAATGACAAAGCACGAATGAACGAAGCGATCACCGCATACCCGCAAACGCTCGATCGACTGTTATCCCTGGTCCGCGACCGACGTCGTGACGACACGATGGCCGCGCTAATCATCGATTCGCCCTGGCTGCCGGCCTATGCCGGTGTTGGAACGATCGATTTTTACTACGATCCATCCACTTGGCTACGTGTGTACGAACAAGTGCTGCGCGACCTGCCGGGCGTTGCCTTTGTGCCCGGCTCGTGGGTCGAACTAGGCATGACCGCCGAACCGAGCGGCTGGGGCGTACCAATCCAGTGGTCCGATCACCAACCACCCGGCGTGAACCACTATCCGGGCGATCTTGGGGGATTGGCCGCAGCGCCGGTCCCCGATCCCGAGACCGACGGTCTGATGCCCGTCATACTCAGGCAATACGAACGCATGAAAGGGCCGCTGACGGATTTAGGCATTGCACCACGCATGGCCGCCTGCCGCGGCCCGCTGGCTATCGCGTCGCACCTTGTGGGTGTGACCGAGGTCCTTATGGCAACGCAACTTGATGCCGACCGTTGCCAACGATTGTTCGACAAGACCACCGAGTTGTGCATCCGCTGGCTGCGCGCGCAGCTTGACCGCATGGATAACCCGGTTGGTGTGCTTGTGCTTGACGACTTGGTGGGCATGATGGGACCGGACGATGCCGAGACGTTTGGGCTTCCGCGGCTGAAACGCATCTTTGACGAATTCGAGGGGCTAATCCGTTTCTTCCATAACGATACCCCGAACGAGAAGGTCTTCCCGGGTCTGGCAACGATCGGCATGGACGTTTTCAACTTTTCGCACGAAACGGACCTCGCCCGTGCCCGTGAGCTGCTGGGGCCGGAGATCGTGCTGATGGGCAACCTACCGCCGTTGGAGCTACTAGTGCGCGGCACACCGGACCAGGTACGCGAGGCCACCGCACACGGGCTCGCTCGACTGCCCGACGTGGGACCGATGCTCGTCTCGCCTGGGGGCGGCGTATCCCCCGGCACGCCCATCGAAAACCTCCAGGCGATGTGCCAGGAGATCAGCGGTCGCGTTGGTCACGCTCCAAGCACCCCCTGACAGAGAGAACGGCGGATTGGCTTTCTTGCCCAGCGTTGTTTAGATGATCGCTTCTACGTGAGTCCGACAGGTTGCATCGCCTGTTGTCACGGAAACTTCTTGTTTCGACGAGGCGTTACGGTCCGATGATTTGAAGCACTTTCCGGATTCACACCCTAAGTTGTCATCGTTCTCCCAGACAATGCCGTATCGCGAGCCCCAAATTCTACTGGTCGAAGACGATTGCGTCTTCCGAGAGATTGCCCGATTCCGTCTTCAAAACGCGGGCATTCAGGTGACCGTTGCCGCCGACGGACGAAGGGCCTGGGAACTGGCCCAGCGGATCGATTTCGATGTCGTGATCACCGGCAACCGTTTGCCGGGAATGAGCGGGATCGAATTGTGCCGTCGATTTCGCCAAGAAGAGCGTTTGGCCGGTGTCCCTCTTATGTTGATGACCGCCGAGCCAGAGGGGCCGCATCTCTCGCAGGTACGTGCCGAGCTGGGGCTGACCGAAGTGTTCGCGAAACCCTTCGTCTTGACCGACATGGTCGCCGCGATCGAAGTTGCGATGCAGACCGGACGGGGCCATTCGTGCACCGGTAGTCCCGATCGCTCGCGCGGTGGATCAAACCAGCGTCCGGCGGAATCGAAAAAATCCAATCGAGTCATGATCGTTGACGACTGTCCGACCAGTCGAGACATGCTAACCATGATTTTCCGCAAGGACTACAAACTGGCTGCCGCCACGGATGGACTGGAGTGCCTTACGCTGCTCGACGACTTCAGGCCTAATGTGGTTCTGCTCGACATCGTGATGCCTGCCGTCGACGGCTACGAGGTGTGCAATCGCATCAAGTCGAGTGTGGCCGGGGACTTCATTCAAGTGATCCTTGTCTCTGCAAAGGGATCGACCGAGGAACGACTCCAGGGATACAAGGCCGGGGCCGACGACTACGTCGTCAAACCATTCGATCCCCACGAGCTTCGCTCGAAGGTGCAAGTCCACTGTCGGTTGTCAAAGGTCTGCGAGGAGTTGTTGATGGCAAACACCAAGCTCGAACGGTATGATCAACGCGATAGCGGTCCATGTGTGAACGACAACTGCTGAGCTTCTTCCGAGAACGACGGACGACCAGCCGTTCACGAATTCTTGGCATGGACCGTGTCTTCCGCGCTCTGTCTCGGGATGTTCGTCTTGGCGTCCCAATAGGGCGACGCCCTACGCAGGCGGGTTACGATCTCTGGGAAGATTTCGATGATTCGATCGATGTCATCGTCGGTGTTGTATCGACTGAAGCTGAAGCGAATGGAGCCATGTACGGCCATGAACGGCACGTTCAGAGCCCGCAAGACGTGTGAGGGTTCGAGCGTGCCGGAGGTACAGGCTGAACCGCTGGAGGCACAGATCCCGTATTCGCTCAGTTCGAACAGCATCGATTCGCCCTCGATGGAGTAGCACGAGACGTTCGATGTATTTGGCAGTCGCGGGGCAGCCTTGCCGTTGATCTGGATGTGCGAGATTCTCTCCGCCAGGGACGTTTCCAGTCGGTCGCGAAGCTGCCGCACTTTCGTCTGCTCTTCGTCCAGATTCGCCATGGCCAGATCCATCGCCTTGGCTAACGCGACGATGTAGGGCACATTTTCGGTTCCTGCGCGACGGCCGCCTTCCTGATGGCCGCCGATCAACAGTGGCCGGCAAGGTGTGCCTCGCCGGATGTAAAGTGCACCGATCCCCTTGGGCGCGTGAAGCTTGTGCCCGGAGAAAGACAGAAGATCCACGTGCCGGTATTCCCTCTGCAAGTCGATCGGCAGCTTTCCGATGGACTGCGTGGCATCCGTATGAAATACGATTTTCGAATCGGTTTCCTTGGTTATGCGAGCCAATTCCGCCACGGGAAAGATCACGCCTGTTTCGTTGTTGGCGTGCATCACGGTGACCAGCAGTGTGTCGGGCCGCAAGGCTCGGACGAACTCACGGAGATCCAGATTGCCGTCTTGGTCGACTGAAAGAAAAGTGACGTCGAACCCGCCTCGCTCGATATCCCTGCACACTTCCAGCACGGCTGGATGTTCCACCGAGGTAGTGATGATGTGACGCCGAGTCGGATTGGCTTTGACCACGCCTTGAATCGCCGTGTTGTTGCTCTCGCTGGCGCATGAAGTGAACAGGATCTGCTTCGGGTCGCCTGCCCCCAGATGCCGGGCAATTCCCTCGCGAGATCGCGCGACCACCTCCGCCGTACTGCGAGCCGGTTCGTACATCGAGCTGGGGTTGAAGTAGTTTTCCGTAAAGAACGGGATCATCGCCTCGTACACTTCCGGTGCAACTTGTGTCGTGGCGTTGTTGTCGGCATAGACAATTCTCATAGGTGCATTTCCTCTCTCCCAAGGCGAGTCGCCGTGGCGACATTCAGATCCCAATCACCCGGATTCGTTCGTCCACGAGGTCTTTCAGGCCCTTTTCAATCAACATCTTCAAAGTCTGGTTCGCACCCGCGCAACTCGCACAGGCCCCAGCGAAGCGGCAGTAGATGACCAAGTCCTTGATATCGACGATTTCCACGTCCCCGCCATCTCTTTGGAGTTGGGGCCGGATGTATTCCTCGACGGCCTTCTCGACTTTCTTGGCGAACTGGTAAGGTGAAATCACTGGCTGCCCGGAAGTCGCCGCGACCTCGGTCGTCGGCATGCCAGGCACATCCGTCACGACTGGCAGACTGACGGGCGCTCGGTCGGTGACGCCCCAAATGTCGTTCAGAAGATCCTGAAGCCCGCCGGGCACGTGATGGCACGACATGCACGCCCCGCCCGCCTTGATGGCATTGGTGATCTCCGGGATCGTCTTAAGCCCCAACTCCGTGATCTTTCTCCTTAAATAGGGCTCGCTCAGCGAAAAACACTTGCAGACAATCCGCCCGTCTTCCTGCTCGTCGGCATGAATGTCGACGCCGAGAAGCTGCAAGTCGACACCGCGTTTCTGTGCCCAGTTGAATACTGCCGCCTGCAATGCCTCGGCGCCCATCACCGAGCAATGGATCTTCTGCTCCGGAAGTCCTTCGAGATAGTCGACGATGTCGGCGTTCGTGATCTTCAGTGCTTCGATCGGAGTGAATTTCCCTTGTTTGATCAGCATACACAACGCTTCCGACGCAGCGATCGCCGACGTGCAGCCAAAGGTCAAATAGCGGGCCTCCGTGATCACATCCTGGGTGGGATCCGTGGGATGGCGGTCCACCCGGAAAGTGAAACGCAGGGCATCGCCACACGCAATCGAACCGTGTTCGCCCAATCCGTCGGGTTCCTCGACTTCGCCCAAATGAGTGCCCGGCTTGCCGTGAACCGCGTCCATGAAGAGTTGTTTAGTTTTTTCGCTATATTCCCAGGCCATTCCAATTGCTCCGAAGTGTTTCAAGGCGTCTTACGTTTGCTCCTATCATTTCTTACCGTTATGCCCGTATTTTTCAACCCGGCTACTTCGATGTAGCGCGCCGCTGTCGGCGACGATACTTGAATCATTCTGCCAGATCACGTCTTCGGTCGAACGTTCTTCGTCTGCGCCCTTGACCCGCCGGGAATGGCGCAGAGCGACGTTGAATTCATTGGAATACGCGATCGCCTCCCGGCGGCAGCAGACTCGCCATTGATCGTTGACGTGTATGCTGTATTGCCTGCCCACGGAATGCGTGAAGGCCGGGTCAGGAGATGTTGTACTGGAACTGACCGTCATCATCGACGGAGAGTTCCACTGCGTTGATCGTTTCGCCTTCGGCCATGCGAGCGAGGAATTCGGCGGACAACTCGGGTAGGAGTGTGCGCGTCAGAATGTGATCCACGTTGCGCGCACCGGTGTCCACTTCCGTGCAGCGTTCCGAGATGCTTTCGACCAGTTCCGGCGTGTAGCTGAATGCGGCCCGGTAGTGCTCCCCGATGCGGCGGGCGACCTTGCCGAGCTTCAGCTTGATGATCTTCTTCATCACGTCGTCGCTGAGCGGATAGTACGGCACGATCGTCAGACGGCCGAGAAACGCCGGCTTGAACGTCTTCAAAAGTTCCGGAAACACGGCTTCGATAAAACCATCCGGATCGGGCATGGTGTCGGGGTCGCCGCAGAGGCTTTTGATGAAATCCGTGCCCGCGTTGGTGGTCATCATAATGACGGTGTTCTTGAAGTCGATGTCGCGGCCTTCGCCGTCCTTCATCGTTCCCTTGTCGAACACCTGGTAGAAGATGTCTTGCACACCCGAATGGGCCTTCTCCATTTCGTCCAGCAAGACGACGCTGTACGGTTTGCGCCGTACGGCTTCGGTCAATACACCGCCCTCGCCGTATCCGACGTAGCCTGGAGGCGATCCCATCAGCAACGAGACCTTGTGTTCTTCCTTGAACTCGGACATGTTGATTGTCGTCATGTTCTGCTCGCCGCCGTACAGCAGGTTCGCCAGTGTGATGGCCGTCTCGGTCTTGCCGACGCCGCTGGTGCCGGCGAGCAGAAAAACGCCGATCGGCTGACCGGGGTCGGCCAGGTTGGCGCGTGATGTGCGAATGCTCTGGGAAATCCGATCCAAGGCATGGGACTGGCCGACGATCGACTCCTCCATGAGTTTCTTCAAGTCGAGAACCGTCTTGATCTCATCGGCCACCATACGTCCCACGGGGATGCCGGTCCAACCGGCGACGGTTTCCGCGACGGCCTGCGAATTGACGCATGGATGCACTAAGGGATTCTCGCCCTGCAACTCGATCAATTCTGCCTCGGCCGTCGCGAGTTTGCCGCGGAGTCCCTCACGGAGGTACTCGCGGAGTTGCTCGCGTTCTTCCTCCGAGAGCTCTTCTGCCGCCTTGGCCTTCGGCGTCGGTTCACTCGCCTCAGCCGGTTGGTCCGCCTTTTCTCCGTCCGTCTTGCCGCCCTGCAACCCGTCGTGCAACTGCCGTATCTTATCAACCAGTTCCTTTTCCTTCTTCCATTGCTCGTTCAATTTCTCAAGCTCGACCTCGGCCGCCTCTTTCTGCTGGCTGAGTTCCGTCAACTGCTCGGCGTGATCGGTGCCGGCGTCCTGTTCTCGTTGGAGGATGCCGATGGACACGGCCAGTTGTTCGATACGACGCTTGGCATCTTCGATCGGCGGCGGTGTAGCCGACTGGCTGAGCCCGATGCGGGCGCAGGTGGTGTCCAGCAGACTGACCGACTTGTCGGGCAGTTGGCGGCCTGAGATGTATCGGTGCGACAGCTTAACCGCGTCGACGACGGCTTCATTGAGGATGCGAACATCGTGGTGCTCTTCCAATGTTGAGACCAATCCGCGCATCATTTCGGCAGCGGCTTTCTCGTCGGGTTCTTCGATTTTGACCACCTGAAAGCGGCGGGCCAGCGCGGCGTCCTTTTCGAAGTACTTCTTGTATTCTGCCCAGGTGGTGGCGGCGATTGTACGCAACTCACCGCGAGCCAGTGCCGGTTTGAGCAAGTTGGCGGCGTCGCTTTGTCCGGCACCGCCGCCTGCGCCGATCATGTTGTGCGCCTCGTCGATGAACAGAATGATCGGCGTGGGCGAGCTTTTTACCTCTTGAATGACCGACTTCAGCCGGTTTTCGAACTCGCCTTTCACACCGGCGCCAGCCTGGAGCAACCCTAAGTCGAGTGTGCGGACGGAGACGTTCTCGATCGACGGAGGTATGTCGCCAGCCGCAATACGCAACGCGAAGCCTTCGGCAACGGCCGTCTTGCCCACACCGGCTTCGCCCGTCAGGATCGGATTGTTCTGCCGGCGCCGGGTCAGGATGTCGATGATTTGCCGGATTTCCGCGTCCCGGCCCAATACGGGGTCGATGTCGCCAGCCGCGGCGCGGGCCGTCAAGTCGATCGTGTACTGGTCCAAAGACGGTGTCTTAGTCGGTCCGGTCGGAGCGCCCGGACGCGGTGGTGCGCCCGCAGGAGCCGTCTCCGCAGGCTGCCCGGCCTCGTCGGTGTCAGCGACCAATGTCGCGAGGTTCTTGCGGAGCAGTTCGACGGAGATTTTTTCGAATTCGGCGGACGCATCGGCGGCACAACGGGCCAGCGGATCGTGGACCAACAGGGCGCACAGCACGTGGCCGGACCGCACTGCGCGTTCGCCGTAATCCACCGAACCCAGCAGCCATCCTTCTCGCACGAGGTCGACGACGTTTTGGCTTAACGCCGGCGGCCGGGCGTTGCCAGTCTTCAGGCGGTCGATCACTTTGGTCAGATCTGCCGCCAGACGCGACGTGTCGATGCCAAAGTGGCGCAGCAGGACTGCCGTATCCGTATTCGGGACTTCCAGCAGTTTCAGCAGCCAGTGCTCGATCTCGACGTTGTAATTGGTGCGCGAAAGGCACAGCCCGGCGGCTCCTTCCAGCGATCGCCGACAGGTTTCGTTTAGTTTGCCGATCAGTTCTTTCAAATTGACTTGTGCCATGATGGTTCACCTGAAGTAGGTCCCGGCTGCCGGACGGGACCTGATGCGGTAATCCGCGTTGTCAAAGACCCGTATGCTCTCAGGTCCCGTCCGGCAGACGGGACCTACTGGGCGGACATCAGGGATATCCTTCGTTTACGAAGACGGCTTCATCCGCGTCTTTGGGTAAGGGTTTGCTACGCAACCACGTATTCCATCCGAGCCGCGAGCCTGCCATGATGTCTCCGCCAATCTTGCACTCGGGAGCCTCTTGCGCTCGCAGCACGGGTTGAATGTCGAAGTCGAATTCGGGGCCGACGTACGATCTGACGAGCTGGCAAAGCGGCATCAGGCCCTCGCCCATCGGCGTGAACCTGCAGAACTGTTCGTATCCCACCGGTCCCAGTCGCACGCGGAACTTGTTCTCGACGCTCCACACTCGCTCGCCGACCACGACGTTGAAGCCCAGTTGGCAGTTACGCCCATCCGGCTCGATCGCCGATGGCGTACACGACTGGTCGTCTAAACTCAAGTACAACCATTGCCCCTGGAATTGCAGCACGTCGACCGGCAGCTCGAAGTAGTCGGCGATTATACACTCCAGGCCCGTCACGGTGCGCGGATGGTGAGAGAAATGGCCGGAGAAGTACAAGAATGCCGGATCGGTCACTGCCAGTCGACTCCGCACACGATCCGTGCCAAGGCCCACCAGCGAGTACAGGCAACGAGTAAACGGATCCTCCGCGCCCGCGGATGGATCCACTGCCGATCGCTCGAAGGCCGCCGGCAATCGGTACTTTTCCCAGGCTCGGAAAAACAGCGAGACAGTCCGGTGATTGAACAAGTCCAGGAAGTCGCGCAGGGAATCATCCTTCTGGCGAATCCGGTCGATGACCAACTGGGTGTAGTGTTGCGGCAAGACGCCGCTTGGCCCCGTCAAGCCCAAGAATGTGACGACCATATCGGCCAGCGATGGCTTTGCTTCATCGGACGGATCTTCTTCCGAAAACGTCAGCGAAGTGATCTCGCTGGAAGGAAACGTGTGCGATGGGAACGCGCGGAATCGCACGGTCTCGTGCCGCGGAGGACCGTCGTCGCCTACAGGAACGCGCGCTTTGTCCGGATCGCCCTTCGATCGCTCTCGGGCGATGTGCTCCAGCAGTCGAACTGCCTGGAAGAAATCGAACTTGTGGGGTTCGGCGGCAAGGCGTTCGGTTACAGAAGCACCTTTTCGCCCGCTCGTGGCGGCCATTTACGAAGTGGTTCCTCTCGCTTGTTGGTCGCAGCAACTGTCTTGGTAAAGGAATTGACTGAACTGTACAGGCCCAAGAAGCGTTCCAGGACGCTGGCAAACAGAAACATGCCTCCGCCCGTGAATCGCTCTTCGTCGAACTTCAGTGTCACTTCCACTCCGCGGCAAAAACCAGCCGATACAGGCCCACCGGCTCGTCCCACGACACGGCGACTGGTAACGCCGATGATGCCGTCGATCGTCGCCCGCGTTTCGGCCGAGTCAGCGAAATCGTACAACTTCAGAATCTCGCGCAGCGCGTCGGCCCCGTCCTCGTAGTCGACCAGCGACAGGTGATTCAATGACAGGTGCGAGATCAAACGCCAGACGGTGCCGTGCCGCAACGACGGCCGCCGAGTTCGCGTGGGGGCGGTCAGGCAGGCGATTTTCGATATCGGCCCGCCAGTGGAAAGCTGAAGATGCGGTTGGCCGCCGCCGAACGGCAGGCGACGTGGCAAATCCCGGTTCAAGCATGTCGTTTCCACGTCGATCGTCCATTCGGCGGGGGCCGACGGCTGAAAATCCAAATCGACGATTGACAGGAACACCTCTGTGCCATCGTCCACCTGTCCCCCGGAGTATCCCGCCGGCTGGCGCGTCGCGTGCCAGAAGAATCGTTGGTCCCGAACGTCCTGGCCATGTTTGATGGAGTAGAACGGCAGGAACTTCTGCTCCTCGTTGTCGGGCGACGTAGCGACGACCTGGTCGACGGAATACACTTCGTGGGCCAGGGGCCGGCGAGCGTCTGGAACGACGCGATATTCAGTATGCGCATGGGTCAACTGAATCGGTTCGGCTCGCTGCCTGAACAGATTCACCATGGGACAGCAGCCAAGCTGAAATGTGTCCCGATTGACGTTTTTCTCCAGATCGGTCGAGTGCCGTTTGACGTACAGGAACAACTCCAGGGTGTTTCCGATCTTGGACAGCGTTTTCTCGTCCAGATCAACCAGATCGAAGAAAAGAAACTTCTCGGGAAAGGCAAAGTACTCGGACAGCAGGCGGTATCCCCAGGAGGACCGCAGCGAATAATCCAGCATGCCTTCGTCGGGCTGGAAGCCCACAGGCTTTACACAGTCTTTGCTCAGCACGACAGGCTCGCTGTCGCCGGGCGAGTTGGCCAGGGCGACTCCGATCGTGTCGTTCAGGATCAGCTCGTAAAGGTCGTAGATGTACTGCGACTGACCTTTGAGAAAGAAGCGGAGCGAGCCAGGGGACAGTTGGGCGAAGGTGACCTTATCGGAAAAACATTTCAACTGGAGCCGCAAAACGGCCAGCGAATCACCTACGAATCGGACGGACGGGGCCGTGAACGGCTGCCCTCGCAATTCGGCCAGCTTCAACTCGACGGGAAACAATGTCACGGGATAGCACGTGCGGAACCGGCATGGCTGGCCTTCGATCGGTTCCGATTCGATCGTGGATCCTCGCTCGATCCGGTAGCCGGTCGTTAGCTCGCCCTGTTGGCGATCCAGCACGAACTGGACGATCGACATGGAAGGGATCGGGGCCAGATAGTGCGGGTACAGCACGCCCAACAGAGACTCGGAGACTTCCGGAAAATCGTCGTCCAATTTGTGCCGTGTGCGAGCGTTCAAGTAGGCGAACGCCTCGATCATTCGGTCTACGTGGGGATCTGTGGTACCTTCGGCCGCCATGCGCAGCCGGCCGGCAATCTTGGGATGGGCCTCGGCAAACTCCGCGCCCATATTACGGATAAACGCGAGTTCCCGGTTGTAGTACGGCAGCAACTCGTCGCTCATCAACGTTCCTCCTTGACCGAAAAGTTGCCGCTGGCAGGCTCCAATTGCGAATCAAAGACCACCGGTTCGGGCGCCGGTTCAGCGTACAATAGCGCGTCGATCCGCAAGCGTAAAGACCGATCGGTCTCGTCGGCGTTCTCCAGCAGTCTCACTTTGACCGTCTTGAAACGAGGCTCGAACTTGCGAACGACATGTTCGACCACGTGTCGCAACTGATCGCGACTGGCAACCGTGCTCATACTGGTCCCGGTAAAGTCGGGAATTCCGTAATTGACCAGTGACACCTCCAAGTCATCCAGATTCGGCGGCCAGTTGACACAGCGCCATCGCGTGTTCAGTAGGTTTTCCAGGTCGCGTCGCACGCTGAGTTTTAGCTCGCGCAGGACCTGAGTGCGCGATTTTGGCGGTTCGCGAGTCAACTCCGGCTGGTCGTCCAACAACCGATCGAGCACCGACGGGACTAGCTGCTGGTCTTCGGATATCTTGGCCATTGCCTTGTTACTCGTTTTTCGCATTTGGCTCCGCGCCAAACTGAATTTGCCCCAATTCCATTATTGTCTTTGCTTCCTCGCCCACCAAGAACATGCGCAGTCCGCAACCGCGGATCGGTTCGCCCTCTTGGTCCGTCCAATCCGTCCCGCGACCTAGGCGGAGCCCATCGTCGTCACTATGAAACGTTCCCGGATAGAGCGCCGGTAGAAACACTTCGCCGTCCGGCCCATCGGTCACGACGATGTGAGCACGCCGCCACAAGAGATCATGCGGGCGCTCCGGAGCATGAAACTCGATCAGATCCGTCTGTTCCAGCGGGATCCAATAGTACTTGCCTGTGCCAGTGTAGACCTCGAAGCACGAAGCCGTCAGGTCGTCCAGGTCGCGGAAGTCGTCGAATGGCTGCCCGTCGCAGGTTCCGCCAGCTTTGGCTCGTTGCTCCTCGGCTTTCCCCAGTAGATCCGCCGCCTCGGCCGCATTCCCCTCGCGCAAGGCAATCGACGCTTCCAGGTGCAAACGAAGCGCGGGCGACGGCTCGCCGATGAATTCGGGCACTCGGCCTTCTTCGTAGAACTGTTGACGAGCGACCTCACCTCGGATCAATTGCCGTAACACGCTCAATCCGACAACTGCTTCCGGTTCCTGCATGCTGATGGTGTCCAGTTGCTTGTCGGCCCGCTCCCATTGGCCGGCGAAACACAACAACTCGCAGAAAAACCCACGACGCGATGTGTCGGTGGGGTGTTTCTTGACGTCAGCCACCGCTGCGTCGATGGCGTCGGTCAGTTGGCCCGCTTGAAACAGCTCAGTTGGAGTCATGGGTAATCCTCGTTAGGGATGCGCGTGGCGCAGGAGATCAGGCCCACGGATGGCATGGCGGACCCACGGATACAACTCTCGTAGCCGAAGTGGCAACACTTCGGGCGGAAGCGGCAAACTCCCGAAGTCTTGCGACTCCGGCTACAAGTTGATTATTTGTAGGGTGGTTGCTTTCCTTGCTTGCTAGGTGCCCCGTGGTGGTGCCAATTCTGTGGCTATCCTGACAGTTGCCGTCAGTTCGTCCAATTCGTAATGTGGTGCCAGGTGCATAATGCACTGATAGGCTCCGGGCTTGCCGGGTTGTTCCTTGACTTCGACGCGAGCTTCGCGCAACGGAAATCGCGCTCGGACCTGGGGCGATGCATCTGTGTCGGTGGTCACGTAGGTGACGATCCAACTGTCCAGGAAGCGTTCCAGTTCGGCAGGCTCGCTGAACACACCGATCTTGTCGCGGCCTAAGACCTTGACGTAGTGCGCAAATCGCGAGACGCACAAAGTGTACTGCAGCATGGCGGACATTTTGGCGTTTGCCGTGGCGGCCGGCCGATCGTATTTCTTGGGCTGTTGGATCGACGGGTTGCTGTAGAACGCCGAATACTCCGTGTCCTTGCAGTCGCACAAGGGGACGAAGCCCAGGTCGCTCAATTCACGCTCCAATTCGTCGGTGACCACCACGCTGGTGGAAAACTTGATCGCCACGCCCGTTTTGTCGGTGCGGAAGCTGTGAACCGGCAGGCCGACTGCCAAACCGCCGCCTTCAATATCTCGCTGGACGCCACGCGTGTCGGCCAGCCAGCCTGATTCGGCAAAGGCTCGCGTCAGCACGCCACCGAACGCGTACGCAGCGCTTCCCCACAGGTATTTTCCGCGGTCCAGGCCACTGACATCTTCGCGGAAACAGAAACGATCCACTCGTGTGCCGTCATCTTCGTAGGGAAGTCGCATGAGCACGCGAGGCAGCGTGAGGCCCACGAATCGGGAATCTTCAGTTTTGCGTAGCGCGTTCCACTTCACGTACTCGATCTGGTCCAACGTCTTGGCGTGATCGAGCCGCTGCTCAAGACCGCTGAAATCGTCCAGCCCAAACATGGTGGGACTGACCGAAGTGATAAAAGGACAAAATGCGGCCGCCGCGACTTGAGCGAGCGACGCCAGGATCGCTATGTCGTCGTGCGGGTGCTGGCCGGACGGACGCGGGTGGATTTCGTAGTCGCCCAGAAGTATGCCATAGGGCTCCCCGCCGGGGTTCCCGAATTCTTCCTCGTACAACTTGCGGAAGATCTGGCTCTGGTCGAATTCGGCGGCCCGTTCGAAGTCGCGTTCCAGCTCGCGCCAGGTCGCGCTGAGCACCTTGATCTTGACGTTCGGTTCGCCTTCTTCGTCTGCTCGATCCACGAGATAACGGATACCTCGCCAGGAAGCTTCCAGTCTCTGGAAATCCGAATGGTGAAGAATGGCGTTCAATTGCTCGTTGACCAGGCGGTCGATCAGTGCCACGTCGCGGTTCAGTAATCGGACAACCTGTTCCTTGTCGTCCTGTGGCCAACGACCCAGCCAGGAGATAAGCGACTTGGCAAGAGAAGGCTCTCGGAGGAATCGCTCCAGACGATTGCCTACGGGGGAAGAGGAAACGCCGCTGGCCTCGACAATCTCGTCGATCAAGGAGGGCTTGGCGATCTCGGCCGGTGTCGCTAATGCGACTTTCGGATCAGAAAAGACCGCCGTCTGATCGTTGGTTTGGGATGGTTTGGAGGTCATGGTCGCATCCGTCGCCCAGGCCATGCGCGTCGTCATGGGTACCGAGTACTCAGCAGCGGCCCCGCATCAGCAATCGCCAACGATGTGTTTCCCTGCCGTTTAACCCGAAGCCGGAGGCGATGGCGGGTGCTGCGCAAGCACGATCCATCACACTGCCCGCCATCGCCTCCGGCTTCGGGTTAAACGAAGATGGCCCTGAGCGGTGCCGTGATTCTCCAGGGTTCGACCTATCCACCCAGCTTTGGAATGCGCGCCACCATGCGCAGTGACGAAGTCAACTCCTCCAACTGCAGCCAAGGACGTAGCCACGCCACAGCGTTGTAGGTTCCGGGCTGACCAGGGACCTCCTTGACCTCCACCTTGGCCTCGCGCAGCGGATAACGCGCCTTTGCATCTTGACTGGGCTTCGGATCGGCGCTTACATAGTTGTGAATCCAGCGGTCCAGCCAGTCCTGGCAATCTTCGACTTCCATGAACGAGCCGATCTTGTCTCGCGCGAGGACCTTCAGATAGTGAGCGAACCGCGCCGTCGCCATGATGTACGGCAAACGGGCCGAAATGGCCGCGTTGGCAGTCGCTTCCGGGCGGTCGTATTTCTTCGGTTTTTGCGTCGTTTGCGCTCCGAAAAATACCGCGTAGTCGGTATTCTTGTAGTGGCACAACGGCAGGAAACCCAGCTTGCTCATTTCCGCCTCGCGCCGGTCGGTGATGCCAACTTCCGTGGGGCACTTCAAATCCATATCGCCGTCGTCGCTTTGGAACACGTGGGCCGGAAGGCCTTCGACCTTGCCGCCGCCTTCAGCGCCGCGAATCGCCGTGCACCAACCGTATTTGGAAAACGCGTCGGTCAGTCGGGCGCCCAGCACGTAGGAGGAATTCATCCAGCAATACTGGTCGTGGGGGACGGATACGGCTTGCTTCGAGCCGCCCAGCGCGACCTCCTCGTAACTGAATGCCTCGACCGGCTTGGTATTTTCGCCGTAGGGCAATCGGGCCAATGTTCGTGGCATGGTTAGCGTCACGAAGCGCGCGTCCTCGCTATCGCGGAACGAACGCCACTTGGTGTACTCGACCGTGTCGAAGATCTTCTCCAGATCGCGTGGCTTGGTCAGCTCGGTCCAACTGTCGAATCCAAACAGACTGGAGTCTCCTGCCGAGATAAACGGGCAGAAACCGGCTGCGGCCACGTTGGACATCTTGCTCAATAGGTCGATGTCCTCTGGGTGGTTCGTGAGTTCGAAGTCGCCGATCACGGCCCCGTACGGTTCGCCGCCCGGAGTGCCGAATTCGGCTTCGTACAGCTTCTTGAACATCTGGCTCTGGTCGAACTCGACCGCTTTGTCCAAGTCCTTGAACAATTCGCGTTTGCCGCAGTTCAGGACCTTCAGCTTCAGTTGCGTGCTGGTTTCGGAGTTCATCACCAGGTAGTTCAATCCGCGCCAGCTTCCTTCCAGTTGCTGGAATTCCGGCTTGTGCATGATGGCGGACAACTGCGTGGAAACGACTTCGTCGATGGCAGCAATGCCCGCTTTGACCGTCCGGGTGACGTCCTTGTTCCAGGTGACCGTACCCTTGAGAGCCTCCTCGGTCAGCGTCTTCAGCAGTTCCTCGGCGCGGCCGCGTTCGGTCTGCTTGGTCGCCGTAATGGCCGATTCCAGAAGGCTGGCTTCCGCCGCTTCGGCTTGAGCCTCACCCGATTGGGCTTGTTGTTCAGCATCGCTCATCACTCACCTCCTTCTCCACTGGGAGCTTCCACGCCCAACTCGGACGATAGTTTCTTCAGCTCTTCGGTGTTCTTGAGTACCTGCTCTAACACGTTCTCCAGATCCTCGCTGCGGTCCACTTTCGTGAGCAGATCGCGCAGTTTGTCACGCGTTTCCAGCAGCTTACGCAAAGGCTCGACCTGTCTGGCCACATTCGTCGGTTCGAAATCGTCCATGGAATCGAACTGCAGTTGCACGGCCATTTCGGTCCCATCGCCTGCCATCGTGTTTTCCACTCGCAGGTTCAGGCCCGGCGTTATCCGCTTCATCACTTCGTTGAAGTTGTCGCGGTCGATCTGGATGAACTTGCGGTCCTTCAGCGGCTTGAGCTTCTCCGTGGGGTTTCCGGAGAAGTCGCCTACTACGCCGACGACGAAGGGAAGCTCCTTCTGGACGACCGCTCCTTCGGTCTCCACATCGTAGGTGATGTGGACGCGAGGTTTGCGCACCCTCTTCAGCTTCTCATGAACGCTTTCACTCATTTATCCATCTCCCAGGAGGAAAGGTAGCAGTGGTCACGTTTTACGCTTTTTTCCGAAAAATAACAACAACGATTCGCCTTAGTCGTTTTCCGACGAGTTTGGCTTGGGAATCCCCACGCGACGGTACATCTCTTCTCGAGTCGATTCGTCCGCAATCAAATCGGCCATTAACTCGGGCAGAGGCATACGCCCCCAACGTACGGCTTGCTCCAAGGCGTACGATACGGGCGAATGCGGTTCGGTCCGGCGGAAGAAATCCGCCACCTGAAGCAACGCTCGAAAGGCATCTTCGCGCGTCACAACTTTGCCTGCGCCCACGGCCACTTGGGTTTCGCCCGGAACCGTCGCCAAATCGCCACTTTCGACTTCCGCCCCGTCGGGCCCCGCATCCAACACATGCCGGGCAATGCTCTTGACGCGGCCGCGGCACTCGTCCAGCGAGTTGCGGATGTTCGATGTCGGAGGCGCAGCCGAATACCCGTCTTCGTTCTTGCCGCACCTCTCATCGAGGACTTCCTCCAACTTGGCGAACTCGTCGATACACTGCTGGATGTCCTCGTGCAAGTTATGAAAGAACTCCGGCGGTGTTTCGTTGGCCGCCCGCTCGAACGCTTGCATGCTGATCGCGCCTTGTTCGATCCTCTGCGCCCGTCGGTCCGGGTCCGACATTTGCTCCAAGTCGGCAGCTTGCTTGTAGTCGCCACTAGTGAGCGGCCGGTCGGTGGTCCCCTGCGTGATCGGAATCGTGTCGATCGGCGTGATCAGTGCACCTTCGGAGTCTTCGCCGTTCAAGCCCGCCAACTGGGCCACGGTCGTCGCGTACCCGTCCTCGTCAGGCCGCGGATGGATTCCCTCCCAAAAACGCTCGGACATCTCCCGCGCCAGCCGGAAGCCGTCGCGCAGACCCGCGAAACCGTGGCGTCGCGCCGCCGCCTCGATCAACCACGAGGCGATCCAAAGATCCTTCGACTTCTCGGCGATCGCGTCAACGCCCAGGTCCAGTACCTGTTTCCAGTCGGGCGGAGATATCGAAGACACCTCTTCGTCGTCGCCATACAACGCGGCTTGAGCAAGTTGTCGTTCGGCAGTGCGCGCGGCTTCGCGAGCGTCCTTGATCTGGTAGTAGACCTTCATCTGCTCCGAATCGTCCTTCAATTCCGGACCAGCAGGTTCTTCGTCGGATATGGCCGCGAGCAGCCGATCGAAGTCAAGGATTTCAGGCGACGCCATGGCGAGGGTTCCTGTCGGGTGTCGGGTGTCAGGTGTCAGGTGTCGGGTGTCAGGTGTCAGGTGTCAGGTGTCGGGTGTCGGGTGTCGGGTGTCGGGTGTCGGGTGTCGGGTGTCAGGTGTCGGGTGTCAGGTGTCAGGTGTCAGGTGTCAGGTGTCAGGTGCGGCACGCGTCATCCGTCGCACGTGCCCCCTCTTCACCTGACACCCGAAACCCGACACCCAATCCTCACCACCTTCCTCTCGCTTCTCCGGCGTCCACTCCTAGTTTTTGTAGTTTGTTGGCCAGCGTTCCTAGGGTCTTCGCGTGCATTCGGCTGGCCCAGGACTTGCTGATGCCTAAACGATTGGCCGCCTCCTGCAAGGTCGTGCCTTCGAAGTATATCGTTCTTATCAGCCGCCGTTCGGCCGGCGGCAGCGTTTCTACCAATTCACGCAGTTTCTGGCTCAGTTCTCGCGTGGCCGCGATGGTCGATGGCGACTCGGCCGGATCCTCCAGGGCGGATTCGGTCCAATCACCCTCGCCGCCGCCCTCGCTCGCCAGATACACGACGGCCAATCGTTCGGTCACTCCACGCAACCACTTGGCCTCGTCTTCCAGGGACGGCTCCTCGGACGACGGCAGCGTCTCGTTCACCTCTCGCATCGTCTCGTTGGCCATTTGTTCATAACGCATCCGGTTATACCGTGCGCGGCTGGTCCAACTCATTTTCGAAATGCCGTCGTAAATCGCGCCGCGAACGCGATAGTAGGCAAACGTCGTGAATCGGTTGCCTCGTTCGGGATCGAAATCTCGGGCCGCTTCCGTCAAGCCAACTTGGCCGTAAGCCAACAAATCATCCAGTTCGATCCTCATAGGAATACTACGCGAGATCTTGGTCGCCAGCGACCGCACGAGCGGTTGGCCTTCGTCGATCAACGCCTGGATGTTCTCTTCGGCGGTGGTCATCCAGCAGCCTCGCACAATCTTGCCCAAAGCGATTCGAGACGGTCACGCGACGCCGGATCATCCATTAGCGTCTCGGCGATCGCAGACGCCATGGATCGCCAGCGGTCGCCGCCGTCGGATATGCCGCCGAAGCGAGTGGCCAGTACGGCTTCGACCAACTCGACGACGACGGACGCTAGCGTTTGGCCGCTATGCTGGCGAGCTACGTCTATCAGTGCCTCCAGTTCGCTTGGGTCCAAAGGCGTATCGGCGTCGGTGGCCGCGAGCGTCTCTTGGAGCACCTGATCCATGAGTTCGCCGTTAGCGGTCGCGTCGGCCGATTCCTCTGTCGGACCTTCGGCAAACGGTCGCTCGTAGCCGTCGTCTCGGTCTGCCCCGGAAGAAGACATATATTCAGTCCCCAGAGAGCAAGCATGGAAAGTAGGTCCCGTCTGCCGGGCGGGACCTGGCCATACCGGTGCACATTGGAATTCGAGTTGCGGAGTTCAAGGTCCCGCCAAACTGCGGCGAGTCCGCCGAGGTCCCGCTCGGCAAGCGGGACCTACTTGTATCCATAAATATGCCCCCCAGAAACGCCTGCGTCCATTTGAACGTTTCGGGAAGACCGCCGGAAAACCGTCAGGACCGTTATCCTCCTTGGAAGTAGAACTTATAGACGAACATGGCGATTATGCCGAGGATCACGAGACCGCTGACACCCATGCTCACACGCGCCATTGCGTGGTAGCGATCGTCTTCGATCAGGGCGTCGTCGGTCCAGTCGAGTTCTTCTTCCATATCCAACATCTTTTCGAAGACGTTCTTCACGAACGCCTGCCGATCGCCCGTCTTGCCGGTGGCGGCGAAGTAGCAGCCACTGAAAAGCAACGGCGCCTGTTCGGGCTGCTCGTCGCCCGTTTCCGTGCTATAGCCGTGCAGTAGAATATTTCGCAATCGACTTCGCAATTGGCTACGGATCTTGCACAGCAGCGAATACAGTTTCGCGTTGCCGGGCTTGTTCAGTCCGTCGGGTTCGCGAAACAGGCTGTACACCCAGTCTTCGAACGAGCCGCACGCGTGAGCAGAAAAGGCGTCGATGTTTTCGGCCGTCGGTGGGTTCCAGACGTTGAAGCCTTTTCCAAATCGGTTCGTTTTGGCTCGACCCGCGCCGACGCGACGAACCAACTCCGTAAATCCGCTTTCCGTTTCCATTCCGGTGACCATCGCGGTGATGGGGCAGCAGAGCTTGGTGGTTTGGCGTATGGCCGTCAGATCATTCTGGACCGCTCCGGGCATGTCCTTGGCCAGCATCACATCGCTCACCGCGTGTAACGGCAGCAGCGTGAGAATTCCGTTCATCGGGCACAAGGGCTGGCGTGCATGGACGAGCAAGCTGCACACGTATCGCAGACGTTCGATTTGCTCCTCGGCCTCGCGCCGCCCCAGCGAAGCCGTTGTTGCCGGAGCCGCAGGACGAGCGCCGCTCGCGTATTCGCTCGGCGCTGCGCCTGGCACCAGGGTCCCTTGGATCCCGCCACCACCACCGAAGTCGGGCTCGCCCACCTCCTCTGCAGCGGCGTGTAGAAAAGCGCCTGAATCTCGGATGCCTCCCGCAGCCAACGTCCCTTGCGCGGTGCCCGGCGTTTGAGCCGTACCGTGGACATCTCCTCCCATCGGCAACGCTGCTGCAGCGCCCGCGCCGGCCAGGCTGTTCAGGCGGCTCAAATGACTGGCGTCTCGAATAACCAGATAGACACCGTTCTCGTCGCCGTACCAATGAAGCGGTTTGCGGCCTGGAGGCACGTGGCGGACAAGAAAGTCCAGACCGGAAGCCTCGAACAAAGCTCGGGTCGACCGCTCGTCTGCAGCGCCAAGCACAAGAAAAACGGGCATTTCGGCCAGATCCAGCCCGTTCGCCGCCAGTGCCTGCAAGCCTTCGTTCCACGCTTGGTCAATGTCCGGGTAGCGTGAGATTTCGCCCTGCAGCCAGCTTTTCACGGCGTAGTAGACCACCACCGGGATGACGAACAGCAAGGCCAGCGCCACCAGGATGCCCCATCGCATCCAGTAGTTCCAGGTATCCGCTTCGTCCTCGGTCAGCCAGACGGACAGGAAAGCAACGACCACGCAGATAATAAGCAGGATCGTCGTCAGCAGGGCCACGCGCGCGGGTAGAGACAGCCCCATCAGCCTTCGCGGAGCCGAGATGACGGCCATGGGCAGCGAAAACAGAAACCGAAATGGCGCGGTAATGAACCGAAAAAACTGGCTGAGGAAATTCACGGATATTCCCTACTACACTCGCCCGAATCACCTAAGAAACAATAGCCAGCCGACCAAAGCAGCGAACGCCGTCAACGCAACGCACATGACGGAACTACCCAGCATCAGGAATTTGCCTTCCAACGGCGGTGCACTGCTGGCCGCTCGCGGCTTCTCCTGGATGGGTGGGCGGCCTTGTCCGAGCTGAATCGCCCGAGCAGTCTGCCTTGCCCATGACTCCAAATCTGCAGGTAAGCTCAACTGGTTTGCCAGAAACGCGGCTTGCGGATCGCGGTAAAGGCCGCGGAACCCCAAAACGGCGCAGACGTAAAACACTTCTAACGCATCGCGTCGAGTCGTTCGTGTCGCCTCCTGGGCGTTGACGAAAAACTGCGTCGCCCGCTCGCGCGTGTTGAAGATCTCGACCTCCAACGCGTTTTCTTTCCACCACAGTCGGCCTTCCCACGGAGCTTCGATCAACAAGTCGTCAATCCAGGCCACGAGCGCATACTTGGCCAAATCCCATTCCTGGCGCTGGCCCAGTTGAGCCTCGGCTTGACGAAGCCAATTCATCACCGAATCCCGCTCTTCGTGCGCCGAGAGCGTCTCGTTTTGGCTGATCCGATCGAGGACGCCAAGCACGTGAAGGAAAACGGGATCAATTGCGGCGGCGAAGTCTGGTGTCATGTTTGACGTGGCGGTACAGCGAAAAGGGCGAATTGCAGGAGGCTGCGCTTGCCGTGCGCGGCGACTTCCAGCGTTCGCTGGCCCTGCAATCGGTCCAGATTGCTGATCAATTGCTCCTTGAATCGAATGGCCAGGCTTTGCGTGGCCAACACATCCTTCCAGGCGGCGTTTTCCGTGTCGCGTTCGACCTCGTAGTACACCCAACCCTGACGCGACGGCAACGCGCGAGGCGGCTGCGTAAGCTCCTTCTGCTTCACGCCAGGAATGCCGTGCTGGAAAATCAAGTCCACCTGTTCGCTGCTGCCCATTTTCCAGTCTAGGTTACCAGGACGAAGCAGGTCGCGACATTCCTGCTCGCCCGCATTTTCTGCCAACACACCGACGTACCAATCCCACCCCGAATGAAGCCATTTTGGGTCGATGGCCACCTGCATTCCATGTTGGGTTCCCACAAAGAAACGCTGCTCGTACTCCAGCTTCTTGCGCGCTCCGATCAGTTGCTCGATGCGTAGCTTCACCCACTTGAAGATGCGGGCCAAATCGTCGTGGTCGTAGGTGGGGATTTCCGGTGTCCGGCGGTCGTCGCCAAAAACGGATAGCATTCCGACGATGCGACACAGTTCCGTGTAGGCGATAAACGGATGAAGACCGGTTGCGAAAGCCAGCGGGCGCAGCGAGCCGTACGCCTCGTTCAGCGTCGACAGCATCATCAGGTCTTCCAAGTCGCCCGGCTCCTGGCTGGCCAGCGTTACACGACGTTCCACCACTCGTCCGCTCAATACATCGATCTTCTCGCCGATGATGTCGTAAACGGCTCGGAAAATATCCAAGCCCAACGACGGCCAGGCGTCGATAGCCAGCAGCGGTGGAATGTAGTCGTCGTCCAATTCTGGCGTGGCTTCGGCCTCGCCGGCGCGTTTGATGCGAGCAATTGGCAACGTCTCGTAGCCCGACAGCTCTTCAGTCGAGAGTGCCAAGCGGACATTCCAGTCGCGAAGTTCGAGCTGCTGATCGTTGCCGCCAACGCTCTCGTCTGCGATCGACAGCGACGTGGACACATAGCGATGAGCGGTGGGATCACCGACAGCCGCCACGTTGGCTCGGCCGAGTGCCAGATTCGGGACCGCCAGGTACACGGTCACTTCCGGCTGGCTCGCGAATGCCCCTTTCAAGTCGACACGGCCCGGGCCCTGCCCAGCGTCCAACGCGATGACGCTTCCGTCCTTCATGCGGGCATGGCACGTCGTCACCTCGACTTGGTGATTGGCGATCGCTTCTTCGCTGATCTCGATGGAGTGCAGTCCGTAGTTGTACTGGCTATCCCATCGCTGCGACGTAGCGATCACCTCGGTCCAGTAACGATCGGCAGCCTGAAAATGTTGCGGCCGAAGGAACATGCCTTCCGACCAGTGTACCGGTAAGTATCGCATGGATATCCCTATCGTGTTCGCTCAGACTCGGGCGAGGCTCCGCCTGGGACCGCGGGGGATCGGGTGTCAGGTTTCGGTTGTTAGGCCGGAGTATGCACATCCCGCATGCTCATCCCCTCTTCCCCCGACACCCGACACCTCGAAACTATTCTAGGGAATCCAAGTCTGTTTGCCAGTAGGCGCCGGCCTCCGAACCGAGTTTGCATTAATCGCTGTTGAAGCGGTATGATTAACCAGTGCCTCGGTTGCCTGATCACGCGCTCCCCGCTGGGTCGCGGTCAAAAGAATCGAAACGCTCGTGCCCGGAAAGGAATCTGCTGATGGCAGAGAGACGCTCCTGGAGACATGCCGGCTCGACCGGCGGTCGCAAGCCGCAGTCGATGCGATCGCTCCGTTGGCTATTTACGATCCTCGCGTTAGCGTTGGTGGGTATTCTAGCATACCTGCTCTGGCCTCGCCCCGGGGGCGCCCGGCGTCTGGTGGCGCTTCCCATCTGGGCCACCGACCAACTGGTTGTCGCATCCCAGCCTTACGTTCGGGAAGATATCGACGCACTGGGCGAACTGGCGGAATCTCTGGCCGAACATGACGACGTGCAGTTTCAGTGGTCGCGCGGGATGCAAGACGCTCGCAGCTTCGCCAATCTGGATGCCGAATTGCGAGGAATGACAAAGGCGGACGACGACCTGCTGATGTTGTACGTCAGCGCGCACGGCGTTTCAGGCCGAAGCGAGTCCGGCGACTGGTCTGCTTACCTGGTCTTCAGCGACTACATGCGTATGGGGCAAGGCGGCCGGCATCCGATTGGCGATTTTCTGGACGATGTGAGGTCGGCAGAATCGAAGATGAAGCTCGTAGTGCTCGATGCGGGACGCATCGTGTACGATCCCCGGCTGGGCGTCGTGGCCAACGAGTTCCCGCGTTTGGTCGAAAGCGAGCTGAAGAAGCTCGGCGAGGAAGATCTATGGGTACTGCTGCCTGCCGGTTCCTTGGAGCGTGCGGCGGTATCCCATCCTCTCAAGCGTTCGCTGTTCGGTCTGAGCGTTGCCGAGGCTCTGAGCGGTAACGCGGACCAATGGCCGAAGGATCATTTTGTCAGTCTGTACGAACTGTACCGGTACGTCTTCGAAAGATGTGCCAACTGGTACGATCCGGACACGGGCGCCGCGCAGACGCCACTGTTGATGAAGGCCAGAAAGGGAATCGTCGAACCGGAGCAAGATACGGAAGGAGATGAGGCGCACCATTTGATTTGGGTGAGAGACAAAGAGGCGCCAGAGGAATCAGAGGCCGAAACAGTACCGGAGGACCAGGAAACCGAGAAACCGCCCGACGAGGCATCGGATCTAGAGACGTCCTCGCTTCCGCACTGGGTACTGAGTACTCGGTACGGTGTACTGCAGACCGGCGCGGAGACACCCGCCGATACCAAACCGGCCGCAAACGCCAAAGCCGTGGGCGACTCAAAGCCTACCGACGACCGAATCGCTTCGCCTGATGAGAAGCCGCCCGGCGAAGAAAAGCCTGTACCGGCGTCTGCCGCAAAGGAGAAGAAAACCCCAAGTGAGCCCGTCGCCGACAAAGCCAAGAAGAAGCCGGACTCTACGGAGGGCAAAGACAGTTTCAACGAAATGGTCACCCACCTGCGTTCGCACGTCCACGAAGCTTGGATGCTGCGCGATGCACTCCACGACCCTCAGACGCCGGAGGCGCGGTCACCGGCCGAGTTTGCGCCGCACTTGTGGCGTCAGGTGAACGCGCTGCTGCTTTACTACGAACGGCGTTGTCGCGCGGGCCGACCTGTCCAGGCGGACCAAGCGTCGGACGGAACTTCTGGACAAGGCATGGCGGAGTTGGTCGCCTCGGCCAGTGCGCTGGTCGACGATCTGCGCCGCCTGCAGACGCTGATCGGCGGTGATACGGAACCGTCCTCACAGAATTTCAAGCATTCAGTGTGCGGCCGACTTGCCGATTCGTGGCGACGCTATGTACAACAACGCCAAACTGGCGACGAAGGCGAGATGTCCGAATTGAAGCAACTCCGTGACGCGACGCGTCCATATCATCGCTTGCTGTTTTCCGCTGCCTACTACGTACGTTGGCACGCCGAAGCCAGTATCACATCCAGTCACCCCGTTTCTCTGTATAGCGAAATTGAAAACTTCCTCGATGAACTGTTGCGGTTCCAACAGACACTGGCCACGCTCGAGGAGGCTCCGGTCGAGATCAGCCATATCAGCAAACTCGTCGATGCGTTGAAGGAATGCCGCTCGCTTCAAAGCCGCAGCAGCAAGATTGACGGACTTCTGGCCGTGCGCGAGACAACGGCAATTGCCAACATTCAACGGCCCATACACCAGCAGGAGGCCGAGGATCTGTTGAGCACGCCGCTCCTGTCCGCCCCACGGCGAAAAAGACTGTTGGATGAACTGCTGAGTGCCGCTTCGAATGCCGGGGCTGGACAGACTGGTGACGTCGCATTTCCGCGCTCGGCCACCGCTACACCGGAACGATGGCGAAGGCTGCTAGACCGACTGCGGCTTGAGGAGAAGCTGATCCGCCTGGCGAATCCCGATGCGGCCGACTCACTTCGTGGACCGATCTCGGAAATCGACGGTTCACTGAAGCAATTGCCCGACAGCGAGGAGCAATTATGGTTGACGTGTCGCAGGCTCGGTACCGACCTGCGCGATATCTACGCCGGATTGCCGGACGGTGCCGACTACTATGCTCTGCACCTGATCGACCCGCGTGACACTGCCAAGGACGCCTTCGGCGTAGCTCGCAGCCATCCATTGCCTGTATTCGGCGTGACGGTTGAACAACCTGTTCTCATTCGACTGGCCGGACCAACTCAGGAGCGGCTGGACAAGGGCAGAGCAAAGCCGCTTACATTCACGGTGAGTGCCTCGAAACGCGAACTTATCACGCCGCTACCGGCGCCACGACTGCGGTACGACGAGAAGCACATCAACGTCAGCGGCCCCGACGCCGGGCCGATCGAAGCCGTTGATGGGTGGTTCCACATAGAGTTGACTTGGCACGTGGAGGCACTAGTGGATCAGGGCAAGGCGGGTGCCAGAGAAACCGATCTGACCCTGACCGTGCCGTGGACCGACGGGCCCGAGGACAAGCAGGCCAGCCATACGGCGAACCTGACCCTCCCGCAACCGAATCGGATTGATCTGGAAGTCATCCGGATCGGGGCTTCGAAGCATCGGCCGGATTCCGGTGCGACAGTCGTCCTGGAGCTGTATCCGAATCGAAAGACGCGTTATCAATTCACACTGGTCAATCACTCAGGCATGCCTAAGCAGGTCGAAGTGGCCCTGTACGCTATTCCGCCGCAACGTTCGCCGACGACCGCTCCGGGGCGAATCGGCCGCAGGCTGCGCGAAATTGTGCTGAACGACGTGACCGGTATTCTCGATGCCGACTTGATCGTGAAGACCAGCGGTTCCGTCCAACTGTCGACTGATTCAGCAGCGCGGGTACCGATCAACTTCGGCACGAAGGGTTTGGAGGCCGAGGGGAAACCGGACGACGAGGGCGGCGCCAAGCCCGAAAACAAGCCCAAGCCGCCCGCTTCCAAAGCTCACGCCGTCAGCCACGGGCTCGTTTGCGTTGTCACCGATGCGGCCGACTCGAATATCCGCTGGATCAAGTGGATCGAGGTCGTGCCGATTGCTCCGCGACGGTATCTCGCGCCGACGATCGGCTACGACCACGACACGAAGCAAATCATCGCTAAGCTCCAGCCAAGGGACTTTGACGACGACGGAAAACCGGACCTTCTGCCGGGTGAGCCGGTCGACGTCGCGTGGAACGACTACTACGGACAGATCCCCGACGCAGCGAAGAAGCGACTGGGCGGCCAGATCGACGCCCCGGACGCTCTGTTGGAACTGTACGCTGGTGTTTTGCCGGATAATGCCGCGCGGACGGTCAGTCTGACCGTCGACCGCTACCCGCGAGCGTTCGTCTATCAAGTGCCGTGCAATCGCCAGCGGCCCATTCAGCCCTTCCGTCCCGGAAGCGACGTGCGGCGTACCGACCGCCGCATCCGGATAAACAGCATTAGCGCTGCCGGCTATCCCGTCGTGTTTCACTTCCCGCCTTATGTCGTGTACCCGACACCGGAGGAGTTGGAAAAGGACAAGGAACGGAAACATCTTAAGATCGCGGCCGATCAGCCGATCGTCGTACCGGCCCCGTGCAGCTCGCTGCGAGTCGACTTCGAAGCCGACGCCCCGGTGGACGCATTCTCAGATCCGGACCACAGGATCGAAGTCACGCTGGGCGAGGATCTGACGAAGCCAGTGCGCGTTTTCGACGACCGGAGCATGACCACGCAGTTGGTCGAGTTCGGTGATCGTGGTCTGATGGAATTCGAAACGGAGGTGGGCGACCATTCGGCGGAGCTGCTGCCCGGCGACCTGGAGAACGAGAAGACTTACATCGAAGCCGAGCTCCTCCTGCCAGGAATCGGCCAAGCCAGTGACCATGTCGTGCTGGTGTTGGACTCTGACAAGCCCGCCATCCAAGAGTTTGGGCTCGCGATTCCAGGTCGCCGAGGCGCCGTGCCCGTTGTCGACAGGGCGAGCGAGATCCCCAAGGGCGCCACGGTCATCGCCCGCATCCAAGCCCGAGATCTATCCGGCGTGGCTGCAGTGGAACAGGCGTTCGCCGCGAGAGGAAAACGCGAGATGGACCCGGAATCGGCGACGATGAACGAATTGCTAGACGTACAAAGTGTCGATCTGACGCACGTGTTTGACCTACGTCTGGAGACCAAGGATCTGGAAGTGGGCGAACACGCATTGCTGGTGCGTTTGGTTGACAAAGTAGGCCATCAAAGCGAAGTCCTTGCACACAACATTCGTATCGTCGCGGCTCAGCCGAAGCCACAAAAAGGCGTGATCTCCGGGGCCATTCGCTTCGGGCCAAGTCGCGCGCCGGTAAGCGGCTTACTGTTCACGGTCATCCTCAAAGGCCCCAAGATTGGTGTGCAGCCGATAGACGTCAAGCCTGATGGCACCTTCTTCATCAAAGACGTCCCACCCGGCTCGTACTCGATTTCCGCTCAAGGCTCGTTTCAGGGCCGCGTTGCCGAGGGCAGCGCCGAGGACGTACAGCCCTCGCCCTCCGATAGCATTGACAGCATTCTCGTCATCGTGGACCGGAAGAAGCCGTAACTGGGCCTCGATCATAACCTTGGGAAATGCTGACGGCGCTAGCACGTGGGGCACGTTTCTAACGTGCCGTACCTCACCAGTTTAGAGACATTGGCACGTTAGAAACGTGCCCCACATCCGAAAAGTCACGATCAAGGCCCGTAACTTCCACCATCTCCTCCTTGCCTCTGTCGATAGGCTTGGAAGACCAGGCAAAGTGTGCGGTCGGGTTGACATTAACTTGCCGGTGTTCGCGTTCTTGCCGATTGTGACTGTAGTACGAAAGGCAACAATTGGGAGGAACGCGCTATGTCCGTTCGCAGAAGCATCGGCTTCTTGATCGCACTTTGTTTTGTGGTGGCCAGTGACAATTTGCAGGCTCAACTCTGCGTCACTCCCGATCCTCCGCCGCCCACGATTTGGAGCTTTCTGGGGATCCCCCAGGCGGTTACGCATTTCAAGGATGCGACAGCGAACCGCTTCGGCAAACTCCCTTTCCTGGAGCGGAAACCGCCGCTCAAAGCTCTGGCGGACCCGTCGCTTCTCGAGTCCGATGTCCCGGCGCTCAAGGCGGCTGCCGAAATCAAAGCTGCCGAAGACTTGAAGCCGCAGAAAATCAAGGCGGTCCGGTACTTGGCCCAAATCGGCTGCGGCTGCTACGACAAAGACGGTAAAGTCACTCAGGCGCTACTGGCTGCCATGGAGGACCCTACCGAGGAAGTCCGGCTGGCTGCGATCAAAGCCATGAGTTCCGCCGCGAAAAGCGAGTATTGCGAATACTGCAAGCAAAAAAGCTGCTGCAGCGAGAAAATGACCGAACAACTGGCCAAAATCGCCTACGAACGGGACGAATCCGGCTGCTTCCTCGAACCCTCCGAACGCGTCCGGAAGGCAGCGGAGCAGGCCCTGTGGATCTGCTGTCCGTCCTACGGCGAACCCGAGGAGGCCGATCCGGGCCCCGGCAGAATCGAAGGCGGCGAAGGCCCCGGTGCGATCGAAGGCGATCAACCCAGCGTATTGGAGGATCCGCCCACGCCCGCCGTCGACGGCGATCAACAGGCCAGACGTTCTTCACGAGCCATTCCAAGTATTTTCGACAACGCAACGGTCACTTCGGCCATCAGCGACAAAGCAAGACCGAGGGACGATGACGCCGAATCCGAAGCGGATTCGGGAGCGGTTGTGCTGGTGAACTATGAAGAGAATCGAGCTCAAGTGCGGCTGCTGGAGGACGAGATAGCGGCGGAACCCGGCTCGAAGGTGTTGGTCTACCAGCCCCAGCAAGGCAAGTACGTGTTGATCGGTCACTTGGAAGTGATCGACGTAGTGAACGGAGCCGCCAACGTGCGCCCCGTCGGCAATCTGAATCTATCCGTACTGGCCCGCGGCGCGGTCGTTGTTTTGCCGTAAGCCTCGACAATTCAGCCTCTTTTCCACAGATGCCCCAAGAAGCGTGCGGCACCCGAACCGCACGCTTTTTTCGTTTTGCGGGCGTCGTCGCGGCCGCATGCCCGACGTGTCGCGTCACCAATGGTCGTCTTTGACTCGACGCCGAGGGCGATGCTGCCCGAAGCGTTGTTGGCTACGGATTTCAAACAGGCGCTGTTCGAACGGTTACGATTTGTGCGCTGGGCCTGCGCTCAGTCTCGCTGTACAGGAGCGTCAGTTGTTCTTGCCTTCATATCTGCTATCAGCCGGTCGAGATCATCTGTTGAATGCTCCCCTGCCAGTCGCAGTTGATATCTTGCTTTGGTATACGCGTTTGCTGCTTCCGACCAATTGCGCAACGCACAGTGGACGTCACCAAGAATTCGAAATGCCCGGCCATGCGGTTTGCAGTGTCTCAGCACAACCTCGGTCAACTGCTTGCGACCTAACTCGTCCCGGCCCCCGGACGCGTTGTACGTCTCAATGTATCTCTGAAAAGCCTCCTTGGCTTCCTGATCTTTGCCGTTCTTGAGGTAAGCTATGCCCAAGGCCTTCTCGAATTCGCCATGAGGGCGCCACATGCATGCCTGGCCCTTTTCAATCATTTCGAGACTTTCTTTTGAGCGGCCCATCGCCTCGTAGACCTTGCTAAGGTCATAATAGGACCATGGCACGTGATCTTTCTGCTTGGCGTCGGCTTCTTCGCCGACCTTGGGAGATCTTCGAATCGCTTCGAGCAGAGTTTTCTCCGCGTCCTCGTGCATCCCATGCCTGAAATACACTCTCGCCAACCTTCGGGCAATCCCCGGGGAATAGGATAGGGCCAGACCCGTGTCGTATTCTCTCTTCGCCTCTTCGATTTCGCCTCGGTGCTCGTAGAATTCACCCCGTCTGAACCGTGCTAACGCATCAAGTTTGTCTTCAGGGATACGCTTTCTTACTACATCAAATGTCGTGAGGTTCACGAGCAGGCTGTCTTCCATGAGAAGCTGGATCTTGAAACAACCGCTATCGTTCGTGAAACCTGACCTCTGGGGGTCAAACCACCACAATGCCGAAATCGATCGCTTAACATCATCTTCTCCCACCAGTTGGCGGATAGACCATTTCCTTAGGAGTTCACCGCTGCCGCTATACACCGCAAGCCCGAGTGACTCCCAGGAACTTCCTCCATACCGCCCCAACGTCACAAAGTAGCGTCCCTTATTGTCTACGAAGCCACAGCTAGGGATGTCCTCGACCTGCCAACGAGCAAGTTCCTTACCGTCTGACGCCAGGATGGTGGCTGTTTGGTCTTTGACAAGGACAACCTCGTAGCTGCCATTCGGTGACGTGTAGGACGCCCGTTCAAACGGAATCCACTCATCGGCAGGCGCTGTCATCACCAAACCAGGTGTCACAAAACCGCACAGAATGATCAGTCGAATGTCCATAACTCCAGCCCTTCTTGACCGTACATGCATCGCGCGGACCTATACTTCAGACGACGTAGCCTGGTCTGACGTTTTACAGAATGCAGAATCGTGATCCTTAGTCGGCATACTTGTCGACAAGCGCGCGATACACCTTGCCTCTTGACGTAAGGCGGCCGTCGCGCACCATGTGTGGGAATGCCGAGTAGCTCCACTTCTGCACCAAGCGGTATTTGTCGGAGGGCATACCTAGCTCCTTGTCCATGCCCTCCGGCCCTTCCATGAACTCGATGGCTCCGTTCATGATTTCGAACAACCAAGCGTCGGCCAGTCGTGGTTCACAGTGGTGGTTGAACATGCCCATCTCGGTAATCACGAAGGCTGTGCCCTGCAGCCCGATCCGCTTCATGAACGTCCGCATCGTGCGGATTTTCTGCTTGAAAGTCTCCACGCTGATGACCTCCGGCTTGGCCCAGTCCGGCGGTTTGTTGCCCGTGATATAGCAGTGCAGGCCGACGCCGTCGATCGGCATAGGTTGGCCGTATTTCTTCTTGTATGCTGCCATGTAGCCCTCCAACTGCTCGGTGCCTTGCAGTCCACCCCAAGCCGATTGCAGGTCGCCGGGCGCGATCTTGATTCGCGGGTTCAGCCGATGGACGAACTGGTGGAAATCGTGATACCACTTCACGTACTCGTCGATGTCGTAGTAGCCGCTTTCGATGTCCGCGAAGCAGATGCTGTTGCCCAAGGCGATAATTTCGATGCGATTCTTGTTCCGCTCGATGAACTCCGTTGTCTTGTTCCGGTACTCCCAAGTGGGCGGCTTGGGCGGCGGATTCCACACACGATTATTGCCGGTGAAATACATCCGTGGACGTACCAGCAGCCATGTCTGAATGCGGTTCGCCGGTACCCAATCCCCACCCTGCCAGTAGCAGTCACCCGCCTTGAACCAACGGGCTCCCAGAACGTCCCATGCGTCTTTGCTGTTCGGAGCGCCCAATGTTCCGAAACGATCCCGCGTCAGAGGGAAGAGCTCAGACGCCTCGCGTAGGTTCTGGCCAAACACAACGTTGGGCGCGGACGCGATAGCGATGAACGCCATCGTGAAAAGGGAGGATCTCATCGTTCTCGTCCCTTTCAGGGATCGGTCGTCTTTAGCCGACCTATGATCTCCTGCACTTTCGCTTCGTAGATCTCTTGCCATTCGGACGCGAATGGCGTGAGGCAATCCTCGTAAGCCTGGCCCTCATAGGCATCGGTGGTGGGGCCGTAGCCGAGATGGCCGTTGGTGTAGCCCGCGACAAACGTGTGTTCAAATGGCGACTGCTTCTTGATTCGCAAACCTATTTCGGCGAACAACTCGCCGGGAAACGTCACCAGCACAAAGTCGCCGATTCTGATTCCTTGGACTTCAACGGCAATGCTTCCTCCGCCCGTTCGCTTTGCATGTCGTCGCATCATTTGAAGATTCGAGCGAATGCGGATCAGCCGTTCCATCTGTCGGATGCATTCCAGGTACTTTTCGACCCGCTTCCGGTTCTCGGCATCGAGGTGCTCAAGGCCCTTGTTACCCGTTGCCTCTTCGTGAGCGTAAAGGTACGACGAGTAAGACGGATGGTCTGGGTCTACGGTGTGCTTCATGTACAGAGGCAGAAAGCTCTTGAAGTTCAGGAACGTTCCGGCGCCGTGCGTACCGCACCCGATCCCCGTGAGGAACTGCAGAATCTCCTCCTGTTGCGCCTCCAACGATTCGACGCGATCTTCCGCGTCTTGTCTCCTCGGCAGTTCGACGGTCTCGGAAATGGCCTTGATCGTACCACCTTCCTGCGTCTCAATCCGATTGACGGCCTTCAACGTGCTCAGCCCGAGCATTGTCCCCAACTGCTCGGTCGGTGGCGGCGTGTCGACGTTTTTGTAGCGGATCGGCGTGATATCGCCGGAAGCGCCTTGCAGGAAGAGGGCCACGGCACCGTGCCCGAACGCCTCTTCGAGCACTGCCGACGCAAAACCGGGGAAGTCGGCGGTGACACCGTCGTTCGGTACGCCACCGTAGGCGTGTCCAGCAAAGTTGTACAGCACGGCTAACGGATCGCCGTTCGTCTTGTCAACGCGGAGGATGCCGATTTCCGGATCCAACGGTCCCAAGCCAGCGATGTCCGCAGCCCGCGGCGACGGATTGGCGCGGCGGATCGTCCACGACCGGCCATCCTTCAGACGGAGACGTCGATTCATCATGATCCGGTCTTCATGGCCGGTACCGACGCCGATCTTGACGGGTACCATCGTCTCCGTCGCCCGCCGGATAGCCTTGATCGCTCGATCCGCAACGTCGCTGACCACTTGGCCTTGGGTATGATGATTGTGCGAGGCACCAACGAGCACGTTTGCTCCTTCTATGCCAAACTCGTCTCGCAGACGCGAGCGGATCATCGAAAGCAACGTGGTCGAAACGCCGCCGACATCCAAAGCGACAATCACGGCTTTTGTTGTCCCATCGTCCACCACCAGCGCCTTGGCCCGAAGTGGATCATGGACAACGACGGTTGGATTGTCGGCGGTGATACTCTCGACTGCCACGCCGGCACGAAGCGGTGCGGCGCAGACGTGCGTGCCGAAGGTGGCCAGAGCCAAGATGCCGGCGGCAATCGCAACAACTATCGGTGCTTTTGTTAATGAGTCAAAGCGCATGAAATCTTCCTTCATTTGAGAGGACCGCCGCGGCGGGTCGTGTGTTGAAAATCGTGACCGCAATTGTACATGTTTTGCACGACGCTTGCGGCGACCTACTGCCAAAGAGGTCCTTTTCGGATGCTGAAAACTGTAGCCGTGTCCGGCAATTCCCTACGCAGAAATTGACAGCCGGTTTTCGTCACGGCTATGATTCAGGCGTATGCTGGGGTTGGGCCAACTCGGGAGGATGAGCTATGGACGTACACAGAATAACCGGATTCGTGGCGAGCGGGACTCTTGGGATGGTGTGCCTGGCAGCGACGGTCGCGCTTCACGCGGGGCAGCCCACCGTCCAACACCAGAACGGAATGGTGTTTGTGGCGGCTCGCCAAGTTACGGTAGGAACAAGCGAGCAAGAACGTGCGGAAGTGGCCAAGCGGTTCGACTGTCATCCCACTTGGTTGAACGACGATCTGCCGCGACGCCAGGCCGCCGTGTCAGCGTTCTGGATCGACCAGCATCCGGTCACCAACGCGCAGTATCTAGCGTTCGTCGAGGCGACGAGCCACGCGAGGCCTTCGTGGTGGCAACGATGGGGCGGCGTGTTTCCGCGCGAGTATGCGAACCATCCTGTGGCCGGGATCAGTGGCATTGACGCGGAAGCCTACGCGAAATGGGCGGGCAAACGACTGCCCAACGCCACGGAGTGGGAAGCGGCCATCGGCGGAACTGAACGCGAACCTTTTGCTTGGGGCGATCAGTGGCCGGGGCCGGTCGAGTTGAAGCGTCCGGAAAAAGTGTACTGGGAACTACCTGCGACGCGGCCTGTCGGCAGCGGCGGATGCGGCACCAGCGAGGATGATGTCGAGGACTTTGCGGGGCAAGTTCTGGAGTGGGTATCGGACGTGATGCCGCATCACGGCGTTCAATTCCGGCTGATGAAAGGCGCAAGTTGGTTTCACGAGGACCCGCTCAACTACCGAGTCGCCTCCGGTTGGTACGCATACGAAGGCTGGCGCTCGGCGTTCACCGGCTTCCGATGCGCCCTGGACGGCGGCGATACGCCTCCGCGGGTCTCGGAATCCCGGCCCGACAAGGCTGTGTCCCCCGAAGACGCCGCAAAACAACTCCGCACAGTCGAAGGCAGTGACATCCCCGTTCTCGCCGCAGGCGGTGGCGCTTCGCGACATTTGTCGATCCAGATTCCTGGGATCGCGGGAAACCGCGTGGGGCTGACGGCACCGGAGACGATCATCTGGAACGGTCAAGGCGTGATGACTTGGCGCAAGACACCGGATATGACCTGGAAAGCTCGAACGGGGGCCAAGGCCGCATACCAAATGCGATTTGAGGAATTGCGTGTCGATGCCGAGTTTCTCGCACACGACGACGTTGTCGAACAGCACTTCACGGCTACGAACCTGACAGACGAACCTGGTAGCTATCGCACGAGTTCGTGTTTCAATCTGCAAGGCGCCCCGATGTTCTACGATTGCGAACAACTCCGGACCTACGCGTTGAACTCGGCGGGCGAGTTTGTGCCCATGCGCCGCCTCTCTCGTGGGGGCAATTGCGTGCGGTGGATAACGGGGGCTCGCGCCAGCGAGTTGGGTAAAAACCAGCAGTGGGCGTTACTGGCGGTTGTCTCCCGCGACGGCCGGCGAGTGGTAGCCAGCGGTCGAATCGGCAGCGACAGCTTGTCCGTGGCGACGAATACGCTGTTCACCTGTCTTCATACGGATTCCACCGTGAAGGTGCCCCCGAACCACGAGACGACTACCCGGCAAACGTTCTGGTTCCTCGAAGGCTCGCTCGACGACCTGCTTGCGCGATTCCGCGGCGATTTGAAGCCGGATTGATCAAGTCGCGTCTGCCGAACGATATGCCATGTCCAGCAATTGCATCGTGTGGTAGACCGGCAAGGGGCGTCGTTCGCGGCGAAGATGGGCTTCGATCTGTACCATGCAGCCGATGTTCCCGGCAACCACGGCCTGGGCCCCCGTGGAGAGAATCGCGTTGGCTTTGCGTTCGCCCAATTCGCCCGCAATCTGCGGCTGCTCGATGTTGTACGTGCCGGCCGATCCGCAGCAGATCTCGCCGTCGGGCACTTCTAGCAGCTTCAGGTTGGATATTGTCGCAAGCAGCCGGCGGGGCTCTGACGTGACCCGTTGGGCATGAGCCAGATGGCACGAATCGTGATAGGCAACGCTGAGCGGCTGTGCGAGTTCGCCAGGCGGTTCGAGTCCCAACTCGGACAGCACAACGCTAACGTCCTTCACCTTCACGGCAAATGCCTCAGCAGCGGACTCTTCCGCTTCTCCTTTCAGCCACAGCGGGTACTCGTGCATACCCGACCCGCAACCGGCAGCGTTGGTGACCACGGCATCGACATCGTTGGGGAACGCCTCGATGTTCCGCCGGGCGCATGCCTTGGCTTCGTTGCCGGCACCGGTATGTGCCGCCAGCGCGCCGCAGCAGCCTTGGCCCTTCGGAATCACAACCTCGACGCCGTTCCGAGCCAGCACGCGCAACGTGGCCCAATTGATCTCCGGAGCCAGCACCTGCTGGGCGCAACCCGCCAGCATCGCCACTCGGGCTCGACGTTCTCCTTCGGCCGGATGGACTTCGGGCAGCGGCTGCGACTTTGGGAGTCGATCTGGCAAGAGATCAACCATCTCGCGAAGGCGGCCCGGCACGAGACCGCGCAGCGGTTTGGCCAATCGACCCAGCGTTGCCATCATCCGGAAGCGACCTGGGTGAGGCACCGTCCGGAGCACAAGTTGGCGAAGCAGACGGTCTGAGACGGAGCGTTTGCGTTCAGCTTCCGCCTTCATGCGGAACGGCGTGATCAGTTCGCCGAAACTCACGCCCGACGGGCACACCGTGACACATCCCAGGCAACCGAGGCAACGATCCAGGTACACAGCAGCGCCGTTCGCTTCCAACTTGCCTTCGAGCAGATCTCTCATCAGATAGATTCGACCGCGCGGCGAGTCCATCTCTTCGCCCAATACGGCGTACGTCGGACACGTGGGCAAACAGAATCCGCAATGCACACACGCTTCCACGGCCCGACTCATCGGTTCTCCATGGGGGCCGATCTTGTCGACGGGAATCTCGTGTTGCATGGTAGTCGCCGTGACAATCAGTTCACTGCAGGTTCCGCTCGCTGGCCAAACCTGCCTTTGGGATCAAACACTTGAAGTAGCCGGTCAGCAAACGCGTTTTCAGGATGCCTCCGCAACAGCGGGTTCGACCAGTTACCGGTCAAAGCCAGGGCCGGCCGGTCAAGTGTCGCCAGAATCTCCTCCAACCTCGACGGCGGCAACTCCTGCGGCCACGCCAACCAGACAACATTGCCGCCGACGCTGTAGCGTCTAGGGACCGGAGATTCGCAAGACG
>JADHUC010000391.1 GCA_016784735.1 Pirellulaceae bacterium | reverse complement strand
TCCGCAAGCGCTGGCCGCGTTTGCCGAATTGACGGTCGAGAGCCCGCCAGACGATGGAAGATCCGTTGTGACCATGTTTGCGCCCTTGTTTCAGACGAGGGACTACGATCCGACACTGCTGTTTCCTCGGCTGTTGGACGCTCTGGGACATGTCGGCGTAGCGGCCGTCATCCTGGATTTGGCCAACTATGTGACTCGCTGCGGTATAGCTTTGCGCCATCCAGGCACCGAACGGCTGGAAGAACTGGTCAGGCTATTAGGCGGCATCGTCGGTCATCTGGGGCGTTTGGAATCGACGCCGCCGACCGATGGCGAGATGGCGAAAACGATGAGTAAGACGATAAACGACGGCGTTGCTCTGGCCGTGTCATTGTGTGATGCGTTGGCGCTGGTCGGGGACAAGTCCGCGGCCGGTAAGCTGTATCAAGCGATGGAGTTGGGGCATCGCCGCCTGCGTACGGAGGCGGCCGCCGCGCTGGCGAGGCTTGGGGAAGAGGCAGGCGTCGAGGCGATGGTCCGTCTGGCCGCGGAACCCGTGAGTCGCCTGCGCGTGCTGGCGTATAGCGAAGAACTCGGCGTGCTGGACAAGGTAAGCGAGCAGTACCAGACCGCCGAGGCGAAGGCAGAAGCGGAACTGGCGCTGTGGCTGGCCGATCCGGCGCAAATGGGGATTCCACCAACGGACTGCGAGCTGGTGGACCGGCGCACTCAGTACTGGCCAAGCTACGACGAGCCGGTGGACTGCTTCGTCTTTCGATTCACTTACGATCTGGGGCAGGCGGAATTCAGCAATATCGGAATCGCCGGGCCGCTGGCGCATGCTTTTGGTGCCGATCTGTCCGACCTGCCGCCAGACGACATCTACGCCGCGTTTGCCGGTTGGCATGCGAAGCACAAAGAGATCGTCGAAATCGACGCGGAGCAGGCGAATGACGCTCAGCGAACCGATATCGCTCGCCTGGAACGCCGGCTGCGCGACGAAGGCTACGAGGCCATACAACCGATGACGCTGGGTTTGTTCTTCGGCGACAGAACGCTGGTGGCCGAGGCGGTTCGAGAAGGAACTTCGGGACACGCGGTCGTGGACGCCGAGCGGACGTACTGGTTTGCCCGGGGCGTCAATCGCAGCCCACTCGGGCCCCACGAGGCCTACTGCATCTACAAGGGACGTAAGCTGCTGCAGTTCTTCAATCGTTAGGCCGCAGCTTTGGATGAACGCTTGCCCCGCAGGCTGATGATTTGGGGCTCGTGCACAGACTCCCCTTGTGCATCGCGACGCCTGCGGCCGACTTCGCGCATGGCAACCAGCGTTTCGAGAATTCCGGACTGGACCACATCGCCCTTTTGATTGATCAATTGCCGTTTCCAGATCACTTGGCCCGCGCGGCGTCCGTTCTGATTCGTCTCAACTACCTCGTTCACAATGTGTACCGTGTCGCCGACAAACACCGGCAGCAGGAATCGCCAATCCCGGATGGCTACGAAAGCTAATGTATTTGCGGCCGGGCAATGGCTGCCAAGGCCCGTGAGCAGAGAAAGCCCAAGCATGCCGTGAGCAATTGGTCTGCCGAAGGGCGTGCTCTTGGCAAACTCATGATCGACATGCAACGGATCGTAGTCGCCCGTCAATCCCGCGAAGTTGACGATGTCGGTTTCGGTAATCGTCCTGGCTCGACTAGTCCAACAATCACCGACGCTCAGATCCTCGAAGTGCACCGTCATGATCACCGGCCTCCACTCTACTTCCCCAATTCGTTAACACGGAAACAGATTCTGCGTGACCTCGAGCGGCGATATCATATGTTGCAGCGTATCGACTAACGGCGGAAGGGTATAGAATCGGCGAATCTCTCACAAACGCAATTTCCGAGAAAAACCGCTAGCACTGACTGCGTGCGTTGGTGCATCCAACCATGAACCAGATTCACCTTCACCCATCCGCCCTTCCCGTCGAACGACTTCTCGCGGAGTGCGACACCCGCCGGGGCCGCCGGAGAGGTCCCGGTGGGCAGCACCGAAACAAAGTGGAAACGGCCATCGTCATTACTCACAAACCGACCGGAGTGAAAGGCGAGGCCAGCGAGCGGCGTAGCCAGGAAGAGAATCGCCGGGCGGCCGTATTTCGGCTGCGAGTCAACCTGGCCCTGAATGTGCGCACACCGAGGCAGGAAAGCGAAATGCCCAGCGATCTTTGGCAGAGCCGCTGTCGCAGCGGACGCATATCAATCAGCAACACCCACGAGGATTTCCCGACGCTTCTAGCCGAAGCGCTCGACGTGCTGGCCGCATGCGACATGGACATCCGCTCGGCCGCAGAAACCCTGGCGGTGACAGCATCTCAACTGATCAGATTCCTCAAGATCGCGCCCAACGCGATGGCCCAGGTAAACAAACACCGCCGGAAGCTTGGCCTGCACCGATTACATTGAACCGGGGAGTAGACAGAATCGCGGGATCAAATCGGCAGGTAGACTATCTGATCACTGAACTCATTTGGCTCGGCCGCTTCCCAAACGAGAGTCAACTCTTCTGCACTCTCGCCCATTGACATTTCGGGGTTGAGAACGAAGATCCCCGGAACATGATGCCCCTCGTAGATGTGATCCCGCAAGTGGACCGGCATAGTCGAGCGGTTGTTCGTCACCAGTGCAAAATCATTCGCCTCGCACCATCGCAAGATATCCGGGTCGAGCGTCCCTCGTTCTGGCGATCCGGGATCTCCAACGATCCAAACAGTCATGACGGGACAGTCTCGATGCAGTGCAACTCGCAGGTCAGGATCGACATTTTCGTCCAGGAGGTAGTTGATTGACCTCATTCCCCCTGTCTCCCGATTGCGGCACTTCCTGCAGCTTGTTGCTCAGCCTTCAAATGACGCAATCGCCTTACAGCGTCCGACGGATTCTGGGCTTGCTGTTCGCGTGCCTTCCTGCCGTGTTCAAGCCAATTGGCCAAGTACGCACGCATCGAGTTTTCGTTGCGCAGGTAGAAGGTGATCGTGGCGTAGACTTGCTCCAACGTAAGGGCAGGAAAGCGGTCTGCAATTGCTGCAGGCGTTTGGCTACCGTGCAAGTGCTCGTAGAGGATAGTCTCAATCCCGATTCGAGTCCCTTTGACGCGAATGTCGCTGTCATCCAGGAAATCAAAATAGTCTTCAAGCACCATGGTTCATTACCTCCGACATGCGAACATCGCGCAACGCCTAACGCAATTATACCGGTGACGGGTACCGAATGGGGAGTCGGTTCAAGGATTATGGAGATTCGCCAACGCTGTCGCCGCCGAGCATAAAACCCATGGAAGCCAACTGCCGTTGCAGAAAAGGGTAGGACGGATTGCCAATCTGTCCGTGAAATACCGATGCGAAACCGAAAAAGTCGATTGTGGCTGGATCGCACAATCAGTGATGTCCAGCCACGGTGTTGCGATCTACGTTTCGTTCCGCAATATCCGAAAAGACTCCATCGAGCGCGAGGTCTATCGCTGGGCTGAGCCCTACAGCCGCCCTTCCATCCCGCTTTTCGTCGACACGGAGGGCAGCACCAGCCTAAACGCTTGTCGGGAGACCGTCGGTCGGCCGTTTCGGCGGGATCGCAGACCCGCGTCGAGCGATTGGCTCGGAGTCATGCCACCCGGCCGCGAACGACGAGCGGGTTTCGCCCAGCGGATGATAGCGGCGTGCCAAAACGTCGGCGGAGATCCCGGCCTGACGACTATGCACCGCCGAGCTATGTGTACCGCTGGGGATCCACTGGTGCGTCCCACTGTTCGGGCTTGATGCGGGCACCGGTCGACGAAACGTGATACGAGCGGGCTGGGTGCAATCATGAGCAGCGGGCGGTTGGTAGGTCGCGGGCAGGGTCACATGGGGAGGGGCGGGTGTTGTTAGATGATTGCCGCGGACCGATTCCCCGATCCGGCGCGTGCCATGCTCGCGTTGGCTAACGTGGCCCACAGGCCAAACGTGCGACTGTGGCGAGGCCCGGCCCAGGGTTTCCTGCGACTGTGCCGGCCGAACATCTTTGACGTGGCGTTCATCGACGGCGATCACCACGGGCCGGCCGTGGCCAGGGACCTGCGGCTAGTTGCGCGTACAATGAAGCCCGGTGGGAAGATCTGCTGTCACGATTACGAGGATCCTAGCCATCCCGGCGTCACGGACTCGGTGAATGAGTTCTGCGAAGAAACGGAGTGGTGTGTTTCGGGGCGGTGTTGGTCGCTTGTGGTTCTTGACCGATCCGACAGGTTGGATGCGGGCACTGGATGATGGGACGTGACATGAGCGGCATGCGGCGAAGCAGGATCTCAATGACGTTCAGAACAGCATTTCGAGCGGTCGCAGACCAGTCCTGCAGTAGCGGCAGGGGCTCGGCATCTTGCTGGCAGACTTCGTTGCACATGGAGGATCTCGTCGCGACTCGAATAAAGCCTGCCGGTTGCGTCGTTGAGTCCAGGCTTGAGGGGCCTCTTGCGTTTCCAGTGAAGGGCTGGTGAAAGTCGGTGGACCGCTACACCAGAGCATGTAGCCCTTCGGCCAACTTTGGGTCTTGCTGTTTCTCGTAGGGAATGTCGTAACGCCGTTTGATGGGAGCAAATTCGAGAAACACGCCTTCGTCCGGTTTGACCTTGCTCGGTGGGTCAACGTGTTGTGGTATCTGCGCCTCCAATTCGGCACGTCTTGCCATCCATGCCGATGTCAGATCACCGCCCGTTGCTTTCGGTGTGACTTTCTTCTTCGTGGCTTTCTTTGTGGGTTTCCTGATTCCCGCCTCTCGTCCCCACACTGGCATTTCCGCTCACCCTATCTTCTCTACGCCAAAGCAACACGCCACGGCAACATAGGACCAGCCCTAGAAGAATGGGACCAATGCCGAACAACACCACCCCCACAACACCCTTCCAAAAATAGGGGTAATCCGTAGGCATTTCCGCTACCCCACTGCCATACACATACGAGAGATAACAGCCGAAGAAGAACAGCATCGGTCCCGTGATTAAGAGACTACGCTCTTTCTTTACGCCACAGCAATGGAACAGCCCTACCAGAATGGGAACGACGCCGAACACCGCCTGCACCACGATTTTCACCCAAAAGGGGTTCGCAGGATCATCCGCATACTGGTGATAGCCCCCATACAACAGTAGACAGCCGAAGACGATCAGCATTATTCCAATCTTCATGCTTTCCTTTCCTCCATATCAGCCCACTCGCCAGACCGTCGCAAGCCGCTCCTAACATCATCCCAGCCCCTTCCCCAATTTCACAACCCATCAACAGCCAGACTCGCCAGAGGGCTTCTTCCAGCTGTTCCACGTAGGCGCCGGGGCACTCGCTGGACGCCGTTCCAAGCCGTTCAGCGAGGTATTCCCATCGGCCGGTTCGATCGACAATCATTTCATGCGTCTCTGGCCGGAAGATCGCCGCGTGCGAATCGACTCGGATGATAACAGAGAGGTGGCTTGTGTCCACGTGTGGCATGGAAACTGGTCCGGACAGTGGGAAGGCGTGTTGGATCGCGATCGCCGCACATCGCCGCAATCCTGGCGATTCCTGGGCCAGACGACCCTGGACTGCGTGACCTACGCCAGATCGGCGGATCCGTCGCCACCGTGCTGGCTGAAACTTCAGCGGCTGGACACGGCCGAAGCTGTAATCGTTCGTGGCGACGATCCACGTGTCATCCCGTACCACGATGATCCGATCTTGGGGACACGATTCATGGGCATCGACCATCGCTGGGGACTGACACGTCGGCAGGATCGCCAGGTGCATGTTTGGGATGGCGAACTGATTCCTGCTGTGCAGTTCGATTGGTATCAGGCAGCGGAACTCAGGGACAGTGATCGAAGGTTGGTAGTATGAAGTTCATTTCCATCACGGGTTTCCCCCGAACCGGAACCACCTGGCTGTTACGTGCGTTGCTCAACTCGCCGGACTGTTCAGGCGTCCCCGCGGAACTCGGTTTTCCGCGAATCTGGTGGACAAACACGGTCATGCGCCGAGACTGGCCGGGCAATCCGATTGACCTGGGCTGGAAACGTGTGGCAACGCTCAATCCACTGAAAGCGAAGAACGCGGCGTCAATCATCGCTTGGCCGGGACTGTACTGTGCGAACTGGCTCAAGCGCATCGGACCGACTCGACTCTTGGACGCTATCGCTAACGAGGTCCGGGACCTCGACAAGCCAGCATTCGTCGAAAAGACGCCTTGTGATCTGTGGGTGCCAGACTGGCCGGCCGCTTACGTCGAGAAGTCGAGGCTCTTTGACGACCACCGCTTGATCGTCTGCCGTCGGGACTTCGGGGACATCTGGAAGTCGGCCGCGCGGAAGTACGATCACTGGCTTTCCACAATGGACCGTGACGATTACCAGGGGCAATACGATCGCTACTACGAAGCTGCCGAAGGGTTCGACGCATGCCTGATGGATCATGGCCGGGTGTCGAAGGACCCGGTCGCTCAGTTCGAACGAGCTTGTGAGTATTGCGACATCAGTCCCGGTGAAGTGCCTGAATGGAAGGTGACGACATGAAGAACGACGTGTTCCCGAGCGGCACGAAGGGCCGCGGCATCTATCTGCCGCTGCTCGCCGGACCGTGCCATCTGGAATCGGCGGACATCCTGGACCGACTTGTCGAGCTCGTCCCGGACGAAGGCACTTACTTTGAGCTTGGGGCATGGACTGCCTCGACAGCCTGCTACGTGGCCGATCACCGACCGAAAGCCACCGTGATTGCCGCCGACCGATTCCCAGATCCGCTGCGTGCCATGCTCGCGTTGGCTAACGTGGCCCACAGGCCAAACGTGCGACTGTGGCGAGGCCCGGCACAAAGTCTGCTGCGACTGTGTCGGCCGGGTGTTTTCGATGTGGCGTTCATCGACGGCGATCACCACGGGCCGGCTGTCGCCAGGGACTTGCGGTTGGTTGGTCGGAAGATGAAGCCTAGCGGGAAGATTTGCTGTCACGATTACGAGGCTCCGAAACATCCGGGGGTGACTGACTCGGTAAACGAGTTCTGCGGGCAGACTGAGTGGTGTGTTTCGGGGCGGTGTTGGTCGCTAGTAGTTCTTGGACGATCCGATGCGGGCGCCGGATGATGAGATGTGGTACGAGCGGTGTGCGGGGAAGCATGAGCTGCGCGCGGTTGGTGGTTTGTGGGCGGGGTCGGATGGGGACGCGTGTGTGGTTTGGTGAGGTAAAGCCTGCCGGTTGCGTCAGTGACTTCGGCCTCACGTAGGGACTTACCTTTTCGCCAAAAGGCTGGTTAAAGTCGATGGACCGCTTCACCCCTGGGGCGTCTTCGTCGCGCTGGAACGCGGAATCTTCGACGCCCGCTTTCGACGTACCGCAATTCCGACACACGTCTGCAGTGTCGTCGATGTTTTCACCGCACTTCTGACACGTCCACATGGCATCCTCCTTCAGCAGGAAGTTCCAGGCGTGCCGCTCGCCAGCATTCACAAACAGAACTGATGCCAACGGCGTTCGGTTTCGGCGGGCGGAATTGGTTCATGGTCATGCCGTCAACGGCAGGGGTTAGTGAATGATTTCGCAGTTTGGCAATGCCTCCTGGAGCTTCTTGACGCCTTCCTCGGTGACCTGCGTGTGTTGGAGGTCCAACGCTTCCAGACCAGTCAGCCCTTCCGGGTGCTTTAGCTCGTCGTTGGTGATCTGCGTGTGGCTGAGGTGTAGTTCTTCGAGGTTGCTCAGCCCACTGAGGTGCTCCATCGTATCACGTCCGCCTTCTTGTCACTCGTATTGCCTGCTGTCACTAGCGACGACAGACTATACTGCAAAGTTGAAGTGCAGGTATACTTATGCGACCATGCACAAGACCGCATAATCAACGTGAAAACACATGCCCGGTCATTCATGAACAAAACGTCGCTCAGCCTACTTGCCCGTTTAAGCGAAACAGCCGGTTCTGATTCTTGGAATCGATTTGTGGAGTTGTACGCGCCGTTAGTGCGTGGTTGGCTACGGTCGTACAAGGTGACCGGCGCTGATGTCGATGACCTCGTCCAAGATGTGTTGACGGTTGTTTCTCAAGAGCTGCCCAAGTTCAAGCACAATGAACAAACAGGTGCGTTTCGAAACTGGTTGAGAAAGATCCTTGTCAATCGCCTGCGGAACTATTGGCGTGCCCGAGACCACCGTCCGACCGCGACGGGCGGTAGCGGCATGCTTCAGCAACTCAATCAGCTAGAGGATGAATCCAGCGAGTTAAGCCGAATCTGGAACGAGCAGCACGACCGCGATGTGATTGCCAAACTGATTGAACTCGTCCGGCCGAAGTTTCAGGCGAAAACATGGGAAGCATTTCATCGGCAGATGTTTGATGGTCAAAGCCCTGATCAAGTGGCCGCGGAACTCGGCATGCCGCTCGGTTCCGTCTATATGGCTCGTCACCGAGTTCTGAACGCATTGCGTCGCGAAGCCGCTGGTCTGGTCGACTCCCTGTAGTCGAATTCGCTGGGGGGGCAGCCAGCCGCACGGCGAACCTCGACGCAAGTCGTTGTCGTCGCACAGCTTACAGTTTTTTGCAGAAATCTCATCCGCAGGCGTGAGAATTCGGCGGCTTCTGCTCTTTCTATTTAGCGAAACATCCCGTGCTCCGACTGGAAGGAGTGTGACCGATGAGCGATGGATTCCAAGAACACCCAGAAAAGGATCAACTCGCGGCGTTTGGTCTCGGGAAAATCGACCCGTCCGAGGCCGAGAAGATTGCAGAGCATCTCGAAAGTTGTCGCGAGTGCAGTGAGACAATTATCAGCTTAAAGGACGACACGTTCGTGTTGCTTGTACGCAACTCACCAGCTCCTGCATCCGCAGAAGGTGATGATTCGCAGCAGGTTGCTGAGCCTGGGCTGTCTCCGCAGATTAACGCAATCTTGGCGGAATACCTGCAAGCGGTGGAAGCCGGAGAGTCGCCGGACGAGGAGAAGCTGCTGGAGCAGTATCCTGAATTTGCCGGCCAGTTGCGCGAGTTCTTTGCGGACAAGCGGAAGATCGACGAGATGGCCAAGCTCGGCGCGGACGAAGATGCCAGGTTGCCAATGCCCACGCTCGCGCCCAACCAGCCTACCACTCCGGGTCTGGATGCTCCGACGCTTGCTCCGAGTTCACCCAATGTGGGCGCTGCGATGAAGCCAACCGCCGGGGTCAGCGGCAAGGTTCGCTACTTTGGCGACTATGAACTGCTGGAAGAGATCGCGCGTGGCGGCATGGGCGTGGTGTACAAAGCGCGACAGATCAATCTGAACCGCACTGTCGCCTTGAAGATGATTCTCGCCGGGCAATTGGCCAGCGAAGATGACGTCAAACGCTTCTATACCGAGGCGGAAGCAGCGGCCAACCTGGACCATCCGGGCATCGTGCCGATCTTCGAGGTTGGCGAGCATGAAGGCCAGCACTACTTCTCGATGGGCTTCGTCGAAGGCGAAAGCCTGGCCGACCGACTCAAAGATGGCCCACTGCCGCCCCGCGAAGCGGCCGAATACACGAAGAAGATCGCCGAGGCGATTGCCTTTGCCCACGAACGCGGCGTCATTCATCGCGACCTGAAACCGGCGAATGTGTTATTAGCTGGTAGCGGTCAGCGGTCAGCTATCAGCCGTGAACAAGAGGGGTCTGATTCAAAGCTGAAGGCTGACAGCTCTACGCTGACAGCTTGTACTCCCAAGGTCACCGACTTCGGTTTGGCCAAGAAGACGGAATCCGACAGCAACTTGACCGGCACGGGGCAGATCCTGGGTACGCCCAGTTACATGCCGCCGGAACAGGCCTCCGGCAAAGTGGACGAAGTCACCGAGTTGGCGGACGTCTATTCGCTAGGCGCGATTCTTTATGCGTTAGTCACAGGTCGGCCGCCGTTTCAGGCGGACAATCCTCTGGACACGTTGCTGCAGGTGCTGGAGCGGGAACCTGTCTCGCCGCGGACACTGAACCCGAAGGTGCCGCAGGATTTGGAGACGATTTGTTTGAAGTGCCTGGAGAAAGATCGCCAGCGGCGATATGCGTCGGCTCAGGATCTGGCTGACGAGCTGCGGCGCTTCCTCGAAGGCGAACCGATTCACGCGCGCCCCATCAGCGCGTCGGCGCGGGCTTGGCGTTGGTGCAAGCGTAAGCCGATCTTGGCGGGCTTGTGGGCGACCGCTGTTGTTCTACTGCTTGCCTTGAGCATCGGCGGGCCAATTCTTGCCGTGCAACAAAAGAAGCTTGCCGAACAGCAGACAGCATTTGCCACAGAACAAGCTAGGCTGCGATCGGCGGCGGACCAAGCCAGGGGAGAAGAACGGACGCAACGCGAGCGGGCCAACAAGAAAGCGGCGGAAGCCTTGCGGGAGAAAAAGCGAGCCACCAAAAGTGAGGCCGAGGCTCTCGCCGCCGCCGAAGAGGTCAGGGGGCAACTTTATCTTGCGCAGGTCTCGCTGGCCGACAGGAGTCTATCTACCAATGACGTACGTCAAGCGGAAGAGGTTCTCGACACCTGTCTGCCGCGACTGCGCGACTGGGAGTGGCGCTACTTGAAGCAGTTGTGCCATCCGGAACTGCTTAGCGTTTCCGACAACTTCTATGGGTCGGGACTCAGCGCGAGGATGGCATTGAGCCCGGACGGCAGACGATTCACCAATGGGAACAGGATCTGCAACGCCGTGAACGGCGAAGACCTCGTCACCCTCGTTAACTCGCCCGCATGGCTCTATTGCCCGGTGTTCAGTCCCGACGGTACGCGGCTTGCCGGCTACGACGGCCAGGCAAGGGCGGTCAAGGTGTGGGATGCCGCAACGGGCAAGGAACTGTTGAAGTTCGGAGTGGCGCTGTCGAAGGCGCTCGCGTTCAGCCCCGACGGGACGCGACTTGCCACAGGAGGATTTGGCGAAGTCAAGATCTGGGAAGCGACCACCGGCGACGAGCTCCTCACGCTGCGTGGCAAGAGCGGGCCCGTCGCAGCCGCGACGAGTGTCGCTTACAGTCCGGATGGGCAAAGTGTTGCCACCGCGTGGTTGAATACCTGCCGAATCTGGGATGCGGCAAGCGGTGAGGAACTGCTGGAAATCACCGGAGAACAAGTTGTTTGGAACGTCGCATTCAGTCCGGACGGAAAAGTGATTGCCTTGGCCGAGGGAACCGCCGCGATGTACCCGGGGCAAGTGCGGTTGTGGTTCGTCGCCAGCGGGCGCCCGATTCGAACGTTGCATGGCCACGCGAAAGGAGTGAATAGTGTGGCGTTCAGTCCCGATGGAACGCGGATCGCGTCTGGAGGCAACGACTCGACAGTCCGGATCTGGAATGTGGCCAGTGGAAGAGAAATCACCAGGCTGCTGGGCCACACAAGCCAGGTTATGTACGTGGCGTTCAGCCCCGATGGCAGCCGGCTAGTGTCACACGATGACCAAGCCATCAAGATTTGGGACACACGACCAGGTCCCCGCAACGCTGTGGCCTTGAGCAATGACGGGAAGCGGGTCGTCTCGATTAGCGGCGGAACGATCAGCGTATCCGACATCGATACGGGCGAGCCGTTGCTGACTCTCAACGGTCAAGCCGGCGCGCTGCAAAGTGCCGCGTTCAATTCCGACGGGACGCGGATCGTCGCCGGTGGCGCAACGCTCAGACTTTGGGACGCCACGACCGGGAAAGAAGTACTCTGTTTTGGCGACGAGGAACTTCTCGCGTTGCGTAGCGCAGGGGTCCGCGGCGTGGCGTTCAGCCCCGAAGGAAACTTGATTGCCAGTGCAGGTTCGAAGGGGGTTCAGGTGTGGGACGTCACTACGGGTGAGGAGGCTGTTACCCTCCAACCCCAACTCCGCGCTGTCTACGACGTGGCGTTCAGCCCGGACGGCGCGCGGATTCTAGGCGGCGGTCAATACGGACGGCTGCAACTGTGGGACACCCGCACGGGAGAGAGTATCCGGGGCCGCTTCGAAGG